>NZ_JAVDUZ010000004.1:0-403514 GCF_031456585.1 Variovorax sp. 3319
ACACGGTCGAGGTGAGCCTGAATGCGCCGTTCAAGCTGGGTGCGCAGAAGCTGCGCTATTCGGGGCTGGTGCGCGCGCAGTGGAACCGCACGCCGTTGATGCCGCAGGACCGGTTTTCCATCGGCGGGCGCTACACGGTGCGCGGCTTCGACGGCGAGACGAGCCTGATGGGGGAGCGGGGCTGGGTCATTCGCAACGATATCGGCTGGGCCATTCCCACAGGTTCAGGACAGAGCGGGGCGGAGCTGTACGCCGGCGCCGACTATGGGCATGTGGGCGGGCGCTCGGCGGTGGATGGGCTGGGCCGGAGCCTCGCGGGTGCGGTCGTCGGCGTGCGGGGGCAGTGGAGCAAGTTGAGCTACGACCTGTTCATGGGCGCGCCGATCAGCAAGCCGGAGGGGTATCGCACGGCCAGGACCACGTTTGGGTTCAATCTGAATGCGGGCTTCTAAACCAAAAAGGGAGTACTAAATGAAAAAACAAGTGATCGCGAAGGCAGTTGCCTTGCTTGGAACCAGCGTACT
The DNA here is from genome assembly GCF_031456585.1 of Variovorax sp. 3319. Lineage (NCBI taxonomy): Bacteria > Pseudomonadati > Pseudomonadota > Betaproteobacteria > Burkholderiales > Comamonadaceae > Variovorax > Variovorax sp. 3319. The sequence continues at coordinate 525 of NZ_JAVDUZ010000004.1, forward strand.
GCATGGCTGCGGCGAGGCGGCAGTCCAAAGGGCATAACGCCTCAAGCGAGGAGTCGTTCTCTGGCCTCCCGGGCTAGAAGCCACAGTGCGGCGATTGCCGAGTCGCGCGACGCCATGCGTGTCGCAAACCCATAAAAACTTCAGACCTCATGTGTAAGTACCTCATTCTTCTCACCATCGCGGGATCTCTCATCACACCGGTGGTTCATGCACAGCCGAAGCCGGCGCCGGAGTGCCGCAGTCAGCAAGTCGAGAAATCGCGTGTCGAGATGTGCCTCGTGCGCGGTGCAGCGTTCCAGCACGACATCTACATGCTGCGCGTTGACGGTGCACCGATCTTTGCACTCATCGACGATTACGCCGAGCAAGTCGAACTGACGCATGCTCTTCCCGAGGGTCTCACCATCGAGCTTCCGCTGTCCCAACAAGGCGGTAAGGTCGTGAAGATCGTTGGCGGCTGTCTGTCCGAAAGCAAGGACGGGGCGGAAGTCGCCAGGGTATGTAACTTTCACTTGGGCAAGCACCATGTGGTCAAGGATCAGCGGTTCGAATTCCATTGAGAACGCGGGCGTTAATAGCGCCAAATGCTCGCCCCGAAGCATGGAAAACTCAGGAGACAAAGCGCAAGAGCTTTTCGTCCGGTCGAAGCCGGGCGCCGGTTGAAATCCGTTAGAGCCAACAGCATGAAACAGAGCGAACCTCTCTTGACAATCGATCCCGCCGCGAACGCAGGCCCAGAGCCCGCGAACACGCACGAGGCGCCACCGGCATGGGGCGGCCACGACTTCTACAACGTGCCTGCGATGTACGGCATCTTTCGCGTGGCCAACAGCTGGCGAGTCGACCTGAGCCGCGCGAGAACGCGGTTCTTGAGGAGCTTCGCCTTTAGTCGGTATGGCGGCGAGGCCATCGCACTGGCGTGCGCGCAAGCCTATCGGGACGAGATCGTGCGCAACCATCTACCGCCGGAGCGAAGCGCATTGGCGCAGAAACTGCGCATCACCAACAAGAGCGGCGTCTCCGGCGTGACCTTCCGTTTCAATGCCAAAGGCGAAATCAAGAGCTGGCACGCGATCACCCGCGTGAGCGCGGATCGTCTGCTCACCAAGTCCTTTACTGTGGGCCGCTACGGCGCAGCCCAGGCGGAGTGCTTGGCCATTGCGGAGCGCGAGAAGCAACTGCAGGCCATGAAAGGACTACGGAACGTTCATCCTGCCGAAGCACGCGTGAGGGAGACGACTCGGAAGGCGCCTGGCGCCAAAGCCACTGCGTCCAAGTCGAGACGAACGCTGCCCGAGCCCATTCCCGTCGTCGAGATTTTGAGAAAAAGCAACAGTTCGGGCACCCCCGGAGTCTCGTGCGTCAAGGACGCCGACGGGTCACCTCGGTACTGGCTAGCCAAGACGGGCGGAATCGATGGCACGAGCATCGCCGAATCGTTCTCCGTGACAACGCACGGTAATGAAAAGGCCCGCCTGCTCGCAATCAATGCGCGGCGAGCTCAGCTGAAGAAAAAGCACAGTTGCAGCTCACAGGCAGCGTGACCGGCAAGCCAGCCGCTATCGTCCAACCAACCATGCTGCTGTTATAGAGCGTCGGGACGGCTGACTTCACTGCAGAGGTCAATTCCGCAACCCCCGCCGGTACTGCACCGCCTCCGCCACGTGCACAGCCTGCACCGATTCGGCGCCGGCCAGATCTGCCACCGTGCGCGCCACCTTGAGTGCGCGGTGCGTGCTGCGCGCCGACCAGCCGAGCTTGGCCGCGGCGTTGACCATGAACTTGCGCGCTGCTTCGTCCAGCGCGGCGTGCTGGTCGATGGCGCCGGCTTGCAGCGCCTGGTTGGGGCTGCCCTGGCGCTGCAGCGCGAATGAGCGCGCGGCAACCACGCGGGCTCGGATGCTGCCGGTCGCCTCGCCGGCCGGTGCGCCCAGCAGCTGGTGCGCCGACACCGCGGGCACTTCGATGTGCAGGTCGATGCGGTCGAGCAGCGGGCCGCTGAGCTTGCTCTGGTAGCGCAATACCTGGTCGGGCGTGCAGCGGCAGGCCTTCAGTGCCGAGCCCTGGTAGCCGCAGGGGCAGGGATTCATGGCAGCAATGAGCTGAAAGCGAGCGGGAAACTCGGCGCGCCGGGCGGCCCGTGCAATGGTGATGGTGCCGGTTTCGAGCGGCTCGCGCAGCGCCTCGAGGGCGGAGCGCGCGAACTCCGGAAATTCATCGAGAAAAAGAACGCCGTGGTGGGCCTGCGAGATTTCACCCGGCCGCGGAGGCGAGCCGCCGCCCACCAGCGCCACCGCGCTGGAGGTGTGGTGCGGCGCCGAGGTCGGCCGGCTCATCCAGCGCTCGGTCGAGAAGATGCCGCCCAGGCTGGCAACGGCCGCGCTCTCCAGCGCCTCGTCGATGCTCATCGGGGGCAGCAGTCCGGCAAAGCGCTGCGCCAGCATCGACTTGCCCGAGCCCGGTTCGCCGACCATCAGCAGGCTGTGCCCGCCTGCGGCGGCAATCTCGAGCGCCCGCTTGGCGCTCGCGTGCCCCTTTACGTCGGACAGGTCGGCATACACGGGGGAGGCACCTGCCTCGGCGGCCTGGATGCGGGCCCAGCCGGCTGCGCCGGGCGGCTCGGCCGTCGCAGCCGGCTGCGCCGCGGCGTCTTCGGGCATGAAGCGCTGCACCACATCGAGCAGGTGCCTTGCGCCGTACACCTCGCCGCCGGGCACCAGGGCGGCTTCTTTTGCGCTTTCGGTGGGTAGCACCAGCCGTGTCGCGATGCCGCGGGTGTGCAGCGCAAGCGCCATGGCCAGCGCGCCGCGCACGGGCCGAAGCTCGCCTGAAAGGGAAAGTTCGCCCGCAAACTCGTGCCCCGCGAGGCCGGCAGCCTGGATCTGCCCGCTGGCCGCGAGGATGCCAAGCGCAATGGGCAGGTCGAAGCGGCCGGAATCCTTGGGCAGGTCGGCTGGCGCCAGGTTGACCGTGATCCGCTTGTTGTTGGGAAACTCGAGGCCGGCATTCTGTATGGCCGAACGCACACGTTCGCGCGCCTCCTTGACCTCGATATCTGCCAGCCCGACCAGCGTAAAGCTGGGCAGGCCGTTCGCCAGATGCACCTCGACCGTGACACTGGCTGCTTCCAGCCCAAGCAAAGCGCGGCTTTGCACCAAAGACAAGCTCATTTTTATTACTCTCCCCATTGTGGTGCGCCCGTTTTTGGTCGGGCTTGCGCACCGCGGGCCCCCGGAAGGGCACCGCACTGAACACTCTTGTAACTTTTCACCCGGATTGCGGAGGCCGGGGTTGCAGCCACGCGGCAGGAGAACGAGCACTTTGGCACGCTCCCTGCTATGAGACGGTGTCCCCCAACGATCCAACCAACTCCGAGGAGTCTCGATGATGCACCGTAATTTCGCCCAGGCAGTGGCCGTGGTCGCCCTTGCAGCCCTGCCGATGCTGGCGAGCGCCCAGCTCTCGGGGAATGTGGCCCTGACCAGCAACTACAAGTTCCGTGGCCAGGACCAGGACATGATCGGGAAGAACGACTACGCCAAGACCAAGGGCTTCAAGCCGGCCATCCAGGGCGGTTTCGACTACGCCTTCGGCGAAAGCGGCTTCTATGTGGGCAACTGGAATTCCAGCGTCAACTGGCTCCAGGGCAACAGCATCGAGAGCGACATCTACGGGGGCTACAAGTTCAAGGCCGGCCCGTTCGACATGGACGTGGGCGCGCTCACCTACATCTACCCGGGCAACTCCATCGGCAACACGACCGAGCTGTACGGCGCGGGCACCTGGGCCGACGAAGCCATCGGCTCGTTCACCCTGAAGTACTCGCACACGGTCTCCAAGGACTACTTCGGCTACGCGGGCTACAAGTCGGGCTCGGGCCTGAAGGGCCGCAACACCGGCTACCTGAACCTGGCCTACAGCAAGGAAATCATGCCCAAGCTCACGCTGAAGGCGGCCGTGGGCTACACGCACATGTCCAGCGACATCCGCAGCCTGGGCTACAAGAGCTACGTGGACTACAACGTGGGCGTGTCGTATGACTTCGGCAACGGCCTGGCACTTGCCGGCTCGGTGCAGGGCGCCAACAAGAAGAGCTCGTACCTGGCGCTGAGCAGCCCGGGCGTGGACCTTGGCTTCGGCACCTTCGGCGAGCAGTACTACTCGCCCAACAAGGCGCGCTTCATCGTTACGCTCAGCAAGACGCTGTAAGCAGAGTCACAAGAACAAAGGTGCGGCCCAAGCTGCCGCACCATCCATTCCATCCAAGAAGGAGAAAGTCATCATGAAGCTGGTCACAGCCATCATCAAACCGTTCAAGCTCGATGAAGTGCGCGAAGCACTGTCGGCCATCGGCGTGCAAGGCATCACGGTCACGGAGGTCAAGGGATTCGGTCGCCAGAAGGGCCACACCGAGCTGTACCGCGGCGCCGAGTACGTGGTCGACTTCCTGCCCAAGGTCAAGATCGAAGCAGCGGTGTCCGACGACCTCGTCGACCGTGTGATCGAAGCCGTCGAAGGCGCAGCCCGCACCGGCAAGATCGGCGACGGCAAGATTTTTGTCTACAACCTCGAGCAGGTCGTTCGCATCCGCACCGGTGAAACCGGCCGCGAAGCCCTCTGATCAGCCCGGAAAAAAACAACCATGAAAAAACTGCTTGTTTCTCTTGCGCTCGGCTTGAGCGTGCTCGCTGCCGGCACCGCCTCGTTTGCGCAGGCGCCAGCGGCTGAAGCGCCCGCCGCCACGGCACCGGCTGCAACCGCCCCGGCCCCCGCGGCTGCCCCGGCAGCTGCGGCACCTGCCGCCGCCGCTCCTGCTGCTGCCGAAGCAGCGCCCGCCGCGGCTCCCGCTCCTTCGTTCAACAAGGGTGACACCAGCTGGATGATGCTGTCCACGCTGCTCGTCATCATGATGACCATTCCCGGCCTTGCGCTGTTCTACGGCGGCCTGGTGCGCAGCAAGAACATGCTGTCGGTGCTGATGCAGGTGATGGTCACCTTCTCGCTGATCGTCGTGCTGTGGCTCATCTATGGCTACAGCCTGGCGTTCACCGAAGGCAATGCCTTCATCGGCGGATTCGACAGGCTCTTCATGAAGGGTGTGTTCGATCCGGCCACCGGCGTCTTCGCGCCCGGCGCCACCTTCAGCAAGGGTGTGTATATCCCCGAGCTGCTGTTCGCCGCCTTCCAGGCCACGTTCGCCGGCATTACCTGCTGCCTGATCGTGGGTGCCTTTGCCGAGCGCGCCAAGTTCTCGGCCGTGCTGCTGTTCATGGTGATCTGGTTCACCTTCAGCTATGCGCCGCTGGCCCACATGGTCTGGTTCTGGCTTGGCCCTGACGCCTACACCGCCGCCAATGTGGTGGATGCCAACAACGCCAAGGCCGGCCTGATCTGGCAGTGGGGCGCGCTCGACTTTGCGGGCGGCACCGTGGTGCACATCAATGCAGCCGTGGCAGGCCTGGTTGGCGCCTACGTCATCGGCAAGCGCGTCGGCTACGGCAAGGAAGCCTTCACGCCTCACTCGCTCACGCTCACCATGGTCGGCGCCTCGCTGCTGTGGGTCGGCTGGTTCGGCTTCAACGCAGGTTCGGCCCTCGAAGCCGGCACCAGCGCCGTGCTCGCTTTCATGAACACCTTTACCGCCACGGCCGCCGCAGTGCTCGCATGGTGCATCGGTGAAGCGCTGATGCGCGGCAAGGCCTCGATGCTGGGTGCCGCTTCGGGCGCTGTTGCAGGCCTCGTGGCTATCACCCCTGCCGCCGGCAACGTCGGCCTGATGGGCGCCATCATCATCGGCTTCATTGCCGGCTTCGCCTGCCTCTGGGGCGTCAACGGCCTCAAGAAGATGCTCGGCGCGGACGACTCGCTCGACGTGTTCGGCGTGCACGGTGTCGGCGGTATCGTCGGCGCGCTGCTCACCGGCGTGTTCAACACCCAGGCACTCGGCGGCCCCGGCCTCGTGGGCGACTGGGTCACGGCCAGCGTGGTGTCCAACGGCATCGGCGCACAGGTCTGGATCCAGCTCAAGGGCGTGCTGCTGACCATCGTCTGGTCTGGCGTGGTGGCGTTCATCGCCTTCAAGATTGCCGATCTCACCATCGGCCTGCGTGTGTCGGAAGAAGAAGAGCGCGAAGGCCTCGACATCTCCTCGCACGGCGAGACCGCATATAACAGGTAACCCCGAAGCAATAGGCAACCCCCCAGTCTTCGCGCACTTCGTGTCGCTTCGCCAACCCCCCTGCTGGGGGCAACACCAGAGGCCCGGCAAAGCCGGTTCCTCGGTGTTCCACGAAGGGGGCATACGAGGCGCGGGCTGCTTATAAGAACTACACGGATCTTTTTTTTCAGCGAGTCTCCTTTGGATGTTCAGCCCGCGAGCGCTTCGGCGCCAGCGGGCTTTTTTTTGTCTGCGGGGCGGCGGATGCACAATGCCGGGATCATGTGGACCACCCTCGAAGACAGCCTTTGCGAGCTCGGCGAATCGCCGTTCTGGCATCCGCACGAACGCTCGCTTTACTGGCTCGACATTCCGGGGCGCGCGGTGCTGCGCACGCGCGGGGAAATCGGCGCGCCGGGCGCCAAGGTGGAGCGTTGGCCACTGACCACCGAGCCGGGTTGCATGGCACCGGCGAAGAGCGGGGGGCTCGTGATTGCACTGCGCGACGGCATCTACCGCGCGCGCGAATGGGGCGGCGAACTGGTCGCGATGGCACGCGTGGAGCATGACGCGCGCACCATGCGCTTCAACGACGGCAAATGCGATGCGCTGGGCCGCTTCTGGGCCGGTTCGCTCAACGAGGCCAAGGACAAGGCCAATGCGGCGCTCTACTGCTTCGATGCCCGCACCGACACCGGTGTGTCGCCCACGTTGACGCAAATGGCCAACGAGTCCACCACCGGCAATGGCCTTGCGTTCTCGCCCGATGCCCGCACGCTCTACTGGGCCGACACTGCCGCGCATGTGGTGTGCGCGTGGGATTGGGATGCCGAGGCCAATTCGCTCTCGCGTGCCCGCGTGTTTCATCAATTCGAGCACAAGCCCCAAGGCTGGACCACCGACTCGCCCGTGCGCTACCAAGGCCGTCCCGATGGCGCGACGGTCGACTCAGAGGGCCACTACTGGGTTGCGATGTTCGAAGGGGCGCAACTGCTGCGCTTCGCACCAACGGGCGAAATCGTGGCCTCTGTCCCCGTTCCTGTCCAGTGCCCGACCATGCCGTGCTTTGGTGGTGACGACCTGAAGACGCTGTTCGTCACCAGCGGCCGCAAGGGACGACCTGCAGCAGAAATCGAGCGATTGCCGGCATCGGGCACAGTGGTCTCGATGCGCGTCGATGTGCCTGGTCTGCCTGTCAGCTTCTTCGAGGACTGAGGTGACCCATCCAGGGCGGCCGCTGATCGGCGGAACACCGGCAGCGTGCCCCGGTGCACAGGGCATCGGGTGCTCCCCGCAGCGAAATAAAGGAGGAGCCGAAGGCGGGGGACATTCGCGGAGGGGAGTACCCGGTGGCCTTTGCACACGCCCTGGACAGCAGCGGCAAGAACCACGCAAGAGCGGGTAAAGACAGTGGCCCTCCAGCACATCCCACCCATCCAGTGCCTCCTGACCTTCGAAGCCGTGGCCAGGCTGCGCAACGCAGGCCGCGCGGCGGACGAACTGTGCGTTACGCCCAGCGCCGTGAGCCACCGCATCCGGCAACTCGAATCGCACATCGGCTTCAAGCTCTTTGGCCGCAGCGACTTCAGCCTTACGGCCGACGGCGCAGCCTATCTTGCCAACGTGCGCACAGGCCTTGCAGCGCTGCAGGCGATGCCCACCGGCAGTGCGGCGCAGCAGCGTGCCACTCGCCTGCGCATTGCAGTCACGCCCACCTTCAGCCGGCAGTTCCTCATGCCCCGGCTCGAACTGTTCCGCAATATCTATCCGGACATCGAGCTCGTGCTGCAGGTGTCCATTCCACTGCTCGACGTAACCGCCGAGCAGGCCGACCTTGAAGTGCGCTACGGCACCGGCGCATACGCCGACTGCGAACATCGGCTGTTGCTCGAAGAAGAAGTGGTGCCTGCGTGCAGTCCGAGCTTCCTCAATGAGTTCGGCCCGTTCGACGGCTTTCGAACCGCCGCCGAGATTGCCAGCGCGCGGCTCATTCGCAGCCCGCTCGAACCCTGGAGCACCTGGTTCGCACGCTGCGGCATCGACCAGCCCGAGCCGCATGTCGGCTCCCAGTTCAATGACCTGGGGCTCGTCTACGACGCTGCCGCCAGCGGCTTCGGCGTGGCGCTCGTGCGCCTGAAAATGGGCGCCGCGTGGTTCGAGTCGGGCAGGCTGGTGCCGCTTTCGGACCGGCCCGTGCCCTCGCCGCATCGCCACACCATCTGCTGGCAGCCCGGCACGCTCGACCGTTGGGAATGCGCGGCCTTTGCCGACTGGCTCGTGCAAAGCCTGCGCTGAAGAAGAGAAGAAAACACGCCGAGCGGCAAAGTTCTTTCAAGCGGCGCGCAAAAAAGCTTCAACCCGGCGCCGCCGCATTTGCGTAGAGTGCGCTACACCACGAGACAGATCCGCCCGACAAAAGAGGCTTGCCCATGAACGCGCCGCTTACCGCCGCCCAGCACGATTCGCTGCAGAAAACCGAACGCCAGTCGCAGGTCGTGCGCGCCCTGCAAGCCCACCTGCCGGCGCACGCGCTCATCTGGCACGCAGAAGACACCACACCCTACGAATGCGACGGCCTCACCGCCTACCGGCAGCGCCCGCTGGTGGTGGCGCTGCCCGAAACCGAAGCCCAGGTGGCGGCCGTGCTCAAGACCTGCCACCAGCTTGGCGTGCCGGTGGTGGCGCGCGGCGCCGGCACCGGGCTTTCGGGCGGGGCCATGCCGCACGCGCTTGGCGTGACGCTTTCGCTCGCCAAGTTCAGCCGCATCTTGAAGATCGACCCGGTGAGCCGAACTGCCGTGGTTCAGTGCGGTGTGCGCAACCTTGCCATCAGCGAGGCGGCCGCGCCTTTCAACCTTTACTACGCACCCGATCCGTCGAGCCAGATTGCCTGCACCATCGGCGGCAACGTGGCCGAGAACTCGGGCGGCGTGCATTGCCTGAAATACGGCCTCACGCTGCACAACGTGCTGCGCGTGCGCGGCTTCACGGCCGAAGGCGAGGCCATCGAGTTCGGCGGCGAGGCGCTCGACGCCCCGGGGCTCGACCTGCTCGCGCTGGTCGTCGGAAGCGAAGGCATGCTGGCCGTGACCACTGAAGTCACGGTCAAGCTCGTGCCCAAGCCGCAGCTCGCGCGCTGCATCATGGCCAGCTTCGACGACATTCGCAAAGCCGGCGATGCGGTGGCCGCGGTCATTGCCGCGGGCATCATTCCTGCGGGACTCGAAATGATGGACAAGCCCATGACCGCCGCGGTCGAAGACTTTGTCCGCGCGGGCTACGACCTGGATGCGGCCGCCATTCTGCTGTGCGAATCCGACGGCACGCCCGAAGAGGTGCAAGAAGAAATCGGCCGCATGACCGCCGTGCTGCGCGGCTGCGGCGCCACTGCCATTGCGGTGAGCAACAACGAAGAAGAGCGCATGAAGTTCTGGAGCGGGCGCAAGAACGCCTTTCCGGCATCGGGCCGCATCAGCCCCGACTACATGTGCCTCGACTCGACCATTCCGCGCAAGCGGCTCGCGGACATCCTGCTCGCCATTCAGCAGATGGAGCAGAAGTACAACCTGCGCTGCTGCAACGTGTTCCATGCGGGCGACGGCAACCTGCACCCGCTGGTGCTGTTCGATGCCAACGACCCCGACGAGCTGCACCGCTGCGAACTCTTCGGCGCCGACATTCTGGAGACCAGCGTGGCCATGGGCGGCACCGTATCGGGCGAGCACGGGGTTGGCGTTGAAAAGCTCAACAGCATGTGCGTGCAGTTCACCGCGGCCGAAAACGAACAGATGTTCGGCGTGAAGCGCGCCTTCGATCCGGCCGGCCTGCTGAATCCCGGCAAGGTGATTCCCACGCTGCAGCGCTGCGCCGAATACGGCAAGCAGGTGGTGCGGGGCGGGCAGCTGCCGCATCCCGATTTGCCGCGCTTCTGAAAAACAAAAAAGAGACCATGGAACAAGCCCTCAGTCAGCTCGTCGAGCGCATCCGCGCCGCGGCCGCCGACGCCACGCCGCTGCGCATTCGCGGCGGCGGCACCAAAGACTTTCACGGCGAAGTGCTGCAAGGAGAAATCCTCGGCACCGCTGCGCTGACAGGCATCGCGAGCTACGAGCCCAGTGAGCTGGTCGTTACCGTGCGCGCCGGCACGCCGCTCGCCGAACTCCAAGCCGCACTGGCCGAAAAAGGGCAATGCCTTCCTTTCGAGCCACCGCACTTCGAAACCGGCGGCACCGTGGGCGGCATGGTTGCGGCCGGCCTCAGTGGCCCTGCGCGTGCGAGCGTGGGTGCAGTGCGCGATTACGTGCTCGGTGCCACGCTGGTCAACGGACGCGCCGACGTGCTCACCTTCGGCGGGCAGGTCATGAAGAACGTGGCCGGCTACGATGTTTCTCGCGTGCTCGCGGGTTCGCTCGGCACGCTGGGCCTGATCGCGGAGGTGAGCCTGAAGGTGCTGCCCGTTGCCCCCGCTGAAGCCACGCTCGCGTTCGGCTGCAGCCAGGCCGATGCCCTGCGCCTGCTCAACGAGTGGGGCGGCCGGCCGTTGCCGCTGAATGCGAGCTGCTGGCTGGAAAACGCCGGTGCCGGCACTTTGTACCTGCGCCTGCGCGGCGCGGTGGCAGCGGTGGAAGCCGCTTGCGCTCACCTGGGCGGCGAGCGGCAAGACAACGCAAGCGCCGACTCATATTGGCAATTGCTGCGCGACCAGCAGCACCCCTGGTTTACCGGTGACGATGGCTCTGCGGCGCTCTGGCGCCTGTCAGTGCCGCAGACCGCCCCGGTGCTCGCCATGGACGGCAGCGCACCCCTCGTGGAGTGGCATGGCGCACAGCGCTGGTACAAGGCGCCGCCGGAAGATGCAGCGCGAATCCGCGCCATTGCGCATGCGGCAGGAGGACACGCCACGCTCTTCAGGCTGCCCGCTTCGCACACGACGGATGCAGCGATTCACCGCTTCGACGCCATGAGCGCCCCGGTGGCCCGCATCCACCGCGCGTTGATGCACGAGTTCGATCCGCAGCGCATCTTCAACCGCGGCCGGCTCCTCGCCGCTGAATAAAAAAGCAACCGACACCTTTCCGCGATGCAAACCGAACTCGCCCCTGAATTCCGCGACACCGACGAAGGCCGCGAGGCCGAAGCCATTCTGCGCAAGTGCGTGCACTGCGGCTTTTGCACCGCCACCTGCCCCACCTACCAGCTGCTCGGCGACGAACTCGATGGCCCGCGCGGGCGCATCTACCTGATCAAGCAGGTGCTCGAAGGCAAGGAGCCCACGCGCAGCACGCAGCTGCACCTGGACCGCTGCCTCACCTGCCGCAACTGCGAAAGCACCTGCCCGAGCGGCGTGCAGTACGGCCACCTGGTCGACATCGGCCGCAAGATCGTCGACGAGAAAGTGCCGCGGCCCGCCATGGAAGCGGCCACGCGCTGGCTGCTGAAGGAGGGCCTGCCGTCGCCGCTGTTCGCGCCCGCAATGAAGCTCGGCCAGGCGGTGCGCGGGCTGTTGCCCGATGCGCTCAAGGCCAAGGTGCCCGCCAGGCAGGACGCAGGTGCCTGGCCCACCGCCACGCACGCGCGCAAGGTGCTCATGCTCGCGGGCTGCGTGCAGCCGTCGATGATGCCCAACATCAACACCGCGACGGCGCGCGTGCTCGACGCGGCGGGCATCCAGACCGTGATCGCCCAAGAGGCGGGCTGCTGCGGCGCCGTGAAGTTTCACCTTAACGACCAGGAGGGCGGCAAGGCGCAGATGCGCGCCAACATCGACGCCTGGTGGCCGCAGGTCGAACGCGACGAGGTCGAAGCCATCGTGATGAATGCCTCGGGCTGCGGCGTTACGGTGCGCGAATACGGGCACATCCTGCAGCACGACCCGGCCTACGCGGCCAAGGCGGCACGCATCAGCGAGCTGACGCGCGACCTGAGCGAACTGCTGCCCTCCCTGGTGCCGGCCCTGAAGGCGCGTGTGCGTGCCCCCGAGGGCGTGGTTGCCTACCACCCGCCGTGCACGCTGCAGCACGGCCAGAAGCTGCGCGGCGGCGTCGAGACGCATTTGCGCGCGCTGGGTTTCGACGTGCGCGTGGCCATGAACGAAGCTCACCTGTGCTGCGGATCGGCAGGCACCTATTCGGTGCTGCAGCCAGAGCTGGCGTATCCGCTGCGCGACCGCAAGCTCGGCCACCTGCGGCAATTGCAGCCGAGCGTCATCGCTTCGGCCAACATAGGCTGCATCACGCACCTGCAGAGCGGCAGCCAGGAAACCCCCGTGCGCCACTGGGTGGAACTGCTGGACGCCGCCCTGGCAGCGGCCTGATCGCACACCGAAGAGCGCCCTGGTCCGACTCGGGCGGAAGCTGCTTGCGCCGCATCATGGCGGCACCGATTTTTCCAGGAGCAAGCCTCATGTCTTCCGTTCAAGCTTTCATCGTCCAGGCGAACTTGCGGCGTGCCTTGCTGGCGTTTGCCTGCGCGGCCGGTGCCCTTGGGGCGCAAGCGCAATCCGCCATGCCGCAGTGGAAGGGCGAAGGCCCGGTGCGCTATGTGTGCGGCGGCATCGGCTCGGACGAATCCAACGCCATGCGCGCGGCCATGAAGGAGCATCCGCTGGCCCTTCTTTTTGCGCGCTCCGACGGCGCCTACCTGGCGGACGTACAAGTCGACATCAAGGGCGCCGGTGGCGCGCCTTCGCTGGCGTTGCGCGCCAGCGGGCCGGTCTGCCTGGTCGATTTGCCTCCCGGCCGCTACACGGTGGACGTGGCCACGGCAGGCGGCAGTGCCCAGAGCCAGTCGGTGACGGTGGGCGGCAGCCCCAAGACCGCCAGCTTCCGCTTCTGACCCGGCCTCAGCCCGCCGCCAGCGCTGCTTCGATGTCCGTCGCGAGCGAAGCGGGCGTGTCGAGCGGCGCATAGCGCTTTTGCACTTTGCCGTCGCGCCCCACCAGGAACTTGGTGAAGTTCCACTTGATGGCGGTGCTGCCCAGGAGGCCCGGCTTCTCCTTGGTGAGCCACCGGTAGAGCGGCGCGGCGCCGCTGCCGTTGACGTCGATCTTTTCCATCATCGGAAAACTCACGCCGTAGTTGGTGGTGCAGAAGGCGCCGATTTCCTCGTTGGTGCCCGGGTCTTGCGAGCCGAACTGGTTCGACGGAAAACCCAGCACCACCAGGCCCTGGTCCGCATACTTTTCATGCAGCGCCTCCAGGCCTGCGAACTGCGGCGTAAAGCCGCACTTGCTGGCCGTGTTGACGATCAGCAGCACCTTGCCCCGAAAGTCCGAGAGCTTCACGCTCTTGCCGTCGATCTGCCTGGCTTCGAAGTCGTAGATGCCGGTCATGCGCATACCTCAGGTGGTGGGAGACGAAAGGCGATCATCGCCCTGTGCGGGCGTTCGTGCAAACGCCGACCACACAGCCGCCAGCACGATCAGCGCGCCGCCGGCCAGGATGCGCGGGCTCATGTCGGCCGCGCCCAGAGCCACCGACGAAACGCTGGCGAACAGCACTTCCGATAGCATGATGACCGCGGTGGCGCTGGCCGCCATCCGCGCCGCACCGTATTGCAGGCAGAAGTTGGCCACCACGAAGCCCACGCCCAGCAACGCGGCCCATCCGATCCAGCCGGGCTGGGCCGACAGGGGAGAGACAAACGCACCGAGCAGGGTGCCGGTGGCCGCGGCAATGCCGGACACCAGCGCGCAGCCGCAGAACATGGCCAGCGCGCGCGATTCACCGGGGGCGCCGTGCAGGTGGCGCAGAAGAATGTTGGTCACGGCAAAGCTGAAGCCGGCCGCCACGCCCAGCCAGTCCGGCAAGCTGGAAGGCACCGGCCAGTCGACCCCCGGCGCCTTGAGCACCACCACAACGCCGACAAGCGCCAGCGCCACGCGCGCAAGCGCGCCTGCAGTGGGCCGCTCGCCCAATATCGCCCAGCCCAGCAGCACGCTCCACAGCGGCATCAGGTAGAAAAGCAGCACCACCCGAACCACGTCGCCCTGCGTGACGGCCCAGTTGAAGCCCAGGTTGGTAAAGCCCGCTGCAAGGCCCAGCGCCACCAGCATCGGAAACGCCGCAAAGCCGCGCCAGACATGCCGGCGAAAGAGGCCCATTGCGAGCGAAATTGCTACGTAGACGAGGCAGGTGGTCCACACCGGGTGCAGCCCATGGCTTTCGATGTGACGGAACGGAAACCACGAAACGCCCCACACAAAGGCGTTGAAGATCAGTGCGAGGGCAGCCATGGTGGAGGATTTTTCGTGGAACACCGTGGAACCGGCTTTGCCGGGCCACCGGTGTTGCCCCCGGTGAGGGGGTGGGCGAAGCGACACGAAGTGCGCGCAGCCTGGGGGAGATCAATGATGCTTGTCGCTACGGGCGATGGCGAGCAGGTGCTCGACTTCTTCGGGATATTTGCGCAGGTTGTGATGATGCCAGCGCTGGATGATCCACATGCAGCCCGCCACCACCCCGCCGAAGGCGCCAATGGCCGCATAGGCCGACAGGCCCAGCCCGGTGCAGGCGCTGTAGAAGCCGCCAAGCAGCAGGATGCAGGCCTGTTCGTTGAAATTCTGCACGGCAATGGAACGGCCGGCGCCCATCAGGTTATGGCCGCGGTGCTGCAGCAGCGCGTTCATCGGCACCACCAGGAAGCCGCCCAGCCCACCCAGCAGAATGAGGAACGGCACGGCGATCCACACGTTGCCGATCAGGTTCATGCTGATCACCAGCACGCCCATGGCAACGCCCATGGGAATCACGCGGGTGGCCATGTCCAGGCGCATGCGCATCGAAGCGACGATGGCGCCCACCGCCATGCCGATGGTCACCACGCCGGTGAGCGCCGTGGCCTGCGTGGTGTTGTAGTTGAGCGCAAGCGAGGCCCAGGCCAGCACGATGTACTTGAGGTTTGCGCCGGCGCCCCAGAAGAGCGTGGTGGTGGCAAGCGAGATCTGTCCCAGCTTGTCGCGCCACAGGCGTGCATTGCAATGCCAGAAATCGGGCAGCAGCGAAAACATGTTGCGGACCAGCCCGTGCTCGGGGTTGGCGCGCAGCGGGCGCATCTCGACGCCGGTGTGCGGAATGCGCGTGTTGAACCAGGCTGCCAGTGCGTAGACAAAAATCAGCACCGCAATGGCCGCTTCAGCCGGCGAATCGATGCCGGTGTCGATGAGCGGAATGTCGAACGCCAGCAACCGTGTCGACACCGCGTGCCCCACCAGCGAGCCGCCAAGCACGATGCCCAGCAGAATCGAGGCGATGGTGAGCCCTTCGATCCATCCGTTGGCTTTTACCAACTGCGAAGCCGGCAGCAGCTCGGTCAATATGCCGTACTTGGCCGGCGAATAGGCCGCGGCGCCAAGCCCGACGATCGAATACGAAAGCAGCGGGTGCGAGCCGAACAGCATCATCAGGCAGCCGATCACCTTGATCGCGTTGCTGATGAACATGACCCGCCCCTTGGGCAAGGCATCGGCGAAGGCGCCCACCAGCGGTGCCAGCACCACATAGAAGACGGCGAAGATCGGCACCAGGGCCGCGCGCTGCCATTCGGCCGCTCCCGCGCTGCGCATGAGCTCGACCGCCACGACAAAGATCGCGTTGTCGGCCAGCGACGAAAAGAACTGGGCCGACATGATCGTGTAGAAACCGCGCTTCATCGATGGACTGGCTGGCCAGTAGGTGCTGGCAGTAGTGAGAAAGTGTCGCGTCTTTTTGGCGAATGGGCGGTTATAGCATGGGGGTAAGACTGCGAAATCAGCGTTCCCACCCTGGACGGCCCGACGCGGGAAGATGCTAAAACCCAACTATTCACCAACCGACGTCTCCCATGCCGCGTCCCATCCTTGCAAGCGTCCATACCGCCGCACTTCGCCACAACCTCGACCGGGTGCGCCGCGCCGCCGTCGATGCCCGTGTCTGGGCTGTGGTCAAGGCCAATGCCTATGGCCATGGCATCGAACGGGTGTATGAGGGCCTTCGCGGTGCCGATGGATTTGCGCTGCTCGACCTGGCCGAGGCAGAGCGCGTACGCGCACTCGGCTGGCGCGGCCCCGTGCTGCTGCTCGAAGGCGTGTTCGATGCACGCGACCTGGAGCTTTGCTCGCGCCTCGACCTGTGGCACACGGTGCACTGCGACGAGCAGATCGACATGCTCGCGGCCCACAAGACGCTCAAGCCTCAGCGCGTGTTTCTCAAGATGAATTCCGGCATGAACCGCCTGGGCTTTGCACCCGAGCGCTTCGGCTCGGCCTGGACGCGCCTCAACGCGCTGCCGCAGGTCGACGAGATTTCGCTGATGACGCATTTCAGCGACGCCGACGGCCCGCGCGGCATTGCGCACCAGCTTGAGGTGTTCGAGCGCGTCACGCGCGACCTGCCGGGCGAGCGTTCCATTGCGAACAGCGCCGCCACCTTGCGCCACGCCTCCCAGGCCCGCGGCGACTGGGTGCGCCCGGGCATCGTGCTGTACGGCAGCGCACCCGACTTTCCGCAGCACGACACCGCGCATTGGCAGCTGCAGCCCACCATGACGCTCGCGACCAGGCTCATCGGGGTGCAGCAGCTGAAGGCGGGCGACACCATCGGCTATGGCTCCAACTTCACGGCCGACGGGCCTCTCACCATCGGCGTGGCGGCGGTCGGCTATGCCGACGGCTATCCGCGCCACTGCAACACCGGCACTCCGGTGCTGGTGAACGGCGTGCGCACCCGTATGGTCGGCCGCGTGAGCATGGACATGATCACCGTCGACCTCACGCCCGTGCCCGACGCCAGGTTTGGCGCCGAGGTCACGCTGTGGGGCCGATCGGCCTCGACCGGCGCCGTGCTGCCCATCGACGAGGTTGCACAGGCCGCCGGCACCGTCGGCTACGAGCTCATGTGCGCGGTGGCCCCGCGCGTGCCGTTCGCTCCCGCCGACGAATGAAGGTTCTTTCCAACTGGCGCTCGGTGCGCCTCTGGGAAACGCAACTCGAGCGCGACCTTCATCGCAACTACAGCCTGCGCACGCACGGCATCCTGATCGGCACCTTTACGCTGCTGCTGATGTGGGGCGTGTCTGCGTTGCAGATGCATGTGTTCGACGTGCAATCTCTGGCGGTGCGCTATTTGCTCACGCTGGGCGTGGGGTACCTCGGCTACCTGCTGGTGTTGCGCTGGTGGGCCAAGCGGCTGGTCGAGCGCCGCAGCGTCGACTTCGACGTCGATGTACCTGATCTCGACCTCGGTGGCGGTTCGCACAATCATCCATCCGGCACGGTCACCGCTGACGAGGGCGGCGTGCTTTCCGATGCGGCCAGCGGCGCGTTCGAGGTTGCGGGCAGTGCCGACGAAGGCGCCATCATCGTGGTGCCGGTGGTCGCCATTTTCCTGATCTGCGTGGCCGTCGTACTCGGCGCCGGTTCGCTGGTGCTGCTCTACTTCAGCTGGGATGCGCTGCTGGCCGTGGCCATCGAAGTGGCGTTCTCGTACGTGTCTGCCCGGGCCGCGGTGCGCGTGGCGCGCGAGGGCTGGCTGATGGCGGCAGTGCGGCTGACCTGGAAGCCGCTGCTCGGGGCCGTGTTGTGCGCGGTGGTTTTGGGCGCGGTGCTCGACCGCTTCATGCCCGAGGTCAATTCGCTGCCCGAGGCCGTGCGGACCCTGCTGAAAAAGCACTGAGTGCGTTTCCGGCTGCGGTCACTTGTCGCACTGCACACAAACGCGTGAATTCTTCAGGGCGCTCGCCTGTCGGGCGCCCCTCCGGCCATGACAATTCCGGCCGGAGGAAGAACTGTTCACATGACTTTTAAAAAACAACTGCACGCCGCTTTCACCTGCGGCATGGTGCTGGCCATCGGCGGGTTTCCGGCGCATGCCGCTGACGCCCCAGCCACCCCGCCGCTGTCACCGGTCGCTCCGGCTGCACAGGATGCTGCGGCCCCGCAAACCCGGCTGCGCTTCACTCGCGGCGTCTACAAGCCCGGCATCGAACGGCTTCGCGTGGTCCGGCGCGAAGACACGGGCAATCACGTCGCGACGCAGGTCGCGCTGAACGTGGCAACTACCTTGATCGCGGGCAGGCTCTCCATCGGCGCACAGGGCTTCTCGAAGGACGACCTGGGCGGCGTGATGTTGGAAGAGCTGAAGGACGATCCCTTGGCCGTCAACCCGGGCATCACCGAACTGAACGACGCCTTGAGCAAGGTCGCCACCGACATCTATCGCAAGCGCGCCGAAGCGGCGTATGCAACAGCACTGACGGATGGCTCGACGCCCGAGGAAATCGAAGAAGCGCGAAAGGTTCAGAAAGAAGCCGACACGCCCCTGAACTCGGGGCCGTGGCACCTTGTCTACGAGAACCTGTCGGGCACGGACGAGCTGTTCCGCCTGAAGTTCGGTGCCGAACTGGGCCGCCCGGGCTTCATGCGCCCGCCGCTCGAGTGCTTCTATCAATCGGAGCCGGTGGCGTGGACGCAGTGGAAGGCCGACAACTGGCAGCGGCTGCGCGAGGAGCGCGCGAAGGCGGTGGCCAGGTGTACCGAAACGCTGGCGGCCGCCCCCGAAAAACGCTGGTAGGGCCACGATGGAGGGCACCGAGTGGCGCGCCTTCTCCTCTCGCAATGCTGCTCAGTACAGCCCGAGCTGCCGCATCCGCAGCCGCGCCAATCCCAGCAGCGCATCGGTGAACGGCGTGGCAACCGCAGTCAGTTCGCCCAGCTCGCGCACCACCGTGACCAGCGCATCCAGCTCTACGGACCGGCCGGCCTCCACGTCTTGCAGCATCGAGGTCTTGAACGCGCCGAGCTTCATCGTTACCGCATGCCGGTCTTCGGGGCTCTGCGTGATCTCGATGCCGATGCGGCGGCCGATTTCCTTGGCCTCGAGCATCACGGCCGAGATGAAGCCACGCACATAGTCGTCGCCCATGATCAGGTCTGTGGTGGTGCCCGTGAGCGCGCTGATCGGGTTCACGGTCATGTTGCCCCAGAGCTTGAACCACACGTCTTTCTGGATCTGCGGCGACAGCGTGGTGTCGAAGCCGCCGCTCTTGAGCAGCTCGACCAGCTTCTTCACGCGCGGCGTGGCCTCGCCCGAGGGTTCGCCCACGATCAACCCGCTGCCGAAGTGATGCCGCACCACGCCTGGCGCATCTAGCGAGCAGCTCGCGTGCACCACGCAGCCGATCACGTTGCGCGCGGGAATGGCCCTTGCAATCGCTCCGTCCGGATCGACCGCTGCCAGGCGGTGGCCGGTGATGGCGCCGCCGAAGCCGCCTTCAAGAAACCACCACGGCACGCCGTTCATCGCAACCAGCACGACGGTGTCGGGCCCGATGAGCGGGCCGATGCGTTCGGCCACGCCGGCCAGCGCGGGCGCCTTGACGGCAATGACCACCAGGTCTTGCGTGCCGAGCGACTCCGGGTCGGCCACCGCATTGACCGGCACGCGCGTGCGTACGTCGCCGCGCATCAATGAAAGGCCATCTTGCTGCAGCGCCTCGAGCGTGGCGCCGCGTGCCACCACGTTGAGCCGCTCGCCGGCCTGCGCCAGGCCGGCGCCGATCCATCCGCCGATTGCGCCGGCGCCGTAGATGCAAATCTTCATGAAAGAGGCGCCTCAGTTTCTGTAGCTCGGGTCGATGCGGTCGACCTGGCGCACCAGCGCATCGAACACGTCTTGCCCCGCGCCATGCTCGGGGCTGAACTGCAGTGCATCGCGCGTGCAGCGCTCGGCGATTTCCTCGCTCACCGGAATGGCGGCGCCCATCGAAAAGGTGGCCATTTGCACTTCGCATGCGCGCTGGAGGGTCCACAGAATGGCGAAGGTCTGCGGCAGGGTCTGGCCCCAGGCCAGCAGCCCATGGTTGCGCAGGATCACCGCGTTGCGGTTGCCGATGCTCTTGAGGAGGCGCGGGCCTTCGTCGGCATGAATGGTGATGCCCTCGAAGTCGTGGTAGGCCACCATGCCATGCAGCTGCGCGGTATAGAAATTGGTCTGCTGCAGGCCACCCTGCAGGCAGGCCACGGCCACGCCGGCCGTGGTGTGCGTGTGCATCACGCAGTGCGCGCCGGGCAGGCCGTCATGAATGGCCGCGTGCACTGTGAAGCCGGCCGGGTTGACCGGATAGGTGGAACCGTCGAGCACCTTGCCCTGCAGGTCGATCTTCACCAGGTTGCTGGCCGTGACCTCGCTGTAGTGCAGGCCGAAGGGGTTGATGAGGAACTGCTTCTCTCCACCCGTCACGCTGTCGGGCAGCCGCAGCGTGATGTGGTTGTAGATCATCTCGGTCCAGCCCAGCATCGCAAACACGCGATAGCAGGCCGCAAGCTGTTCGCGCGCGGCGCGCTCGTCCGGATGGATAGACGGATGGACCAGCGCCGACGGCGCCGCGGGAGTGGAGAGTGTGTTCATTGCAGTTCCTTCATACGGTTAACCCTCAGCGGTGAAGCCGACTTCTTTCACGATCGGCGCCCACTTGGCGGTGTCTTTCTTGAGCAGGTCGGTCAGCTCGCCCGGCGTCGAAGACATGGCTTCCAGCCCGAAGTTGCCGAGGCCTTCGATCACGTCCTTGTGCGCGAGCGCGGTCTTCATGGATGCGTTCAGCCGCGCGACCACGTCGGGCGATGCCTTGGCGGGCAGGAAGAAGGCGAACCATTCGCTGTGCGCCATGTCCTTGATGCCCTGCTCGCCGAAGGTGGGTACGTCAGGCGCGAAGCGGCTGCGCTTGGAACCCGACACACCCAGGATGCGAACCTTGCCCGAGGCCAGGTGCTGCGTGATGTCGCCGATGGGGCCCGACACCGCCGAGATGTTGCCGCCCAGCAGGTCGAGCATGGCCGGCTGCGTGCCGCGGTAGGCGGCGTGCTTCAGCTCGACGCCGCTCTTCTTGCCCAGGAGCGCGCCGATGAAGTGCGGTGTGGAGCCCGCGGCCGGCGAGCCGAAATTGGCGCCGGTCGGGTTGGCCTTGGCCCAGGTCAGGAACTCGGGCACCGTCTTCACGCTGGCGGGCACGGCGGGTCCGACCGCAAAGCCGAAGTCGAAGATGCAGGCAAGGCTGACCGGCGTGAGGTCGACCATCGGGTCGTAAGGCAGCTTCTTGTAGATGTGCGGGTAGATCGTGAGGATCGAGGTGGGCGTCTGCAGGATGGTGGCGCCGTCGGCCGGCCGGCCCTTCACATAGCTCACGGCGATTTGCCCGCCTGCACCGGTGCGGTTTTCGACCACGGCTGATTTTGCGTAGTCGGGGCTCAGCTTTTGCGCGATGCGCCGGCAGGTGGTGTCCGAGGTGCCGCCGGCCGCAAAGCCGGTGACGATGGTGGCGGTTTCGAGCGAGGCTTGCGCAAAGGCGTGCTGGCCCAGGCTTGCAAGCAGGGCCGAGGCGCCGGTGGTCTGCAGCATGTGGCGGCGGGTGAATGTCATGGTGTGTCTCCGGGTGTTGGTGGTTGGTTGCAGGTTTACGACTCGTCGCGCAGCCAGGTGACTGCGCCCGAATGGGTCACTGCGCCCTGATGGGCAGGACGCACGGTGAGCGCGTATTTTTCCAGCAAGCCGCGGTGCGCCACCCCCGCGTTTACCTCACGTTTGGAGAGCCGAAGCGCAATTTCTTCGGGCGTGAGTTCCACCGAAATGCTGCGCGCTCCGGCGCGCGCATCGATGGCCACCACATCGCCGTCGCGCAGCGCGGCAATCGGCCCGCCGTCGGCCGCCTCGGGGCCCGCATAGCCGATGCACAGCCCTCGCGTGGCGCCCGAAAAGCGGCCGTCGGTCAAAAGCGCCACCTTGTCGCCCATGCCCTGGCCGTAGAGCAGGGCGGTAATGCCCAGCATCTCGCGCATGCCGGGGCTGCCCTTGGGACCCTCGTTGCGGATCACGATCACATCGCCGGGCTCGTAGCGGCGGTTTTGCACCGCCGCCTGGGCTTCTTCCTCGGAGTTGAAGACGCGTGCCGGGCCGCGGTGCACCAGCGTCTGCAGGCCCGCGGTCTTGAGCAGCGCGCCGTCGGGGCAGAGATTGCCCTTGAGCACGGCCAGCCCGCCGTCGCGGGTGATCGGATTGCCGGCTTCGCGCACCACGCGGCCGTCGGGCGCGGCGGCATCGGCCAGCTCTTCGGCCATGGTGCGGCCGGTAAAGGTGAGCGCGTCGCCATGCAGAAAGCCTTGTTCCATGAGCGTGCGCAAGATGACGCCCGCACCGCCGATGTAGAACACGTCGCGCGCCAGGTACTGGCCGCCCGGACGCAGGTCGGCGATGAGCGGCGTGCGCGCGAAGATCTCGGCCACGTCGTCCAGGTGAAACCTGATGCCGGCCTCGTGCGCAATGGCCGGCAGGTGCAGCGCGGCGTTGGTGGAGCCGCCCGTCGCCGACACCACGGTGCAGGCGTTTTCGAGCGCCTTGCGCGTGACGATGTCGCGCGGCAGGGGGCTGTCTCCCATCACCGCCTTCATGAGGTTCTTCGCGGCGCGGCGCATCAAGGGCGCGCGTTCGCTGAACACCGCCGGCACCATGCTCGAGCCGAGGGGCGCGAGGCCCAGCGCCTCGGACACCATGCCCATGGTGTTGGCCGTGAACTGGCCGGCGCAGGCGCCCGCCGTGGGCAGGCAGGCGCGGCTCATGGCGTCGAGCTCTGCGTGCGTGGCGGTGCCGGCCAGCACCTTGCCGATGGTCTCGTAGGTATCGACCACGTTGAGGTCGCGGCCGTCGGGGCCGGGCATCTGCCCCGGCAGTGCTGAGCCGCCATGCACGAACACGCTCGGCACGTTGCAGCGCACCATGCCCATCATCAGGCCCGGCAGGTTCTTGTCGCAGGCGCCGATGGCAAAGATGCCGTCCCACTGGTGGCCGCGCGTCGAGGCCTCTACGCTGTCGGCAATCAGCTCGCGCGAGATCAGCGAGAAGCGCATGCCCGAATGCGCCATGGTGAGCCCGTCGCTCACCGACACCACCGGGCATTCGTGCGGCGTGCCGCCGCCAGCGTAGATGCCCGTCTTCGCGTGCTGCGCCTGTTCGCGCAGGTTGAGGTTGCACGGGCTCATTTCGCCGCCGGTGTGGAACACGCCGATGTGCGGGCGTTCGATGTCCTCGTCGTCCTGGCCCAGCGCATGCAAGAAGCTGCGCGTGGTGGCGCGGATCGTGCCTTCGCGGATGGTGGCGGAGCGGAAGCGCTTGGGCGTGGGCTTGGGATCGGTCGGGGAAGTCATGGCGCAGGAAGGCGGAGGGTTTCAGTAGCCGTTGGGCGCGGCGGTGCCTGCGGCAGTCTTGTCGTTCTTGTCGTTCTTGTCAGTCTTGTATCTGGCCGCCAGCTGCTTGGCCGCCGCCGTGAGCAGAATGGTGTCCACCCCAACGGCCACGAACTGCGCGCCGGCAGCCAGCCACTTGCGCGCCTGCTCCTCGGTGGTGGAGAGAATGCCCGGCGCCTTGCCTGCCTTGCGGATGCGCGCAATGGCGTCGGCAATCACGGCCTGCACCTCGGGGTGGTTCGGCTGGCCCACGAAGCCCATCGATGCCGACAAGTCGGCCGGCCCGATGAACACGCCGTCCACGCCCGGCGTGGCTGCAATGGCGTCGAGATTTTTCATGGCCTCGACCGTCTCGGCCTGCACCAGCAGGCAGGTTTGCGCGTTGGCTTCGTGCAGGTAGCCGGGGTAGGCCTGCCAGCGCGAGGCGCGCGCCAGGGCGCTGCCCATGCCGCGAATGCCGTCCGGCGGGTAGCGCATGCCCTGCACCATGCGTGCGGCCTGCTCGGTCGTGTCGACCATCGGCACCAGGATGGTCTGCGCGCCGATGTCCAGGTACTGCTTGAGCAGCGTGGTGTCGCCCACCGGAACGCGCACCACGGGGTGCGAGCGCTCCGACTCCGGCTGTGCCGACCATGCACTGGAAATGCCCTGCAATTGCGCGAGCACCGAGCGCACGTCGTTGGGCGCATGCTCGCCGTCGACCAGCAGCCAGTCGAAGCCCGTGCCGGCCAGAATCTCGGCCACATAGCCGTCGGCCAGGCCGACCCAGAGGCCGATTTTCTGTTCGCCGGCCTGCATGGCCTGCTTGAAGGTATTGAGCGGTGTTTGCATGGAAGTCTTTCAGGCGAAACGAAAGGCAATGCTGCCCAGCGGGCCGTAGTCGGCATGGAAGGTGTCGCCCGGCAGGGCGGTGGTCGGACGGGTGAACGAGCCTCCGAGCACCACTTCGCCAGCTTCGAGGTATTCGTCCCAGGGCGCGAGCTTGTTCGCAAGCCATGCCACGCCCGTGGCCGGGTGGTTGAGCACGGCCGCGGCCACGCCCGATTCCTCGATCACGCCGTTCTTGTAGAGCAGCGCGCTCACCCAGCGCAGGTCCACCTCATCGGGCTTGACCGGCCGCCCGCCAAGCACGATGCCCGCATTGGCCGCGTTGTCGGCAATGGTGTCGAACACCTTGCGCGGCGCCTTGGTGTGGCGGTCAAACTGCTCGATGCGCGCGTCGATGATCTCGATGGCGGGCACCACGTAGTCGGTGGCGGCAAGCACGTCGAAGATGGTCACGTTCGGCCCCTGCAGCTTCTTGCCGAGGATGAAGGCCAGCTCCACCTCGATGCGCGGCGCGATGAAGCGCTTGAAGGGAATGTCGCTTCCCTGATCGAAAAACATGTCGTCGAGCAGCGTGCCGTAATCGGGCTCGTCGATCTGGCTGGACAGCTGCATGGCGCGCGAGGTAAGGCCGATCTTGTGGCCCTTGACTGTGCGGCCTTCGGCAATCTTGGCCTTGACCCATTCGCGCGAGATGGCATAGCCGTCTTCCACCGTCATTTCGGGAAAGCGCTTCGAAAAATGCTCGACCTGCACGCGCGACTTTTCGCTCTCGTGCAGTTCGGCCGCCAGCCTGGCGATGGTGTCGGAGGTGAGCATGAGGTTATTTGTTGAAGATGGGGTGCAGGTTGCTGTGCTTGCCGTCATACACCTGGCCCGGGCTTTCGTCTATCTGCAGCGTGATCCCGATGTGGCGCTTGTCGAAAATCGGTTCGAAATGCGCGCGCACGTCGGCCAACAGTTCGTCACCGGCCCTTTTCTTCACGGCTTCGGAGCGCCCGCCAGCCATGCGGATGTTGAGGTACACGAAGGCGTAGTCGGCCTTGCCGTCTGCCACGGCATAGTGCGCGGCCGGGTAGGCCAGCACGCGCGTGCCGCCGATGGGAAACACCGGCTTGCCGGCCTCGTCATGCTGCTTGAGCATGGTGTCGGCCAGCGTGCGGCAAAGCGCCGACATGTCGGTTTCTGCTTCGATGTTGGGCGTGTACAAAATTACCAGGTGCGGCATGCCGGTGTTCCGTTCATTTATTCAATGGACATCGTCGCGGCGGTGCATGTCACCGCAAAGATAGGTATGGCCTTCATGTGCAGGATGTGGCCTTTGCCGCGGGCGGCCGCGGCCACGCTAAGAAAGGTGCGAATCTCGAAGCCGCCCTGGCCGGCTTCGCGGTAGGTGGCTTCGTCGTTGTAGTCGGCCTGCGAGAGCAATGCTTCACGATCGTTGGCGCACCAGCGGCGCATGAACTCCGCGTCCCACTTGGCATTGACCTTGCCTGAATCAGGCGTGGCGGGCCAGTGCGAAATGCCGCCCGTGCCCACCAGCGCAATGCGTTCGGGCGCCTTGTCGCAAGCACGGCGCAGCGCCTCGCCAAAAGCCCAGGCACGATGCAGCGGCGTGAGTGGCGGGCCCTGGCAGTTGATGTTCACGGGGATGACCTTGGTGTCGAACTTCGGCGTAAGAAAGTGCAGCGGCACCATGATGCCGTGGTCGAACTTCCATTCTTCCGCATAGGCCACGTCTACCGTCTGCATCACCTCGCGGATCAGGCGCTGCGAAAGTGCGGCATCGCCCGGTACTTTCGTTTTTTCGATGCCGAGCCACTTTGGGTCTTCGATCGGACCTTCGTAGCTGTCGGCCATGCCGATGGCATAGGCCGGCATGTTGTTCATGAAAAAATTAGCAAAGTGCTCTGCCGCAATGACGATCACGGCATCAGGCCTGGTAGCGCGCATCGCCTCGCCAAAGCGATGAAACTGCGCGTGAAATTCGTCCTTCACGGCCGGATCGGCCAGGTGGGCGCGTCCGGTGATGCCGGGGGCGTGGCTGCAAACGCCTGCAAATACAAGACTCATACGCCTGCCACCTTTTCGTCTGTGCCCGTTGTCATCGCGTAGATGCCTGCGCGCACGGGACCGTATTTACGGACGCCTTCGCGCATGGCTTCCAGATAGTCTGCCCATGCAATGCCAAGCAGCGGCGCGAAGTGCATGAGCAGTTGTCCGTTGCAGCCGAGCACGTAGAGCTTTCCGATGTCGCCCTTGTCTATGGCTTCACGTTCTTCTTCGTTGAAATCATAGGCTGCGAGCAAGGCTTTGCGCGTGTCGCCGGCTTCTGCGTAGCGGCGTTGTACCTCTGTGTCGCGGTTCAGGGCGAACAGGAATTTCTGCATGGCGTAGAGGCTCATGGTGTTTGCCTTGCGTGTTCTTTCAGGGCGTGTGCAAAGGCCACCGGGTACTCCCCTCCGCGAATGTCCCCCGGGGTGCGCCCCCAGGACGGTATTCCGATTGCATCTCACACCCCCCAATGCGGAATATGGTGCGACCCCATCGACACCGCGACGTTCTTCGGCTCGCAGAACACTTCATAGCTCCAGGTACCGCCTTCGCGCCCGGTACCTGAAGCCTTGGTGCCGCCGAAGGGTTGGCGCAGGTCTCGTACGTTCTGGCTGTTGACGAAGCACATGCCGGCTTCGACCGCAGCCGCCACGCGGTGCGCACGGCCGATGTTCTCGGTCCACACGTAGCTCGAGAGGCCGTACTGGATGTCGTTGGCGAGGCGGATCGCATCGGCCTCGTCCTTGAACGGGATCAGGCAGGCCACGGGGCCGAAGATTTCTTCTTGCGCAATACGCATGCGGTTGTCAACGTCGGCAAAAACCGTGGGCATCACATAGTTGCCCTTCTTCACGCGGTCCGGCAAGGTGCCCGGCGTCTCGAGCCCGCCGCACAACAGCGTGGCCCCTTCCTTCGGTCCGAGCTCGATGTAGCTGCGCACTTTTGCCAGATGGCCTTGCGAAATCATCGGGCCGACGATGGTCTTCTCGTCGAGCGGGTCGCCCACGGTGATGCGCTTGGCGCGCTCGGCGAACCTCGCGGCAAAGTCGGCGTAGATCGATTGCTGCACCAGGATGCGCGAGCCGGCCGTGCAGCGCTCGCCGTTGTTGCTGAAGATCATGAACACCGCCGCGTCGAGCGCACGGTCGAGGTCGGCGTCGTCGAAGATCACGAACGGGCTCTTGCCGCCAAGCTCCATGCTGAACTTCTTCAACCCCGCGCTCTTCACGATGCGGTTGCCCGTGGCGGTGGAGCCCGTGAACGAGATTGCACGCACATCGGGGTGGGCCACCAGCGGCTCGCCGGCTTCCTTGCCGTAGCCGTGCACCAGGTTCAGCACGCCCGCCGGAATGCCCGCTTCGAGCGCAAGCTCGCCCAGCCGTGCCGCCGTGAGCGGCGAGAGTTCGCTCATCTTCAGCACCGCGGTGTTGCCGAAGGCCAGGCAGGGCGCGACCTTCCATGTGGCCGTCATGAAAGGCACGTTCCATGGGCTGATGAGCGCGCACACGCCCACCGGATGGAACAGTGTGTAGTTCAGGTGCGTGGGCGTGGGATAGGTGTGGCCGTCGACGCGCGTGCACATCTCGGCAAAGTAGTAGAAATTGTCGGCCGCGCGCGGAATCAGCTGCTTGCCGGTTTGCGCGATGACCTGGCCGCAATCATTGGTCTCGGTCTGCGCGATTTCGGGCACGTGTTTCGCGATCAGGTCGCCCAGCTTGCGCACCAGTTTCGCGCGCTCGGCGGCAGGCAGCCCGGCCCACTTGGGAAACGCTTCCTTCGCAGCGGCCACGGCCGCGTTCACTTCGGTTTCGCCGCCCGAGGCAACCTCGGCCAGCACCTCTTGCGTGGCGGGGTTGACGGTTTCGAAGTAGTCGGTGCCGGCAACGCTCTTGCCGCCGATGAGGTGATGAATCTGTTGCATGGGTTCCCTGCGGGGTCGGTCAGTCGAGTTTGATGTCGCGGGCCTTGATCAAGGCATGCCACTTCTTGCGTTCGGCGTCGACGAAGCGCGCCATCTCGGCGCCGTCGACGGGCCGCGCTTCCCAGCCCGCGTCGAAGAGCTTCTGGCGCACGCCGGCGTCGGCCATGGTTTTTTTCAGGTCGGCGCCGAGCCGGGCCTGCGCGTCCTTTGGGGTGGCGGCGGGCACCACGAGGCCCTGCCAGGTGTAGGCCTCGACGCCTGCGTAGCCCAACTCCTTCGCGGTCGGCACGTTGGGCAGCTGCGGAATGCGCTCGGCGCCCATCGTGACGAGTGGCACCACCTTGCCGGCCTTGACCGCGCTCACGCCGCTGGGCAGGTCGAGCATCATGAGCGGCACCTGCCCGCCCATCAGGTCTTGCAAGGCGGGTGCACCGCCTTTGTAGGGCACGTGCAGCATCGAAACGCCGGCCTCGCGCTGGAAGAGTTCGAGCGCCAGGTGGTGCGGGCTGCCGGTGCCCGGCGTGGCAATGCTGTATTTGCCCGGCGATGCCTTCAGCGCGGCGATCAGCGCCTTGGCATCGGCCAGGCCGGCATTGGGTGCGGCCGTGATGACCAGCGTCGAACGGCCCATCATGCCGATCATGGCAAAGTCTTTTTCGGCGTCGTAGGGCAGCTTCTTGTAGAGCGCCGGGTTGTACACCAGCACGCCGTTGTCGGCCGAGAACACGGTGTAGCCGTCGGCAGGCGAGCGCGCCACGTTCTCCGACGCGATGATGGCGCCTGCGCCGGGGCGGTTGTCTACCAGCACCGGCTGGCCCAGCTGCTGCGAGAGCTGCGCGCCGGCGGTGCGCGCGAGAAAGTCGGTGCCGCCGCCCGCGGGATAGCCCACCACCCAGCGCACGGGCTTGGCGGGAAAGGCCTGCGCCTGTGCCAGCTGGGGCGCGAGGGTCGTGGCGGCAAAAGCCACAAGGGCTGCTGCGAGCCCGAGCTTGTTCCTGATCGTCATCTTGTTTGTCTCTTCTGTAGTTGGTGTAGGGAGCGAAGCAGGTGGCGCGGTGCGGTGGCGGAGCTAGGCGCTGCCGGAGATGGTGTTGACCAGCGCACCGATGCGCTCGATCTCTGTCACCACCACGTCGCCGGGCTTGCAGTCGACCACTCCGTCAGGCGTGCCCGTAAGGATCAGGTCGCCGGGCGAGAGCGTCATGAAGCGGCTGAAATACTCGATGAGAAACGGCGCGTCGAAAATCATGTCGCGCGTGCTGCCCTGCTGCGTGACGGTGCCGTTCACCGTCGTCTTCAACGCCAGCGCCATGGGGTTGGGCACGTCGGCCGCATCGACGAACCAGGGGCCGAGCGGCGTGCAGGTGTCGCGGTTTTTCACGCGCAGGTTGGGGCGGTACCAATTTTCGAGGTAGTCGCGAATCGCGTAGTCGTTGGCCACGGCGTAGCCGCCGATGAAGTCGTAGGCGTCGGCCTGCTTCACGTTTCTTGCGGTCTTGCCGATGACGATGGCCAGTTCGCATTCGTAGTGCATGAACTGCACGCCCGCGGGGCGCTGCGTGTGCTGGCGGTGCCCGATGAGCGTGCTCTGGCCCTTGACGAACACCAGCGGCTCCTCGGGCGCCTTGAACTCGAGTTCCTTGGCGTGGTCTGCATAGTTGAGGCCGAGCGCGAGGATGGTGCGGGGCCGCGCTGTGGGCGCGAGCGGCGGCAGCCAGGTGAGCTGCTCTTGCGGCACGATGCGGCCGTCGTCCAGGCGCACGGCCGCATCGGGCTGGCCGCCGAATTCGTGGGCGACGCCGGTGTGCTCGCGGCCTTCGTAGATGACGCGTGCGTGCTTCATGCGGCGGTCTCCTGCACCAGCGTGTTGATCAATGGTTCGAAGCCGGGCGAAGAAATTTCGATGCGGTCGCCCGCGCGCGCCAGCGGCCGGCCGGCATCGCAGCCCAGCAGCAGAACGTCGCCGTGCGCGAGCGTCATGAATTCGCCCACATCGGCAAGCAGTTGCTGCGCGGGCCGAACAAGCTGCGAAAAGTCGACGGACTGCTTCAGCGCGCCGTTGATGCGCACCTCGAGGCGAAAGTTTGCGGGGTCGGCAACGTCCTGCGCATCGCGCAGCGCCGGGCCGATGCCCAGGAACCCGTCAACGCACTTGAACTTGACCGGTGGGCGAAAGAAGCTGGCGTGCGGAATGGAGAGGTCGTTCATCAGCACGAAGCCTTCGATGTCGCCTTCGGCGCCGATCACCATGCCGATGCTGGCGCCAATTTGCACTTCGGGTACCGACGCGGGCAGGGTGATGGCGCTGCCGTGCGGGCTCCAGGTGTTGGCGGTTTTTACATACAGCACCGGCGCTTTCGGCGGTGCCTTGTACGGCGGCTGCGTCATCTGCGGCGCAAGTGCTTCCACCTCGGCGCGAAAGTTCAGCAGCGTGCCGTACACGGTGCCGGTGGGAAGGTAATGCGTGGCGGTGCCGCTCATGAGGGTTGCTCCAGTGCAATGAGTTCGTCGAGCAGCCCGTAGAGCTGGGTGAGCTTGGCCTTGCCGAGCGACTTTTCCATCCACTCGTAGTGCGCCTCGATGCTGGTCGACAGGCGCTTTACCAGCTTCATGCCGTGCGGCGTTGCCTCGACCACCGTGCGTCGCTGGTCTGCGGGATCGCGGCTGCGCGTGATGAGCTTGTCGCGCTCCATGCGCGCAAGCACGCCCGTGAGGCTGGGGCCGAGGATGAACGCCTCTCGCGCAACGTGGCCTGTTTCAACAGCGCCGTGCTCGCCGAGCACGCGCAGCACGCGCCATTGCTGGTCGGACAGCGCGTGCTCGCGCAAGCTGGGCCGGGTGTGGGCCATCACGGCTTCGCGGGCCTGCAGCAACAGGCGCGGCAAATTGCGGTGCGTGAAGGTGGTGCTCAAGAGCGATGCCTTTCAAATTACTTAACATGTTAAATGATTGGGAATTTCTTTCCAAGCCGTTTTCCATCAGGGTTTGTGCGGACACCTAAACTCCTTGCATGGCCAAGGAAAAATCTCTCTTCGTCTGCAGCGAATGCGGCGGCACCAGTCCCAAGTGGCTCGGCAAATGCCCGAGCTGCGGCGCCTGGAACACACTCATCGAGCAGGTGGCCGGCAGCAGCGGCCCGGCCAACAACCGCTTCGGCACGCAATACGCCGCGCTTGCGGGCGTGTCCGAACTTGCCACGCTGTCTGAAATAGAAGCGACCGATGTCGCGCGCACGCCCACCGGGCTCGACGAGCTCGACCGCGTGCTGGGCGGCGGCATCGTCTCTGGCGGTGTCACGCTCATCGGTGGCGACCCGGGCATCGGCAAGTCGACGCTGCTGCTGCAGGCTGTCGATGCGCTGCAGCGCGCGGGACAGAACGCGCTTTATGTCACCGGCGAGGAAAGCGGCTCGCAGGTGGCGCTGCGCTCCAAGCGGCTCGGGCTCGACCATTCGCAGGTGCAGGTGCTGGCCGAGATCCAGCTTGAAAAGATCATTGCCACGCTCGACGCAACCCGCCCGGCCATCGCGGTGATCGATTCGATCCAGACCGTGTATTCCGACCAGCTCACATCGGCGCCGGGTTCTGTGGCGCAGGTGCGCGAATGCGCGGCGCACCTGACGCGCTTTGCCAAGACCAGCGGCACGGCCGTGGTGCTGGTTGGCCACGTCACGAAGGAGGGCGCGCTTGCGGGGCCGCGCGTGCTCGAGCACATGGTCGATACGGTGCTGTACTTCGAGGGCGACACGCATTCGAGCTTTCGCCTGGTGCGCGCCATCAAGAACCGCTTCGGCGCGGTGAACGAAATCGGCGTGTTCGCAATGACCGAGCGCGGCCTGAAGGGCGTGGCCAACCCCAGTGCAATCTTCCTGAGCCAGCATGCCGAGCCGGTGCCCGGCAGCGTGGTGCTGGTGACGCTCGAAGGCACGCGGCCGATGCTGGTCGAAATCCAGGCGCTGGTCGACAACGGCGGGCCCAGCCCGCGCCGTCTTTCGGTGGGGCTCGACCGCGACCGGCTCGCAATGCTGCTGGCCGTGCTGCATCGCCATGCGGGCGTGGCCTGCATGGACCAGGACGTGTTCGTCAACGCAGTGGGCGGCGTGCGCATCAGCGAACCCGCGGCCGACCTGGCTGTGATGCTTGCGATTACTTCGAGCTTGCGCGGCAAGCCGCTGCCCAAGGGCTTCATCGCGTTTGGCGAAGTGGGCCTGGCAGGTGAGGTGCGCCCCGCGCCGCGCGGGCAGGAGCGCCTGCGCGAAGCGGCCAAGCTGGGCTTCAGCGTGGCCGTGGTGCCCAAGGCGAATGCGCCGCGCAAGGGCACGAAGGAAATCGAAGGCCTGACGATCCACGCCGTCGAGCGCATCGAAGAGGCGATGGACGTGGTCCGCCGCCTCGACTGATCTCAGGGAAAAAAATGCCCGGCGCGCCAGTGACGCGCCGGGCCACCCTCCCTACCCCCCGATGTGCATCGTGAACGCCGGTCCGCCGTTGAGCACGCATTGGCCGCTGCCCAACGTGGCCGAGTTCATCGTGTACTGGCAACTCAGGTTGCCGCCGCGATTGCCGCTGGCGTTCGCCAGCCCGGCACCTCGCGAGCCCGCAACCCGGGTCGCCTCTCCCTGAAACTGCTCATTGCCGATCAGCGCGTTGAAATGTCCGCGACCGTTCATGTCGTTGGTCACCGTGCCGGCAATGGTTCCGTAGCGCGCCGCTTCGGCGTTCGACGGATATAGCCGTGCACTGAAGCTTTGCGTTACCGGGCCCGGAGCCACGGCATAGGCCTGCGAAGGCGGTGCCGCGGGAGCGGGTTGTCCGAGCGGCACCACGTAGCAGCCGCTGAGTGCGGTGGCGGTGAGTGCAGCACAAAGGCTGAGACGAACGAATGTGACGGATCGGGGAATGCTCATACGCTTTTCAGTGGCCCGGGCTGATGCCCGTGAGATGAAATGTGCCGCCTGGCGCTACCGCGCCGGGTGCCTTTAGCGGTGAGTACCGTGCCGCGCGCCCGGCGGTAGCCATGGCCGCTACTGCTGCCCAAGTCCGGCGGCACGGCAACAAAGCGCCCTTGCTGCATATGCGTACTTTCGAATGACGCCGGCCTGGCAAGGCCTGCCGCGCGGCGACAATGCGCGGCATGAATTTCCAGAAATTGCTGGTGCCGGTGGGCGCCATCGTCTTTTTAGGGCTGGCCTGGCGCAGCGGCGGCTGGGGCGGCGTGGCCCTGGCTGGCGGTGTGATCGTGATGTTCTTGCTGCTGCACTTCAACCGCGCAATGCAGGTGCTCAAGCGTGCCGCCGATCGCCCGATCGGCTATGTGGCGAGCGCGGTAATGCTCAATGCCAAGCTCAAGAAGGGCGCAACGCTGATGCACGTGATTGCGATGACGCGTGCCCTCGGCGAACTGCGTTCACCGAAGGACGAGCAGCCCGAGCTCTACCGCTGGACCGATACCGGCGGCTCGTATGTCGATGCGGTGTTCAACAGCGGCAAGCTGCAAAGCTGGGCGCTGACGCGCCCCGAAGCGGAGCCCGAGGCCGCCTCGCCTTCCGAAGAAAACCCGGCGGGCTGAGCCGCCGCAGGGTGCCGTCAGGTCAGAACGGCGCGTCTTCTTCGACCTCGGCGTCTGCCGGAGTGGTTGTCGTGGGCGTCTCTGCAGCAGCCTTGGGTGCTGCATCTGTTGGCGCGCCGCTGAAGGCTGCTTCGCCGCCGAGCGCTTCGAGCAGCGCCGGCACCAGCTGGCCGAGTTCGCCGGTGGCAATGGCCACGTCGGCATCGAAGTTGTCTTCCTTCTTGCCGCCCGAGGCACCGTCGCCGGTGCCTTCGAGGAACACGATCTTGCGGATCAGCATGCCGTGCGTCAGCTCGAAGGACACGCGGTCGTCCCAGGTGAGCGCCAGGCGCGTGGGGCGCTTGCCGTCGGTGATGTGCTTTTGCACTTCCTCGATGTCGAGCGGGTGCTTGGCGTAGCGCACCACGGCCTTGGAGTCGTCCGAAGCCTTGAGCTCGCACTCGCGGTCGATGGTGAAGCCGGCCGGCGGCTCTTGCGTGAGGAGCCAGTTGGCCATGGCGGCGGCCGGCTCGATCTGCGTGTTGATGAGGGCCACCGCAAAGCCGTCGAGCGACTTCACGAGGCTGGTCACCACTTCGTCCGCGCGGGCGGCGTTGGCGCTGTTGATCACGAGGCGGCGCTCGGCCTGGTCGATCCACACGGCCACGCGGGCGCTGCGGGTGAAGGCCATGGGCAGCAGCTCGAGGGTGATGTCCTCCTTGAGCTCTTTCTTTTCCTTCTTGCCGGGCTTGCGGCCGGTGGTGGCCTCTATTTGCGCGCAGCGTTCGTCGAGCTTGCGGCGCACCACGGAGCCGGGCACCTGCTTGCTCTCGATCATGTATTCGACCAGCCACTGGCCGCCGATGGATTCGACCAGCGGGCCGTTGGCTTCGCCCCGGGGCTCGACCCAGCCGGCGGATTTTTCCTGCGAAGGGCCGCAGGGCTCGAAGCGCTGCTTGCCGAGGCCTTCTTCGATTTCGGTCAGTGTTTGGGACCAGGCAGGTTCGATGCGATAGACGATGACGTTCTTGAATACGGACACGGAAACCCTTTTTCCACTGGTTTGGACAACCCGCCATTGTCGGGCACCCCGTTCCGCCGGGCGCCGTAAAATCGAAAGCTTTTGCGACTCCCCGGTCGCTCCCCACACAGCTGCCCCCCAAAGGAATCAGGAAATGAGCTCGATCCCCCCCTCGCTGGACGACCGTGACGGCAAGATCTGGATGGACGGCGAACTCGTGGACTGGCGCGACGCCAAGATCCACGTGCTGAGCCATACGCTGCACTACGGCTGCGGCGCCTTCGAGGGCGTGCGCGCCTACAAGACGCCCGAAGGCACGGCCATCTTCCGCCTGGCCGAGCACACCGAGCGCCTGTTCAACAGCGCCAAGATCCTGCGCATGAAGATCCCGTTCACGCCCGAACAGCTGAACGAGGCCCAGAAACAGGTCGTGCGCGAGAACAAGCTCGAAAGCTGCTACCTGCGCCCGCTGATCTGGATCGGCTCCGAAAAGCTCGGCGTGAGCCCCAAGGGCAACAAGATCCACGCCATGGTCGCGGCCTGGTCCTGGGGCGCCTACCTGGGCGAAGAGGGCATGAAGCGCGGCATCCGCGTGAAGACCTCCAGCTACACCCGCCACCACGTCAACATCACCATGACGCAGGCCAAGTCGGTGAGCAACTACACCAACTCCATCCTCGCCAACATGGAAGCGCTGGACGACGGCTACGACGAAGCGCTGCTGCTCGACGCGAGCGGCTTTGTCTCCGAGGGCGCGGGCGAGAACATCTTCGTGGTGAAGGGCGGCGTGGTCTACACGCCCGACCTCTCGGCCGGCGCACTGAACGGCATCACACGCAACACCATCCTGCACGTGTGCAAGGACCTCGGCATCGAGCTGGTGCAAAAGCGCATCACGCGCGACGAGGTCTACATTGCCGACGAAGCCTTCTTCACCGGCACGGCGGCCGAAGTCACGCCCATCCGCGAACTCGACCGCATCGAGATCGGCAACCGCGGCGACGGCGGCTCGCGCGGTCCGATCACCGAAAAAATCCAGGCTGCCTTCTTCGACATCGTGAACGGCAAGAACCCCAAGTACGCCCACTGGCTCACGAAAGTCTGAGAAACATGTCTACCAACGCAGTCGTCGAACTCCTGGCCAAGGAGCTCAACCACCAGGGCGGCGTGTTCTGCCCAAGCCCCAAGGCCGACATGAAGCTCTGGAACACCCACCCCAAGGTGTACCTCGACGTGGCGCGCACCGGCGAAGCCAAGTGCCCGTACTGCGGCACCGTCTACCGCCTGGCGGCGGGCGAAACGGTGTCGTCGCGGCACTGAGCGGTGGCGGCCGCTGTCGGGTAGCTGGCCGATGGCTACCCGATAGCTACTTGATCGTTACCGTATAGCTATCTAGCTCGAAGCGGGCGCCTCGGGCACCGCCGCGATGCGGCTTCCCGGCCACAGGTCGTTCCACGGCTGCGTGCTCCGTGGTTCCTGTGCAAGCCGCAGGTACACCATTGCAATCCACAGCAGCGCCAGGCCAATCTGCGCGTCCCGCACGGCGGAGTTCACGCTCGATGCGATCAGCGCAATCAGCGTGGCGGCCAGCGCGTAGCGGCCCGCAATGTCGGGCCGTTTCCACGCCTGCCACACGGCGCCCGCCATGATGACCAGGAGGCTCAGCAAGGCCGGCAGGCCGCCCTGCGCACCGGCCCAGAGAAAGTCGTTGTGCGGCATGTTCGAATCCGCAAACATCGCCGGGCCGCGCTTGTGCCACTGGCTGGTCCAGCCGCCGATGCCCCAGCCGGTGAGCGGCCGGTCGGCAATCATGAGGCCGGTGTCGCGGTACATGTAGTAGCGAATGACCCAGCTGCCCTTGAAGACCGCGCCGGCCTGCGCCTTTTCGATTTCTTCGATGCCGGTTTCGACCTTGTGCTGCAGCTGCGGCAACTGGTACAGCGCGGCGGCCAGCACCACGGCGCCCAGCACCAGCGAACTCACCAGCATCTTGAGGTGGCTGCGCCACTGGTGGATGCACACCACGGGAATCACCAGCATCAGCGCGAGCACCGAAGTGCGCGAGGTAAGCGGCAGCGCCACCACCAGGCCCAGGCCGAGCACCAGTGCAAAGGCGGGAACGGCACGCAGCGGCCTGTGCGCGGCAATCTGCGCAATACCCCAAACCGCTGCCGTGGAGGCCACCACGCTGAAAAGCAGCGCGTTGCTGATCGACTTGTTGCCGACTTCCATGACCACCGCGCGCAGCGGCGACCAGATCGGAAAGCCTGTGGCGTAGAACGCGACGATCAGCACGATGTTCAGCGCCGCAATCAGCAGAAAGCCGCGCAGCGCCCATACCGCTTCTTCGCGCGAGAGCGCCAGCGCCATCAATATGGTGAGCCCGATGCGCAAGCCATGGAAGAGGTTCGAGCCGGTCTCGGGGTAGTGCGGCCCGATGGCCAGCACAATGAAAGTCCAGCCCAGGTACGCCACCAGCGGCCACCATAGCGGGTTGGCGCGCAGCCTCGCATAGCGTTCGCGCAGCCCGCCGGCCAACAGCATGGTGGCGAGCAGCAGCAAGGCCGAAAGGTAGGTAACGCCGACGGGCATGAACACCACCAGCCCCCAGAACGCGGCCGCGGGCCTGACGATGTGCGATCTCTGCATAGGGGCGGGATTTTAGGTGGGGCTGCAGCAGCCCGACCTGACTACAGGCCCGCAGGCCTGCCGCCCCGGTCAGCCGTTGCTGGCTGTGGGCAGGCGGATGACGAAGCTCGCGCCTCCGCCCGGGCGCTCTTCGCAGCGCACGCTGCCGCCGTGGCGCTCGGCAATCGACTTCACGAGCGCCAACCCCAGGCCAACGCCGCCGTTGCGCTCGCTGGCGCCGGGCAGCCGGTAGAAGGGCTCGAAGATGCGGTCGCGCAAGGAGGCCGGCACGCCGGGCCCGCGATCGTTGACGCGCACGGTGGCAAAGCCGTTGGCATTGCCCAGCTCCACCGAAATTTCGCCCGCGCCGTAGCGGCGGGCGTTCTCCAGAAGGTTGCGGATGGCCCGGCGCAGCAGGCGCGACACGCCCGGCACGGTGAGCTTGGCGTTGTCGGTGCCTTCCACCAGGTCGAGCTCGGCATTGACCTGCGAGCACTCTTCGGCCGCAAGCCCGGTCAGGTCGACCGCCTCGATGGTGCCCATGTCGGCCTCGCTCGCGTCGAGGCGGCTGGCCAGAAGGATCTCGTCGATCAGCTGGTCGAGCTCGCCGATGTTGCGCGAGATTTCGTCGCGCGCCGCGGGGCTCGGGCGGTCGCCCATCAGTTCCAGGCCCATGCGGATGCGGGTGAGCGGCGAGCGCAGCTCGTGCGATGCATTGGCCAGCAGCGATTTGTGCGAGCGCACCAGTTTTTCGATGCGTTCGGCCGAGGCGTTGAAACGTTTGGAGAGATCAGCCACTTCGTCCTGCCCTTCTTCGATCACGCGCACCGAAAGGTCGCCTTCGCCCCAGCGCTGCACACCGCGCTGCAGCGTCTCCAGCCGCTGGGTGAGCCGCCGCACGATGGGGTACACACCCAGCGCCACGGCAATGCCGACGAGCGCGATCATCCAGCCCAGCCCGAAAGGCGTGCGCCATGGCGCGAACCCGCCGGTGCCCGAAGGCCGGTCGCGCGGCGCCACGCGCAGCGTGATGGCCTTGCCGTCGCTCAGCGTCACGTCGAACTCCAGCCCCTGGCCCGGCACGCGCAGCGCCTTGCCGCTGCCGATGGTGCGGTCTTGCGCATCGAGCACCACCACGTTGCGCGGCACCGGCGCCAGGCGCTCGCGCTCGGCCTCGGCGGCTTCGCGCACGATCCAGTTGGCCATGAGCGTGAGGATGACGACGCCGCCCACCACCGCAAGCCAGATGCGGACGTACAGGTGGCGTGAGTACAGGCTGCGCAGCATCAGCCGGTCAGTCCTGCTGCTTGGCGAATACGTAGCCCACGCCCCGCACGGTAAGAATGCGCTTCGGGTTCTTGGCGTCGACCTCGATGGCGGCACGGATGCGGCCCATGTGCACGTCGATCGAGCGGTCGAAGGCTTCGAGCTCTCGGCCGCGCACGGCTTCCATGATCTGGTCGCGCGTGAGCACGCGGCCGGCGCGCTCGGCCATGGCAACCAGCAAGTCGAACTGGTAGGAGGTGAGGTCGGCGACTGCGCCGCCCACCGACACGGTGCGCGCATTGCGGTCGATCTCGAGCGTGCCGAAGCGCATGACCGTGCTGGCTTCGGTGTCGGCGCTGTTTTCGCTGCGGCGGCGCAGCACCGCGCGAATGCGCGCCAGCAGCTCGCGCGGCTCGAAGGGCTTGGGCAGGTAGTCGTCTGCGCCGATCTCCAGGCCGATGATGCGGTCCATGGGGTCGCCCTTGGCGGTGAGCATGAGCACCGACACCTTCGACGCCGGCGCGGGCAGCGAGCGGATGCGGCGGCAGATTTCAAGGCCGTCGGTGTCGGGCAGCATCAGGTCCAGGATCACCAGGTCGGGCGCGTGCTGCTGCAGCTGCTCGAGGCCGCTCGCACCGTCGCCGGCATGCGTGAAGGCAAAACCCGACTGCGTCAGGTATTCGCCCACCATCTGCGCCAGGCGGGCGTCGTCTTCGATCATCAGGAGTTGGGGGGTGCTCATGCGCTTCATGGTCGTGCACGGGGGGCAACGGGGCTTGAACGCTCCGTAAAGTTGGGTAAACGCGGCTTCTTCGGGTCAACCGGAAGCGCTGCAAAAAGCATAGCGCCGCCCTCCACAGGGGCGGGTGGCGAAGACATGTTCTCTTCGAGAATCGAGGGAAGGGTGCAGTCGCCGAGGTCGGCATTGTCGGCCCGGGCCCGCTCCAGGATTTCGCGCGCGAGCTGCCGCAACTGGGCGGTCGAAGCCCGGATGCGCGCCTTGAAGCCGGCATCATCCAGCCGTGGGTCTTTCAGGCTCCGGTTGAGTTCGGCAAACCATGGCATTGCGGCCTGGTCGAGCATGACAGGCGCATTGCGCCTGGGGCTGGCGGCAGACCATGCGCGCATCAACTGCTGCACCGCCAGGTTCAGGCGCTGGCAATGCTGCAGCTCTTCCTTCAGGCTGCCGAGCAGCATCAGGTCGGTGAGCCGCTGCTGGAAGAAGATCTGCGACAGCACGCCCCAGTAGTAGGCGTAGTCCCATATCACCTTCACAGGCAGCACCTCGGGGTCGCCGAACAGGGGGTATTGGTCCTGGTAGAGCGCCAGGGTGCTCTCGTAGAACGAGTGGTAGATCTGGTCGTACAGCTGCGCGCGCGCCTCCACCGAGCGGCCTGCGCGGTCGTGCGCCACCAGGTCGGTGATGTAGGTGTTGCTCATTGCAATGAAGTCGCTGCCCGGCGAATAGAACGGGTCGAGAAACAACCCGGCCTCGCCCGTCAGCGCCCAGCGTTGGCCCGAGAACACTTGCTTGCAGCCGTACGAAAAGTGCTTGAGAAAGGCAAAGTCCTGCAGCAGGTGCCGCTTGCCGTCGAGCGCTTCATGCAGGCGCGGTTGATAGGTGGCAAACCACTGCATCGCTTTTTCGAAGGTGTCGATGGTGTCCAGCGGATGCAGCTTGGGGTCGGCCACGATGCCTACCGAGTGGGAGCCCGAAGCCAGTGGAATCAGCCACGCCCAGTAGCCGGCGCCCACCAGGTGGTTGGTCGAAAGCCACCGCGCGCGGGGATTGCAGCGCGCCTGCCAGTCGGCGCTGTCGCTCCAGTCGTCGATGGAAATGCGTTCGCCGATGCGAAACCACACCGCATTGACATCATGCGCATTGGCCTCGGCGAGCCCCAGCTTGCGCTTGAGAAGCCCGGCACGCCCGCAGGCATCGATGATCCACCGCGCTTCGGCGCTGTGCGTCTCGTCGCCGCGTGACCATTCGATGCGATGCGGCGCCTTGGCGTCAGGGGCCAGTTCGACGCGGCGCACCAGTGCGGCATCGTCGAAGCGCACCCCGCGCCGAACGGCCTCCTCGGCAAGATAGTTCTCGAAGATGCCGCGGTCGATCTGGTAGCTGGGCACCGCCAGGTAGCGGCTCGCGCCGATCTCGGTGACCTGGTCGATGTCGCTCCGTCCTTCGCTGAAGAAAAAGCGGAAGCCGAACTTGCGCAGCTGCGCGCTGTCCATGTGCGGCTTGAGGCCGAGCACGGTGTCGAAATAGTGCGCGCCGATTTCCACCGACGACTCGCCCACCTTGTGGGCCGCGTGCGGCACCGGGTGCTTGCGCCGCTCCAGCACCAGCACGTCGATGTCGTCGAAGCGCTGCTTGAGCTGCAGCGCCAGCGTGAGGCCCGCGAGCCCGCCGCCCATGATCACTGCGTCACATGTATGCGCAGTGCCTGTCATGGAACCTCAGTCCCGCACCTGCTGCAGTTGCAGCTGCAGCGCCAGGGTGGAAGAAAGCGGAAGGCCCAGCGGCGCAGGCGCGCCGTCGTCCGCCAGGCGCGCCAGCGATTCGAAGAGGCCGAGCGCATGCGCCATCGGGTTGATGTGCGCCAGGGTCTTTGCGGCGTCCGAAAGCGGCGTGGGCGCGCTGCCGTTGCCGCTTTCTATCGACCAGTCGAACGATGCGACGGTGCGCTCGGTGCGCTCGGGCGCAATCACCAGCGCCACGGCCAGGAGGCCCTGGCTGTCGGTGACGGAGGTGAGCGCGCCCACGGTGGGCGTGTCGTAGCCCACCAGCAGCACCGGCGATTGGTCGGCTGCGCATTGCACCGCTGCTTCGAGCAGGCCCGCAGCAAAGCTGTTTTCGTAGGCCGAAACAGAGTTGCTGGCCGCCATGCAGCCGGTGCCGATGGTCCAGTAGCCCACCGCCGCGTTGTGCACCGAGTTGTGAAAACGCGTGGGCGACAGCACCGTCGGGTCGGTCGCGAGCGTGCTGCACATGTAGTCGTTGATCGAGAGATCGCCGTGCGCCGAGACGAACACGCAGGGCACGTCGGCCGCAT
Source organism: Variovorax sp. 3319 (assembly GCF_031456585.1). Lineage (NCBI taxonomy): Bacteria > Pseudomonadati > Pseudomonadota > Betaproteobacteria > Burkholderiales > Comamonadaceae > Variovorax > Variovorax sp. 3319. The sequence goes on from NZ_JAVDUZ010000004.1 coordinate 42,207, forward strand.
TGCGGCCCGCGCCCGCCATCGATGCGGCGGCCACCTCGAGTGCAAGCGCCACGGTGTCGGGTGCGCGGCGGCGCTCGGCGGGTGCCAGCACCTGGGGCGAAGGGCGCTTGGCCGGCGGATCGGCGAGCGCGCCTTCACCGCGGAAGGCGGCGCGCGCTGCCTCCCAGCCTGGCAGCGTGGGCGTCCAGAAAGCCGGGCCTTCGATGTAGAGGGTGGGCGGCTTCGCAGCCGCCTGATTGGCGGCCGTCATTGGGCTGCCTTGCCGAACACCAGCGAGCAGTTGTTGCCGCCAAAGCCGAATGAGTTGGTCAGTGCGTAGCGCACCTCGCCATGAGCGGGCTGCAGCTTGATCTGCGGCCCGAAGCCGGTGTCGAGTTCGCTTGTGTTCACGGTGCCGGGCATCAGCCCGCGTTCGATCGCCAGCAGGCTGATTACCGACTCGACGATGCCCGCCGCGCCCAGCGTATGGCCCATGAAGCCCTTGGTCGAGCTGGCGTGGGTCGTGGCCGGAAAGCGGCGCGCCACCAGCGCGCCTTCGACCTCGTCGTTCTTCTGGCTGGCGGTGCCGTGCATGTTGATGTAGTCGATGGCGTCGGGCGCCAGGCCCGCGCGCGCCAGTGCCTCGTCGAGCGCACGTTCGGCGCCCAAGCCTTCGGGGTGCGGCGTCGACATGTGGTGCGCATCGCTGGCTTCGCCGTAGCCGAGCAGTCGCAGCGGAGCCCTGGCGTCGTCCTGCACGCGCTCCACCAGCGCAAAGCCGGCCGCCTCGCCCAGGCTGATGCCTTTGCGGCCTGCGTCGAAAGGCCGGCACGGTTCGCTCGACACCAGTTCGAGCGAATTGAAGCCGAACAGCACACTGCCGCACAGCGTGTCCACCCCGCCCACCACGGCGGCGTCGGCCAGCCCAAGGCGGATCAGCCGCTCGGCCGAGGCGAACACCTTGGCGCTCGATGAGCAGGCCGTTGAAATCGTCTCGCTCGGGCCCGTGAGCCCGAGCACCTCTTGCACGAACATGGCCAGCGAATGCGGCGTGTGCACTGCCGGCCGGCGCTGGTCTGCCGGAAAGAGCCCCTCGGCGTCGAGCTGGGTGTAGGCCAGTTCGGTTTCGCCGATGCTGGACGTCGAGGTGCCCAGGATGAGCGCGATGCGCGAGGCGCCGTACCTGGCCCGCGCGGCGGCCACCGCCTCGGGGAACCCGTCGGCATGCAGGCCGAGCCACGCGAGCCGGTTATTGCGGCAGTCCCAGGAAGCCAGCGCCTCCGGAAGGCGGATGTCTTCGAGCCCGTCGACCCGGCCTATCCAGGTGGGCAACGGCGCTTCGCCGAAATCGTTGGCGCGCAAGCCGCTGCGCGAACTGGCAAGCGCCTCGGCGAGCGGCTCCTTGCCGACACCGACGGCCGAAGTGGCCGTGAAGGCGCTGATCTGAAGGGGAGAAATGCGTGGCGGCACGTTGCTTGTCGTGGGTTTCGGGCGAAATTAAACGCTTTGAAAGCGATGCGAAAGGTAACCGGAAAGTCACAGCCTACCAGTTGTATGGGGCCTCCAGCGTCAGCTGTTTTCCTGAAAGGCCCGTGGTCTATTGACGCCCGGCAGGGGCTTTGGCCGTGGTGATCCGGGCGGCCAATGCCACCAGCAGCAGCACCGGCACCCCCAAAAGGGCCGTGCCGGTGAAGAACCGGGCGTAGCCGTAGGCGTCTACAAAAAGGCCCGAGTAGCCGGCAATGAACTTCGGCAGCAGCAGCATCAGCGAGCTGAACAGGGCGTACTGGGTGGCCGAATAACTGATGTTCGTCAGGCTCGAGAGATAGGCAATGAAGGCGGCCGAGGCTATGCCGCCGGCCAGGTTGTCGGCCGACACCACGGCAATCAGCGCCGTGAGGTCGTGCCCGCGCGAGGCCAGCCAGGCAAAGAGCAGGTTGCTCGCGGCGCTGAGCACCGCGCCCAGCATCAGCACGCGCATCACGCCCAGTCGCATCGACAGCACGCCGCCCACGAAGGCGCCGGCCAGCGTCATCACCACGCCGTAGATCTTGCTGACGGTGGCCACCTCGTCCTTGGTAAAGCCCATGTCCACATAGAACGGGTTCGCCATGATGCCCATCACCACGTCGCTGATGCGGTAGATGGCAATCAGCGCGAGGATGAGCGCGGCTTGCCACTTGTAGCGGCGGATGAAATCGGCAAAGGGCTCGATGAGCACGCCCTGCAGCCACTCGGCCGCGTTCTTTGCCTTGGGCAGCGCACGCCGCACCGGCTCCGGCGAGAGCAGCACCGTGAGCACGCCCACCGCCATGGACGCTGCCATGACCAGGTACGCGGTTTTCCAGGCGCCGTTCTGGTACGCCGCCGCGCCCGTGGCGCCGGCCACAGGCGTCACCTCGGCCCAGGCCGCCACCCACAGCACGCCCGCGCCGGCCCAGATCATCGCGAGCCGGTAGCCTGTCTGGTAGGCAGCGGCAAGCGCGGCCTGCTTGCGGGTTTCAGCCGACTCGATGCGAAAGGCGTCGAGCGCAATGTCTTGCGTGGCCGAGCCGAAGGCCACCAGCAGTGCGCACCAGATCAGCGGAACCAGCCCCTGGCGCGGATCGCTGAGCGCCATGCCCACGAGCCCCGCAATCACCAGTGCCTGCGCCAGCAGCAGCCAGCCGCGCCGGCGTCCGAGCAGCGTGGTGAGCGGCGGCAGCGGCAGCCGGTCGACCAGCGGTGCCCAGACCCATTTGAAGCCGTAGGCCAGGCCCACCCAGCTCAGGTAGCCGATGGTGGTGCGGTCGATACCCGCCTCCCGCAGGCGAAAGCTCAGCGTGCCCAGCACCAGCAGCAGCGGCAGGCCGGCCGAAAAGCCGAGCGCCAGCATGCGCAGGGTGGCGGGCTCGAGATAGACCTTCAGCGCATCGCGCCAGGGCAGGGAAGAGGCGGTGGGGGTTTCGGCAGGCTGGGCAGACATGAACCCCGGATTGTCCATGAGGGCGCGCCGTGCGCCGAGCCGTCTTTTTGTCGGCAATTGTTCCTATGATCCGCGCATGTGCACACGATGCGAGCTCCCTGTTCCTTCCACGGCTTCGGTCTCCCGCCTCTCGGCCTGGCAGCCGCGGCGGGCCTTTCTGCTTGCCGCGGCGGGCGCGGCGCTCGGCGGGCCTGCGCTGGCGCAGGTCAACGTGGGCAATGCATCGGTGGCGCGCAACCTGGTGCCGGCCGATCGCGTCGAGGCGGCCGGTGTGCAGCAATACGGCCAACTGCTGCAGCAGGCGCGCGCCAAGAACGCGCTCGCGGGTGACGGCAACGCACAGCTGCAGAGGCTGCGCACCATCGCCAACCGCCTGATTCCCTTTGCCACGCCCTGGAACACGCGGGCGCGCGAGTGGAAGTGGGAGGTCAACCTCATCGGCAGCAAGCAGATCAACGCCTTCTGCATGCCGGGCGGCAAGATCGCTTTCTTCACCGGCATCCTCGAACAGCTCAAGCTCAACGACGACGAGGTTGCGATGGTGATGGGCCACGAAATGGCCCATGCGCTGCGCGAGCATGCGCGCGCCCGCCTCGCCAAGAGCGCCGGCACCGGCGCCGCGCTTTCCATCGGTGCGCAACTGCTGGGGCTGGGCCAGATGGGCGACCTGGCGGCCCGTGCCGGCACCCAGCTGATTACCCTCAAGTTCAGCCGCAGCGATGAGACCGAGGCCGATCTGGTGGGCCTCGAACTGGCGGCCCGCGCCGGCTACGACCCGCAGGCCTCGGTATCGCTCTGGAAGAAGATGGCCACGGCGTCGAAGAACCAGGGCGGGCTGAGTTTTCTTTCTACCCACCCGAGCGGGCCGGACCGCATCCAGAAGCTCGAAGCCAACCTGCCGAAGGTGGAAAAGCTCTACCGGGAAGCCAAGCGGAGTTGAAGTATTACTCCCTCTCCCAAAGGGAGAGGGGGCGAAACCCAATAGAACTTCTTGAAGGGCGACCTCCGATCGCCTTGGCACACTGCTTGCATCTCGACTTGTACACAAGTTTGGATGCTTTGATATGGTGCATGAAGAAAACGGATCGGCAGCCGCGGCGTGGATCGCGCGCTTCCCTCGGCCCGTGCCCGGCGCAGATGCGGGCAACGGCCCGCTCGCTGGCCTGCGCTTCGCAGTCAAGGACAACATCGATGTGGCCGGCGTGCCCACCACGGCCGCCTGCCCGGCCTTCGACCGCCAGCCCGCAGCCCACGCGGCGGTGGTGCAAAAGCTGCTCGATGCCGGTGCATCGCTGCTCGGCAAGACCAATCTGGACCAGTTCGCCTGCGGCCTGAACGGCACGCGCTCTCCTTATGGCGAGGTGCCCAACGCCTTCGACCGACGCTATGTCTCGGGCGGTTCCAGCTCGGGTTCGGCCTATGTGGTGGCGAAGGGCGAGGTCGACTTCGCACTCGGCACCGACACGGCCGGCTCGGGCCGCGTGCCTGCCGGGCTCAACAACATCGTCGGCATCAAGCCCTCGCGCGGCTTGCTGAGCGCCGTTGGCGTGGTGCCGGCTGCCCAGAGCGCGGACTGCGTGTCGATCTTCGCGCGCACCGTCGCCGTGGCTGTAGATGTGCTTCTTGCGGCTGCGGGGCCGGACGCGCGCGACCCGTATTCGCGAGAGCTTGCCCTGCTAGGCGAGCCCTTTCCGTCGGCTTTCCGCTTCGGCGTGCCCGACACGCTGAGCTTCTTCGGCGACCTCGAGGCTGAAGCCGCCTTTGGCGACGCACAGGCCCGGCTTGTCGCACTTGGCGGAACGGCTGTGACCATTCCGTACGCCCCTCTGGCCGAAGCCGCTGCGCTGCTCTATGAAAGCGCACTGGTGGCCGAGCGCTATGCCGCAGTGCGCGGATTCTTCGACGCGCACGGCTCGCAGGTGATCGAGCCGGTGCGAAGCATTCTCGAAAGCGGCCGCGGCTACAGCGCAGCCGACGTGTTCGATGCGCAAACAAGGCTGCGCGCGCTCGCACAACAGGCCGAACCGATGTGGCGCGGCATCGACGTGCTGCTGGTGCCGACGGCGCCCACGCACTACACGCGCGACCAGATGCGCGCCGACCCTGTAGTGCTCAACCGCAACCTTGGCGCGTACACCAACTTCGTCAACCTGCTGGACTACGCCGCCATCTCGGTGCCGAGTTCGCTGCGCGCCGATGGCCTGCCGTTCGGTATCACGCTGATCGGCCCTTGCGGCAGCGACCTTGCACTGGCCGAGCTTGGCCAGCGCTATCACCACGCCACAGGCCTTTCGCAAGGCGCCACAGGCTTGCCACTCCCAGAGCCGCGCGCCATTCCGGGGCTCGGCGTCCCGCAAGCGCAGGCCATGCCCATCGCCGTCGTCGGCGCGCACCTTTCGGGCATGCCGCTCAACAGCCAGCTCACCGAGCGCGGCGCCACGCTGCTGCGCGCCACGGCCACTGCGCCACGCTACCGGCTTCATGCATTACCCGGCACCGCGCCACCCAAGCCGGGCCTGCAGCGCTGTGCAAGCGGCGGCACCGCCATCGCGCTCGAGGTGTGGTCGGTGCCGGTCGCACAGGTCGGTAGCTTTCTCGCCTTGATTCCGCCGCCGCTGGGGCTCGGCAGCGTGGAGCTTGCCGACGGCAGCTGGGTGCACGGCTTCATCTGCGAAGGCCATGCGCTGCACGACGCCGAAGACGTGAGCCACCACGGCGGCTGGCGTGCCTATATCGCGAGCCGCACCGCGTCTTCTTCCCAAGCCATTCCAACCTGACCGTTCGAGGAGTCTTCATGAGCATCCCTGAGAAATTGCCCGCCACCGCATCGCGCCGCCATTTGCTGCAGGCCGGCGCAGCAGGGCTGGCCGTGCTGGCCGCGCCCGCCATCGTGCGTGCGCAAGCGGCACCGAAGATCCGCATCGGCTTCTGGCCCGTGGCTGCGGGCCTTCCCTTCTTTGCTGCGGTGGACCGCGGCTACTTCAAGGAAGCGGGCCTGGACGTGGAGCCGCTCAAGTTTGCAGGTGCCCAGCAGGTCATGGAAGGCATGCTGGCGGGCCGCTGCGACGGCAGCTCCAATGGCACCGGCTCGGCCAACCTCGCCATCGGCGAGATCGCGCAACCGGGGCTCTTCAAGATCTTCTGCACCAACCCCAGCAACGCCAAGTTCGTGCTCGACGAATTCATCGTTGCCAAGGACAGCCCGATCAAGACCATGGCCGAACTGGCCGGCAAGAAGATCGCGTCCGGCCCCGGCATCCAGAACGTGACCTTGTGCAAGACCATGCTCGAACGCGCCGGCGCCAAGGGCGCCACGGTGAGCGAGTTGCCCATCGGCCAGCACGTGGCCGCTCTCGTCGCGGGCCAGGTCGATGCCTGCTACACGCTCGAGCCCACCGGCACCGTGGGACGCATGAACGGCACCACGCGAGTCATCGAGGCCGGCGTCGTCGCCAGGTACATCCTGGGCGATCCGATGGCGCCATGGCATGGCGGCGCGGCCAGCCTCACCAGCGAGTTCATCAAGAAGAACCCGGAGGTAGCCAAGAAGTACATCGCCGCCTATGCACGCGGCGTTGAGCTGGTGCGCACCAAGCCCGACGATGCCCGCCAGCACATGAAGGGCTACACCGCCATCGAAGGCAGCCTCACGGCCGAAGTGCCGCTCGCCTCCTACATGCTCTACAACGAGTTCAAGCCGAGCGACGTGGCGTACTTCCAGAAGTTCTACGACCTCTTCACCGAGAAAGGCATCTTCGAGAAGAAGGTGCTGGTGGACGGCCTGCTCTACAAGGCATGACCATGGCCGAAGCAAGCACGACCACGGCCGCGCCGTGGACACCGCCGGCCGCCGGCGCCACGCCAGCGGCAATGCCGAAGCTGCCGCTGCGCGACCGGTTGCTGCCCTTCATCGGGCCCGTGGCACTGTTCATCGTGTGGGACCTGGCCGTGCGGCTCGGCTTCATCAAGCCGATTCTCCTGCCTACCCCCGCGGACACCATTGCGGCACTGATCACGGGGCTCGCCGGAGGGCCGCTGCTCACCGACTTTGCCATGACCGTGTGGCGCACGCTGCAGGCCTTTGCGATTGCGGCGGTGGTCGGCGTGCCGCTGGGTGTGCTGCTTGGCAGCAACGAGAAGGCCTACCGCAGCGTGGAATTCCTGATCGACTTCTTTCGCTCCACGCCCTCGTCCGCGCTGATTCCGCTGTTTCTTTTGATCTTCGGCGTGTCCGACGTCAACAAGGTGGCCATCGCGGCTTTCGGCGCGCTGCTGATCGTGGTGTTCAACAGCGCCTACGGCGTCATCAATGCGCGCAAGCAGCGCGTGATGGCGGCGCGCGTCATGGGCGCCTCCCGCTGGCAGATCTTCAAGGACGTGCTGGTGTGGGAAAGCCTGCAGCCCAGCTTCGTGGGCCTGCGCTCGGCGGTATCGATGGCGTTGGTGATCGTCATCGTGGCCGAAATGTTCATCGGCTCCGACACCGGCCTTGGCCATCGCATCATCGACGCGCAGCAGGTGCTCAACGTGAAGAGCATGTATGCGGCCATTCTTGCCGCCGGTGCGCTGGGCTATGCGCTCAACATTCTCTTTCTTGTGGCCGAGCGCCGCATCGTGCACTGGAGCGGCCGATGAAAGCCACCCAAGACATCGTCGTGAACGGACCGGTGTATGCCGACGTGCCCAAGCCCGTCTTCAAGCCCGGCCCGGCCGGCACTCACATCACCATTCGCGGCCTGACCAAATACTTTGCGGGCTGGCCGCTGTACGAGAGCTTCGACCTCGATATACCCAAGCACAAGATCGTCTCGGTGTTCGGCCCCAACGGCTGCGGCAAGTCCACGCTCATCAACATGGTCGCGGGGCTCATTCCCATCGATTCGGGCGAAATCCTTTTCGACGGCAAGCAGCGCAAGGACACCAAGATCGGCTACGTGTTCCAGAACTACCGCGAGGCGATGTTCCCGTGGATGCGCACCATCGACAACATCGCCTATCCGCTGAAGCTCGAAGGCCGCAGCAAGGCCGAGGTCGACCGGCGCATGGAAGAACTGGTGGCGTCGTTCGACGTCAAGTTCGACCTGAAGCGCTTTCCGTACGAACTCTCGGGCGGTCAGCAACAGACCGCGTCGATCATGCGGGCGCTCGCGCCGAACCCCGAGGTGCTGTTTCTCGACGAGCCGTTTTCAGCGCTGGATTTCGAGATGACGCTCTTCATCCGCGAGAAGCTGCAAGAGGTGTTCATGCAGACCGGCACCACCATGCTGCTCGTGTCGCACGACCTCGAAGAAGCCGTGTACCTGGCCGACGAGGTGCTGCTGTTGACCAAGCGGCCCACCAAGGTGGCCGAGATCCTGCGCTACGGCGATGCACGGCCGCGCACGGTCGAGACGCTGAGCACCGAGAGCTTTGTGGCGATGAAGAAGCTCAGCCTCGACATCTTTCAACGCGAGGTTCGCAGATGACCCTGGAAATCAACATCCCCGAAGTGCTCGCTGAAGTGACCGCGGTGTTCGCGCGCTACGAAGAAGCGCTGGTCACCAACCGGCGCGATGTGCTCGACGAACTGTTCTGGAACAGCCCGCACACGTTGCGCTACGGCTATGCCGAGAACCACCATAGCCATGCGGCCATCAGCGCCTTTCGCGCGTCGCTGCCGGTGCAGAGCCCGCCGCGCGAGCTGATGCACACCGTCATCACCACCTACGGCCGCGACTTCGCGACCGCCAACACCGAGTTCCGCCGCGAAGGCAGCCGCCAGACCGGCCGCCAGAGCCAGACCTGGCTGCGCACCGCCGATGGCTGGCGCGTGGCCGCCGCGCACGTGAGCCTGATCGGCTGAACACGCGGGCACATTTTTTGCACCCCACCTTGTATCCAAGACCGGAGAACCCCATGACCAGCACCATCAATCGCCGCGAGTCCCTCAAATCCCTGGCCGCGCTCGGCGCTGCGGGTTCCCTTGGAGGCTGGAGCGCCCTTGCCGGCGCACAGGCCAAGCCGCTGACAGTCGGCGTGATCTACGTCGGCGCGCGCGACGACTATGGCTACAACCAGGCGCATGCCATGGCAGCCGCCGAAGTAAAGAAGCTGCCCGGAGTGAAGGTGGTGGAGGAAGAGAACGTGCCCGAGACCGCCGCGGTACAGAAGACCATGGCCGGCATGATCTCGCAGGACGGCGCCAAGCTGCTGTTTCCCACGTCGTTCGGCTACTTCGATCCGCACATCCTTGCCGTGGCGCCCAAGAACCCCGACGTGCGCTTCTCGCACTGCGGCGGGCTCTGGACAGAGGGCAAGCATCCGAAGAACGCCGGCAGCTTCTTCGGCTACATCGACGAATGCCAGTTCCTGAACGGCGTGATTGCCGCGCACATGACCAAGAGCAACAAGATCGCCTTCGTTGCCGCCAAGCCCATTCCGCAGGTGCTGCGCAACATCAACGCATTTACGCTCGGCGCGCGCTCGGTCAAGTCGAACATCACGTGCAGCGTGATCTTCACCGGCGACTGGTCGATGGCCGTGAAGGAAGCCGAGGCCACCAACAGCCTGGCCGACCAGGGCTGCGACGTGTTCACCATGCACGTCGACGGCCCCAAGGTGGTAGTGGAGACAGCGGCCAAGCGCGGCAAGATGGTTTGCGGCTACCACGCGAGCCAGGCCAAGCTGGCGCCCAATGCGTACCTCACCGGTGCCGAGTGGAACTGGCTCACGGCGTACAAGGCCGCGATCGAGGCCGCGCAAGCCGGCAAGCCGCACCCCAACTTTCTGCGCGGAGGCCTGAAGGAGGGCTACGTGAAGATGTCCGCCTATGGCCCCATGGTGCCCGACGCCGCAAAGAAGCAGGCCGACGACATCAAGGCCAGGATGATTGCCGGCACCTTCGACATCTTCAAGGACGGCATCAAGGACAACAAGGGCGCCGTCGTGGTGCCGGCCGGCAAGGTGCTGAAGCAGACCGACCTGGAGCTGGAAAAGATGAACTACCTGGTCGAAGGCGTGATCGGCTCGGCCTGATTCCGGGTCATCGTCACCATGCGCCACGCGCTCAAGGAATTCGCCCTGCCGGTGTTCGCCATTGCGGCGGCGCTGCTGCTGTTCGGCGTGCTGGTGGCCTTTGCGGGCGTCGATCCGTTGGAGGTGTGGGCCACTCTTTTCAAAGGCGCGTTCGGCGACTGGTTCTCGTGGCAAAACACCTTGCAGCGCGCCGCGCCGCTGATGCTGACCGCACTGTGCGTGGCGCTGCCGGCGCGGGCGGGGCTCATCGTCATCGGTGGGGAGGGCGCGCTGGTGCTGGGCGGCCTGGCGTCGGCGGCGCTTGCCCATGCGTTGCCGCTGCCCGGCAACATCGTGGGCACGGCCATGGTGTGCATTGCGGGCGCGCTTGCCGGGGCGCTGTGGATCGCCCTTGCGGGCTGGCTGCGCCAGTACCGCGGCATCAATGAAACCATCAGCAGCCTGCTGCTGGCCTACATCGCCATCGGCATCTTCAAGCACCTGGTCGAGGGGCCGCTGCGCGACCCGGCCAGCCTCAACAAGCCTTCGACTTATGCGCTGAACGAAGGGTTGCTGATCGGCGGCATCGGTGGCTCCGACGTGCACTGGGGCTTCGTGATCGGCGTGGTCGCCTGCCTCGGGCTTGCGTGGTGGCTGCGCGCCACCGCTACGGGCTTTTCGGTGCGCGTGGTGGGCGGCAATCCGCGCACGGCGCAACTCGTGGGGCTGCCGGCCACGCGGCTTATCCTGGGCGCCTGCGCGCTCGGCGGTGCATGCGCGGGGCTTGCGGGCGCGGTCGAGGTGGCGGCGGTTCACACCAATGCCAATGCCTCCCTGATCGCGGGCTATGGATACGCGGGCATCCTGGTGTCGTTCATCGCTCGGCACAACCCCGCGGCCATCGTGCCGGTGGCAATCCTGTTCGGCGGCTTTGGTGCGGCGGGCAGCCTGCTGCAGCGGCGGCTCGGCTTGCCCGATGCGTCGGTGCTGGTTCTGCAGGGCATTGCATTCGTGCTCATTCTTGCAAGCGAGGGCTTGCGCATGATCGACTGGAAGGCGCTGCGCGCACGCGTTCCGCATGGCGAGGAATCGGGCGTGAGCCATGCCGTTCCCAAGCCGAATGCCGCGGAGGCTGTGCAATGACGGCCGACCAGTGGATTGCGCTGGTGGCCGGCATCGTCGGCGGTGCACTGCGCGTGGGCGCTCCGTTTCTTTTCGTTAGCCTGGGTGAATGCCTCACCGAAAAGTCGGGTCGCATCAACCTGGGGCTCGAAGGCGTGCTGGTGCTGTCGGCAATGGCGGCTTTCGGGGGCGCCTATCTCACCGGTTCGGCCTGGCTCGGCGTGCTGATCGGCGCGGTGGCGGGCGCGGCGCTTGCGCTGCTGCACGGCCTGCTGTGTTCGCTCGACCGGGTGAACGATGTCGCTACAGGCATCGCCCTGATGCTGCTCGGCACGGGGCTCGCGTTCTACCTGGGCAAGCCGCTGATCCAGCCGCAGGCACCGCAGATTCCCGCCATACCGCTGGGCTTCTGGAGCGACAACACGGTGGTGCGCTCGGCACTGCAGCTCAACGCGCTGGTGCCCATCGGCGTGGCACTGGCTGTGCTGTTGTGGTGGGGCTTTGCACGCACACGGGCCGGCCTGCTGGTGCGCATGGCCGGCGATTCGGCGCAGGCCACGCGGGCGCTCGGCTATTCGGTTGCGGGCCTTCGCATTGCGGCGACGACGGCGGGCGGCTTCATCGCCGGGCTCGGCGGCGCATCGCTCACGCTCTTCTATCCGGGTAGCTGGAACGAAGGCATCTCCAGCGGCCAGGGCCTCATTGCGGTGGCTCTGGTGATCTTTGCGCGCTGGAGCCCGCTGCGCTGCGTGGGCGCTGCGTTTCTCTTCGGCGGCGCGGGGGCGATCGGGCCCGCGCTGCAGTCCATCGGCATCGGCTGGGGCTATCACCTGTTCAACACCGTGCCCTACGTGCTCACGCTGGTCATTCTTGTTTTCACCTGCAGGCCCGGCAGCACGGCAGTAGGCAGCCCCGGCGAACTTTCATCGACAAGGAATTGAACGCCATGACAACCACAACCGGCCGCCACGTTGAGGCCGAGCCCTATGCCTGGCCCTACAACGGCGCATTGCGGCCCGACAACACCGCGCTCATCGTGATCGACATGCAGACCGACTTCTGCGGCAAGGGCGGATATGTCGACGTGATGGGCTACGACCTCTCGCTGGTGCAGGCGCCAATCCAGCCTATCGCGCGCACTCTCGCTGCAATGCGGCCGCCGGGTTTTCACATCATTCACACGCGCGAAGGCCACCGGCCCGACCTGGCGGACCTGCCCGCCAACAAGCGCTGGCGCTCGCGCCAGATTGGCGCCAACGGCGTGGGCATTGGCGACGATGGGCCGTGCGGGCGCATTCTGGTGCGCGGCGAGCCGGGCTGGGAGATCATTCCCGAACTGGCCCCGCTCGCCAGCGAGGTGGTGATCGACAAGCCCGGCAAGGGCTCGTTCTATGCCACCGACCTTGAACTGATCTTGCGCACGCGAGGCATCGAGAACCTGATTCTTGCGGGCATCACCACCGACGTGTGCGTGCACACCACCATGCGCGACGCCAACGACCGCGGCTTCGAATGCCTGCTGCTGTCCGACTGCACGGCCGCCACCGACCATGGCAATCATCTGGCGGCGCTGAAGATGATCACGATGCAGGGGGGCGTGTTCGGCGCGCATGCCACTTCGCAGCAGCTGCTAACCGCGCTTGCGCTCGGGTGATGCACGCATGAGCGCCGCTTCCCATGCAATCGGCGCCCTGCCGGGCGGCAGCGGCGCACTCGCGCTCGACACCTACGAGCTCACCAAGCGCTTCGGCAGTTTCACCGCGATGGACCGTGTGACGATGCGCGTGGAACCGGGCACCGTGCATGCGCTGCTCGGCGAAAACGGCGCCGGCAAGAGCACGCTGGTGAAGTGCGTGGCGGGCTTTCAGCGCGCCGAGGAGGGCAGCATTCTGATCGACGGGCGCGAGCAGGACATTGCCAACCCCATCGTGGCGCGCGCACTGGGCATCGGCATGGTCTACCAGCATTTCACGCTGGCGCCGGGCATGACGGTGGCGGAGAACCTGCTGCTCGCGGGAGGCAAGACGCCCGCATTGATCGACTGGAAAACCAAGCGCGCGGAGCTGAAGGAGTTTCTTGCGACAACGCCCTTCAGCCTCGACCTGGACGCACGGCCTTCAGAGCTTGCCGCGGGCGAAAAACAGAAGCTCGAACTGCTCAAGCAGCTGTACCTGAAGCCGCGCCTCCTGATCCTCGACGAGCCGACCTCCGTGCTGACGCCGCAGGAGGCGGATGAAGTGCTGGGCCATGTGCGCGAGTTCGCGCGCAGCGGGCTTTGCACCGTGCTCATCATCACGCACAAGTTTCGCGAGGTGATGGCCTATGCCGACGGCGTGACGGTGTTGCGCCGCGGCAAGGCGGTGCACCATTGCCGTGTGGCGGACACGAGCCCGGCCCACTTGGCACAGGCCATGATGGGTGTTGAAGACGGCGCGGCTTCAGCGCCTGCCTTGTTGCCTGCTGCAAGGCGGCCCGTGGCCGATGCAGCGCCTGTCGCATTGATGGTCGAAGGCCTCCAGGCGCAGGGCGACCGCGGCACGCTGGCGTTGCACGGCCTGGGCTTGTCCGTGCGCGCCGGCGAAATTCTGGGGGTGGCGGGCGTCTCGGGCAACGGCCAGCGCGAGCTGGTCGAGGCCTTGGTCGGACAGCGGCCCCGCCTTGCCGGCCGCGTGACGGTGTTGGGCCAGCCTTACAACGCACGCCGCGGGGAGAACCGCAGCCTCAAGGTGCGCAGCCTTCCCGAAGAGCCGCTGCGCAATGCGTGCGTGGGCGATCTCAGTGTGGCGGAAAACATGGCGCTTCGTGATTTCGACCGGCCGCCCTTGTCGCGCGGCGGCGTGTTGAACTTTCCCTTCTGGCGGAACCGGGCGCGCGAGTGGATTGCCGAATATGGTGTCAAGACGCAAGGCGAGGGCGCGCCGATTCGTAGCCTCTCCGGCGGCAACGTGCAGCGCGCCGTCCTGGCCCGTGAGCTCGCCGGCGACATCAACGTGCTGATTGCGGCCAACCCGGTGTTCGGGCTCGACTTTGCGGCCGTTGCCGAAATTCACGAGCGCATCGTGCAGGTGCGCGAAAAGGGCGGGGCGGTGCTGCTCATCAGCGAAGACCTCGACGAGTTGCTGGAACTGGCTGATCGCATCGTCGTGATGAGCGAAGGGCGCATCGTGTTCGAGACTTCGGCTGAGGGCGCTGAGAGGCACGTGATCGGGGCGCACATGGGCGGCGGGCACCATGAGTCTTCGGAGATTGCTGCATGAGTGCCTGCTGTTCATCGGAAGGCCGCCCATCGCCGCACCCGCGCCCTCTGAACAAGCGAGCAAGAACATGCGCATAGAAGAAGCCATTCCCTTCCCCTACGAGTTCGAGATCAAGAAAGCTGCCCTGGTCCTCATCGACATGCAGCGCGACTTCATCGAACCCGGAGGCTTCGGCGAAACGCTGGGCAACGATGTGTCCCTGCTCGAAGCGATCGTTCCGGCGACAAGAACGGCTTTGCGGGCTTGGCGAGAAGCAGCCGGCCTTGTGGTGCACACGCGGGAGGCGCACAAGCCCGATCTTTCCGATTGCCCGCCTGCCAAGCGCAACCGCGGCAATCCGGCATTGCGCATCGGCGACGAAGGCCCGATGGGGCGCATTCTCGTGGCGGGCGAACCGGGCAATCAGATCATCGATGCGCTGGCTCCGATCGACGGCGAAATCGTCATCGACAAACCCGGCAAGGGCGCGTTCTACGCCACAGGCCTGCATGAACTGCTGCAAGCGCGCGGCATTACGCACCTGCTGTTCGGCGGGGTGACCACCGAGGTTTGCGTGCAGACCAGCATGCGCGAAGCCAATGACCGCGGCTACGACTGCCTGCTGCTCGAAGACTGCACCGAGAGCTACTTTCCGGCCTTCAAGGCGGCCACGCTCGACATGGTTCGCGCCCAGGGCGGCATTGTGGGTTGGACCGCGCCGAGCGCGGCGTTGCTGGCTGCGCTTCGTGGCGGGCAATGACAGCGACTACCATTCCACAAGTGTCTACTGTTCGTTCCCGCCCCGCCTCGCCCATGTCCGCCGCCCCCGCCGCCGGCGAAACCGTTTTTCGCACACGCGCGGACGAGGTGTACGCGCAGCTCAAGCGCGACGTTGCCGATTTCATTCTTGTGCCGGGCGACCGCTTCACCGAGAACGAGATCAGCGAGCGGCTGGGCGTTTCGCGCACGCCGGTGCGGCAGGCGCTGTTCCGCTTGCAGCAAGAGGGCTTCGTCGAGGTGCTGTTCCGCAGCGGCTGGCGCGTGCTGCCTTTCGACTTCGACCAGTTCGAGCAGCTCTACGACCTGCGCATGGTGCTCGAGACCACGGCCGTGCATCGCCTGTGCGAGGCCGACCGCCGCGTCGACCGCAGCCTGCTCGAAGCGCTGGCCGACATCTGGCTTGTGCCCACAGCCCAGCGCAGCAGCGACACCGCCCAGGTGGCGCAATGGGACGAAGCTTTTCATTGCTCGCTGGTGGCCGCCGCGGGCAACGCCGAGATGGCGCGCGTTCATGGCGACGTGACCGACCGCATCCGCATCATCCGCCGCCTCGACTTCACGCAGCAGCCGCGCATCGACGCCACCTATGACGAGCACGCCAAGATCCTGAAAGCCGTTCGCGCCAATCGCGGCGACCAGGCCGCAATGCTGCTGCGCGCGCACATCGAGACCAGCCAGGCCGAAGTGCGCAAGATCACGCTGCACCAGGTGCACCTGGCGCGGCACGCCGGAAAAAGCGCCCCCCGCTGAAGCGGGCCGCGGCTACAGCGTGAAGTCGTAGTCGACCGTGATCGGCGCGTGGTCGCTGAACTTGATGGTCTTGTAGATCTGCTCGTTGCGCGCCAACGCGCCGAGCGCCGGCGTGGCCAGGTGGTAGTCGAGCCGCCATCCCACGTTGTTGGCATAGGCCTGGCCGCGGTTGCTCCACCAGGTGTAGGCCTCGGCCGTGGTCTCGGGCTTGAGCATGCGGTACACGTCCACCAGGCCCGCGCCGTCGGTGCCGGCGTCGAGCAGGCGGGTCATCCAGGCGCGTTCTTCGGGCAGGAAGCCGCTGTTCTTCTGGTTGCCGCGCCAGTTCTTGAGGTCGATTTCCTTGTGGGCGATGTTGATGTCGCCGCAGAGGATGAACTCGCGCTCTTTCTTGAGCGCGACAAGGTGCGGGAAGAAACCCTTCAGGAAGCGGAACTTGGCCTCCTGCCGCTCTTCGCCCGAACTGCCGCTCGGAAAGTAGCAGCTGATGATCGAGAGCTTGCGCGCGGGCGTGTCGAAGCGCAGTTCGAGGTAGCGGCCCTCGGCGTCGAATTCGGTGTCGCCCCAGCCCACGATCACATCGCTTGGCGCGTGCTTTGTATAGATGGCGGTGCCGGCGTAGCCTTTTTTCTCGGCAAAGTGGAAATGGCCCTTCAGGCCGGCCATTTCTTCGAACCGGCCCTCGATGTCGCTGGCCTGCACCCGGATCTCCTGCATGCAAATACAATCCGGCGCAAGTTCGGCCACCCAGTCCGCCACCCCCTTGGTGGCGGCCGAACGCAGGCCATTGAGATTGAGGCTGGTCAGTTTGAACACAAGGATATTCCGATGGCTGTAGATGGTGTGGAAAGCAGTGCGGTTGCGCAGGATTTCGTCCAGTTCGCACTCGACTCCGGCGTGCTGCGCTTCGGCGAGTTCAAGACCAAGGCCGGCCGCCTGAGCCCCTACTTCTTCAATTCGGGCCTCTTCGACGACGGCGCCAAGATCGCGCGTCTCGCCGGATTCTATGCAGACCGGCTGATCGAGAGCGGCGTCGAGTTCGACATGATCTTCGGCCCCGCCTACAAGGGCATTCCGCTGGGCGCCACGGTGGCCGCCGAGCTGGCCCGCCGCGGTCGCAACTACCCCTTTGCCTACAACCGCAAGGAAGCCAAGGCCCACGGCGAGGGCGGCAACCTGGTGGGGGCACCGCTCAAGGGCCGTGTGCTCATCGTCGACGACGTGATGTCGGCCGGCACCGCAGTGCGCGAATCGATTGCGGCCATCGAGGCTGCCGGCGCCACGCCGCACGCGGTGTCCATCGCGCTCGACCGGCAGGAGAAAGCCACCGAAAACGGCGTGGACGTGGACCACAGCGCAGTGCAGTACGTGCGCAACCAGCTGGGCCTCCAAGTGGTGGCCATTGCCACGCTGGACGACCTGCTCAATTTTCTGTCTGGCAACGCCGCCGCCGACCTGGGCGCACACCGCGAGCGCGTTCTCGCCTACCGCGCCCGCTACGGCGCTCTTTGAGGCCACTCCCATGCCTGTGCGCAAGCTCGACCGACCGGCCCGCCCTTTCGCTACATCGGCGTTGCTGCTGATGCTGCCGCTGATGGCGGCACTGCTGCCCATGGCGGCGCCTGCGCAGCCCGCGCAGGCACCCGCCGCCATTTATTCGTGCACCGACGCCCGCGGCCGCACGCTCACTGCCGACCGGCCGATTGCCGAATGCAGCGACCGCGAGCAGCGCGAACTGAGCCCGAGCGGCACCACGCGCCGCAAGATCGAGCCGACGTACACCGCCCGCGAACTGGCCGAGCGTGAAGACCGGGCCCGCGAGGCCGCATTGCAGGCCGCGCGCCTCATTGACGAACGCCGGCGTGAGCGTGCATTGCTGGTGCGCTACCCGAACGTGACCGTGCACGAACGGGAGCGCAAGGAAGCGCTGGTGCAGATCGACGCGGTGATCCAGGCGGCGCAAAAGCGCTTGGCCGAACTTGCCGAAGACCGTAAGAAGATCGACGAGGAACTTGAGTTCTACAAGCACGACATCAGCAAGGCGCCTGGCGCGGTGCGACGCAAGCTCGAAGACAACGCGCAGAGCGTGGCAGTGCAGAACCGCTTCATCGGCGAGCAGGAAGACGAGAAGAAGCGCGTGAACGCGCGCTTCGACGAAGAGCGCGCGCGGCTCAAGCAGATCTGGTCGCCTCAGAACGGCGGCGGCAAGTAACTCGCCGCCGGCGGGCGGCGGTCAGGCCAGCTTGGCCTTGAGCAGTTCGGTGACCTGGGCGGGGTTCGCCTTGCCGCCGCTGGCCTTCATTACCTGGCCCACGAGGCCGTTCAAGGCCTTTTCCTTGCCGGCGCGGTACTCGTCGACATTCTTCTGGTTCTTGGCAATGACCTCGTCCAGGATCTTGTCGAGGGCGCCGGTGTCGTTCATCGGCTTCAGGTCCTTGGCCTCGATGATGGCGTCGACGTCGCTGCCGTCGCCAGTCCAGAGTGCATCGAACACCTGGCGGGCCGCGTTGTTGGGCAGCGTGCCGTCTGCAACGCGCCGCACCAGCTGGGCCAGCTGCTGCGCCGAGACGGGCGCGGCTTCGATGCCGATTTCTTGCGCGTTCAGGCGGCGCGCCATTTCGCCGGTGATCCAGTTGCTTGCGAGCTTGGGGGTTGCGCCGGCCTTCACCGCGTCGTCGAAGTAGCGCGCGAGCGCCGGGCTCTGGGTGAGCTGCGCCGCGTCGTATTCGGACATGCCGTGGTCGCGCACATAGCGCTCGGCCATGGCGCGCGGCAGTTCGGGCATGGTGGCACGCACGCGCTCGATCCACTCGGGTTCGATGGCGAGCGGCGGCAGGTCCGGATCCGGAAAGTAGCGGTAGTCGGCAGCGTCTTCCTTGGTGCGCATGGTGCGCGTCTCGCCGGTGTCGGGATCGAACAGCACGGTGGCCTGCTCGATCTTGCGGCCGTCTTCGAGCTCGTCGATCTGCGAGTTGATCTCGTAGTCGATGGCTTGCTGCATGAACTTGAAGCTGTTCAGGTTCTTGATCTCGCGCCGCGTGCCGAGCTTTTCGCCCGGCTTGCGCACCGACACGTTGGCGTCGCAGCGAAAGCTGCCTTCCTGCATGTTGCCGTCGCAAATGCCGATCCACGTGACGATCTTGTGCAGCTCGCGCGCATAGGCCACGGCCTCGGCGGTGGAGCGCATGTCGGGCTCGGTCACGATCTCCAGCAGCGGCGTGCCGGCGCGGTTCAGGTCGATGCCGCTCTGGCCAATGAAGTCTTCGTGCAGCGACTTGCCCGCGTCTTCCTCGAGGTGGGCGCGCACCAGGCGAACGGTTTTCTTTTCTTCGCCCAGAAAGAACGAGACTGCACCGCCCTGCACGACCGGAATCTCGAACTGGCTGATCTGGTAGCCCTTGGGCAGATCGGGGTAGAAGTAGTTCTTGCGCGCGAACACGCTGCGCGGCGCAATGTGCGAGCCGAGCGCCAGGCCCAGCTTGATGGCGCGTTCGACGGCACCCTTGTTCATCACGGGCAGCGTGCCCGGCAACGCCAGGTCGACCGCGCAGGCTTGCGTGTTGGGCTCGGCGCCAAAAGCGGTGGAGGCGCGGCTAAAAATCTTGCTTGCGGTCGACAGTTGGGCGTGCGTCTCGAAGCCGATGATGACTTCATAGCCGCGCACCAGCGGGCCGGTCGGGCGGCCCTGTTGTTGTGCTTCGAAGGTGTTCACGGTCTCGCTCATTTCAGAAGCCCTCCGGCGTGCGCGTGTGCCAGTCGGTGGCTTGTTGGAAACGATGGGCTGCGCCCAGCAGCTTCGCTTCGCCGAAGTAATTGCCGATCAATTGCAGCCCCACGGGCATGCCTGCATCGAAGCCCGCGGGCACGCTCATGCCGGGCAGGCCGGCCAGCGAAGCGGGCAGCGTGAAGATGTCTGCGAGGTAGTCGGCAACAGGATCGTCCCCATGCTCGCCGATCTTCCACGCGGTGGTCGGCGCGGCAGGGCCGGCGATCACGTCGCACTGCTTGAAGGCCTGCTGGAAGTCGTCGGCAATCATGCGGCGCACTTTTTGCGCCTGCAGGTAGTAGGCGTCGTAGTAGCCATGCGAGAGCACGTAGGTGCCAATCATGATGCGGCGCTTGACCTCGTCGCCAAAGCCTTCGGCGCGCGTGCGCTCGTACATGTCGCCGAGGTCTTTGTACTGCTTGGCCCGATGTCCGAACTTCACGCCGTCGAAGCGGCTCAGGTTGCTCGACGCCTCGGCCGCGGCCAGGATGTAGTACACGGGAATCGACAGCTCGGTGCGCGGCAGGCTCACTTCGACGCGCTTTGCGCCGAGCTTCTCGTACTGCGCCAGCGCCGCATCCACCGCGGCGCGCACACCCGGCGCCACGCCTTCGCCGAAGAACTCCTTCGGCACGCCGATGCGCAGGCCCTCGAGCGAATCGTTCAGCGAACGGCTGAAGTCTTCGGCGGGCTTGTCGAGCGAAGTGGAGTCGCGGTCCAGGTCGGGGCCGCAGAAGGCCGACAGCAGCAGCGCGCAGTCTTCGGCCGAGCGGGCCATCGGGCCGGCCTGGTCGAGGCTCGACGCAAAAGCCACCATGCCGTAGCGCGACGCGCGCCCGTAGGTCGGCTTGATGCCGGTAATGCCGCAGAACGAGGCCGGCTGGCGGATCGAGCCGCCGGTGTCGGTGCCGGTGGCCGCGGGTGCCAGGCGGGCCGCCACGGCCGCGGCGCTGGCGCCCGACGAGCCGCCCGGAATGCGGTCGCGGTTCCAGGGGTTTTGCACCGGCACGGCCTTGTCGTGGCCCACGGCGGGCACGGCGACGTTCTCGTTGGCCGAACCCATGGCGAATTCGTCGCAGCTCAGCTTGCCGAGCGTGACCGCGCCGGCCTCGGCCAAGCGGCGAACCACCGTGGCATCGAAGGGCGAGCGGTAGCCCGCGAGCATCTTCGAGCCAGCGGTGGTGGCGAAATCGGTGGTGACGAAGATGTCCTTGTGCGCAATCGGCACGCCGGCCAGCGCCGGGGCGTTGCCGCCGGCAATTTGCGC
The DNA here is from genome assembly GCF_031456585.1 of Variovorax sp. 3319. Classification (NCBI taxonomy): domain Bacteria; kingdom Pseudomonadati; phylum Pseudomonadota; class Betaproteobacteria; order Burkholderiales; family Comamonadaceae; genus Variovorax; species Variovorax sp. 3319. The sequence goes on from NZ_JAVDUZ010000004.1 coordinate 63,065, forward strand.
ATCGGCTGCGCGGGCCTGGGCCAGCGTGACTTCCTCGTTCACGTCCACAAAGGTGCCGAGCGATTCGTGGGCCTTCATGCGCCCCAGGAAAGCCTGGGCGGCCTCGACCGCCGAAACCTTGCGGTCCGCCAGGGCCTTGGCCAGGGCGACCACGCCCATCTGATGCAATTCGCCGCTCATTCGATCACCTTGGGCACGAGGAACAGGCCGGCTTCGACGGCCGGGGCGCTCTTCTGGTTGGCTTCGCGGTTGTTGGGCTCGCTCACCACGTCGTCGCGCAGCCGCAGGGTGATGTCCTCGATGGCGGCCACCGGATGCGCAAGCGGCTCGACGCCGGCGGTGTCGACCGAACGCATACGTTCGACTAAGTCAAAAAAGCCGTTAATCTGGCTGAGCATGCGCTCGCTTTCGTCGGAAGCAAGCTGCAGCCTGGCCAGCGAGGCGATGCGTGCAATATCTGAAGCGGAAAGTGACATGGATCGAAATGGCTGGAAAACCGGAAGTAATCGCACGCCGGAGAGGGTGCTGACACGGGATTCAGAGGGGGATTCAGGTATTATCCCGCCTTTGCCGCAACCCCCGCGAACGCGCCGGCTTTTGCGCCAAAAACGATCAATTCACCCCGTCAAACGACCAAAAAACAGAGAGCGACGACTTGCCGACGCGCAGGCGTGCTCCAGAGGATTCCGCACATGTTTGGAGCTTTCCGTCGGTACTTTTCCACCGACCTCGCGATCGACCTCGGCACAGCCAACACACTGATCTTTGCCCGCAACAAGGGCATCGTGCTGGACGAGCCCTCCGTGGTCGCCATTCGCCATGAAGGCGGCCCCCACGGCAAGAAGGTGATCCAGGCCGTCGGCCGCGAGGCCAAGGCCATGCTGGGCAAGGTGCCCGGCAACATCGAGGCGATCCGCCCGATGAAGGACGGCGTGATTGCCGACTTCGTGATCACCGAGCAGATGATCAAGCAGTTCATCAAGATGGTGCACCCGCGCACGCTGCTCACGCCCAGCCCGCGCATCATCATCTGCGTTCCCTGCGGTTCCACCCAGGTCGAGCGCCGAGCCATCAAGGACGCGGCCGAAGCCGCTGGCGCCACGTCGGTCTACCTCATCGAAGAACCCATGGCCGCAGCCATTGGCGCGGGCCTGCCGGTCAGCGAGGCTTCGGGCTCCATGGTGGTGGACATCGGCGGCGGCACCACCGAGGTGGGCGTCATCAGCCTGGGCGGCATGGTCTACAAGGGCTCCGTGCGCGTGGGCGGCGACCGCTTCGACGAAGCCATCATCAACTACATCCGCCGCAACTACGGCATGCTGATCGGCGAGCCGACGGCCGAAGTCATCAAGAAGAACATCGGCTCGGCCTTTCCGGGCTCCGAAGTCAAGGAAATGGAAGTCAAGGGCCGCAACCTTTCCGAAGGCGTGCCGCGCAGCTTCACCATCAGCAGCAACGAGGTGCTGGAAGCCCTGACCGACCCCCTGAACAACATCGTCTCGGCCGTGAAGAACGCGCTGGAGCAAACGCCACCCGAGCTGGGCGCCGACATTGCCGAGCGCGGCATGATGCTGACCGGCGGCGGCGCACTGTTGCGCGACCTCGACCGCCTGCTGGCCGAGGAAACCGGCCTGCCGGTGCTGGTGGCCGAAGACCCGCTGACCTGCGTGGTGCGCGGCTGCGGCATTGCCCTCGAGCGCATGGACCGCTTGGGAAGCATCTTCACGAGCGAGTGAATGCACCACTGCCCTCATCGGCCGGCCCTGCTTGTGCAGGCCGGCCTTTTTGCCATCTGACGTTGCACAGCCAGGCCTGAACCATGCCCTTGGGCACGCTCGATCGCACAGCCCCGCCCCTGTTCAACCAGGGGCAGTCGGCCCTGAGCAAGTTGATTTTCTTCGGTGCGCTCGCGCTCTTCCTGATGGTGGCCGATGCGCGCTTTCATCTTGTGCAGCCCATACGCGCGGCTGTCGGCGCGGTGCTGTATCCGGTGCAATGGCTGGCGCTCAAGCCGGTGCAGTTCGTGATGGGCGGCAGCCGCTACTTCGAAGACCTGCAAAAGGCCCAGCGCAACGAAGAAGAAGCCCGCAAGGCCCTCATGCTGCAGGCCGAACGTGCAAGCCAGGCCGACACGCTCGCGCAGGACAACGCGCGCCTGCGCGCATTGCTCGAATTGCGCCAGACCACCCAGGCGCCCGGCCGCGCGGCCGAAGTGCTCTATGACGCCGCCGACCCGTACACGCGCAAGATCGTCATCGACCAGGGGCTCACGCAGGGCGTGGCGGCCGGTTCGCCGGTGATCGATGCAAACGGAGTGCTCGGCCAGGTGACGCAGGTGCAGCCCTTCACGAGCGAGGTCACGCTGGTCATCGACCGCGATCTTTCCATCCCGGTGCAGAACACCCGCACCGGCGTGCGCAGCGTCGCGTTCGGCGATGCGTCGGCGCACGGCTCCGGGCTCGAGCTGCGCTTCATGGCCGCCAATGCCGACCTGCAGGAGGGCGACCTGCTTTCCACCAGCGGCGTCGACGGCGTCTATCCGCCGGGCCTGCCGGTTGCAAAGATCGAGCGTATCGAGCGCCGCGCCGATTCGGCGTTTGCGCGCATCTACTGCGTGCCGCTTGCCCGCGTTACGGCCGCGCGCTATGTGCTGGTGCTGTCGCCCACCGGAGCGCCCGCGGCGCCGCCCGCGCCGGCCGCCCCCGCCCGCGGCAAGAAGCCCGAGCCCAAGCCGGCTGCAAAAGCAGACAAGGCCGACAAGAAAGCCGCGGAGCGCGCCCGATGATCAAACGCCCCGGCCAACAGCAGCTGCTGCTGCCCGTCAGCCCGCTCTTCATGTGGTCGAGCCTGGTGGTGGCGCTGCTCATCAACATGATTCCGATCGGCCGCGCCGCGTGGATGCCCGACCTGCTCGCGCTGGCCATCGTGTTCTGGGGCGTGCACCAACCCATGCGCGTGGGCATTGGCGCGGCATTCGTCTTTGGCCTGTGCATGGACGTGCACCAGGCGTCCATGCTGGGCCAGCATGCGCTGTCCTACACCACGCTCGGCTTCTTCGCGATCACCATCCATCGGCGCCTGCTCTGGTATCCGGTGGCCTCGCAGGCGCTGCAGGTGCTGCCGCTCTTTGCGCTTTCGCAGTTCATCGAAGTGGTCACGCGGATGATCGGTGGCGGCATTTTTCCGGGCTGGTGGGTGCTGGCTTCGCCGGCCATCGAAGCCTTGCTGTGGCCGCTGGCAACGGCGCTGCTGCTGGCGCCCCAGCGCCGCACTCCGGAACCCGACGAGAACCGACCCCTCTAGTCATGGTGCCCCCCGGCTTTTCACTTCGCTTCGCTGCGTGTAACTCCACCCTCCGAGGGGGAGGCGCGGATCGCCTTGGGGCGGCCCGGCGGCGGGCGCAGGCAGTCGCATTTGCCCGCGCATTTGCCAACGCACCTGCACGCGCCTAAGCTCATCCCGCCATGACCGAAATCCGCAACGTTGCCGCCGACCTCGCGCGCTTCAAGCGCCGCGTGATCGTGATCGGCATGGCGGTGCTCTTCGCGTTCGGCCTGCTTGGTTCGCGGCTGGTCTATCTGCAGGTGGTGCGGCACGAAGACCTGGCCGAGCAGGCCGAGAGCAATCGCACGGCGGTGGTGCCGGTGGTGCCCAACCGCGGTCTCATCCTGGACCGCAACGGCATCGTGCTGGCTTCCAACTATTCGGCCTACACGCTCGAGATCACGCCATCTAAGGTGGGCGACGTCGAAGAGACCATTGAAAGCCTGACGCAGGTGCTCGAGGTTTCGCCGCGCGACCGTCGCCGCTTCAAGCGCCTGCGCGAAGACTCGCGCAGCTTCGACTCCATTCCGATTCGCACCCGCCTGAGCGACGAGGAAGTCGCCCGCTTCGCGGCGCAGCGCTACCGGTTTCCGGGCGTGGAAATCAAGGCGCGCCTGTTCCGCAACTATCCGCATGGCGAAGTCGCTTCGCACGTGCTCGGCTACATCGGCCGCATCAACCAGCGCGAGAAAACCGCGATGGAAGACTGGGCCGAGGAAGACCAGGCCAACTACAAGGGCACCGACTACATCGGCAAGCTCGGCATCGAGCAAAGCTACGAAAAAACGCTGCACGGCCAGACGGGCGTCGAGCAAATGGAAACCTCGGCCGGCGGCCGGGCGGTGCGACGGCTTGCAAGCCATCCGGCCACGCCGGGCAACACCGTGATGCTGTCGCTCGACATCAAGCTGCAGAAGCTCGTGGAAGACATGTTCGGCGACCGCCGCGGCGCGCTGGTGGCCATCGATCCCAGGACGGGCGAGGTGCTGGCCTTTGTGAGCAAGCCGACCTTCGATCCGAACCTCTTCGTCGAAGGCATCGACACCGAAAGCTGGAAAGAGCTGAGCGAATCGCTCGACAAACCGCTGCTCAACCGCGCGCTGCGCGGCACCTATCCGCCCGGCTCGACCTACAAGCCTTTCATGGCGCTGGCCGCACTGCAAACCGGCAAGCGCGGGCCGAACGTGGTGGTGAACGACCCCGGGTACTTCAATTTTGGCGGCCACCGCTTCGGCAGCCCCGAGGGCAACATCGGCGGCGTCGACATGCGGCGCTCGATCCAGCTGTCGAGCAACATCTACTATTACTCGCTGGCCAACGAGATGGGCGTGGACCTGATCCACGACTTCATGAAGCCGCTGGGTTTCGGCCAGATCACCGGCATCGACCTGGGCGGCGAGGTGCGCGGCGTGCTGCCCAGCACCGAGTGGAAGCGCAACGCCTACAAGCGCCCCGAGCAGAAGAAGTGGTACGCAGGCGAGACCATTTCGCTCGGCATCGGCCAGGGCTACAACTCCTTCACCATGCTGCAGCTTGCGCAGGCGACGGCCATCGTGGCCGACGGCGGCATGAAGCACAAGCCGCATCTGGTGCTGGCCACGCGCAACACGGTGAGCGGCCAGGTGGCGCCGCTGCCCCAGCCGCCGGCGGAGAACCTGGGCTACACCGCTGCCAATGTCTCGGTGATCCGCGAGGGCCTGACCAGCGTGGTCACCAGCGGCACTGCGCGCAGTGTGTTTGCCGGTGCGGGCTACCAGGCGGCCGGCAAGACTGGGACGGCGCAGGCCGTCACGCAGGCGCAGAACACCAAATACAACGCCCGCGCGCTCGAAGAGCACCAGCGCGATCACGCGCTGTTCATGGCGTTTGCACCGGTCAACAACCCGAAGGTCGCCCTGGCGGTGATCGTCGAGAACGCCGGCTGGGGCGCCGGAGCTGCGGCGCCCATTGCGCGCCGGGTGTTCGACTATGTGCTGATGGACCAGTACCCGAGCGAAGCCGACATGGCGGCTGTCAGGATCGGCAAGGCCGGCGCGCCGATAGGAAAGCCGCGTGTGGCGAGTGAAGTGGCCTGGCCCGCAGCCACCACTGCCGCGCCCGCGCCCTGAAGGTCTTTCTCCCTCTCCCGGAGGGAGAGGGGACAACGCCCGGACCTCAGGCGATCACTGTGCCGCTGACTTCACCCAAGCCGATTCGCACCGCGCCCTCGCGTTCGCAGTAGCCGCGTATGACCAGCGTGTCGCCGTCTTCGAGGAACGTGCGCTTCTCGCCGTTGGGCAGCGTGATCGGCTGCTTGCCGCCTTGTGTGAGTTCTATCAGTGAGCCGGCCTCGTCGGGCTTCGGGCCCGAGAGCGTGCCCGAACCCAGCAGGTCGCCGGGCTGCAGGTTGCAGCCGTTCACCGTATGGTGCGTGACGAGCTGCGCAGCGGTCCAGTAGGCAGCCTCGGTGGTGTTGCCCCGCGTGAGCCGAGTGGGTGCTTCACCCGCGGCGCGCATCTTTGCAGTCTGCAGCAGCACTTCGAGCGTGATGTCGAGCGCGCCGCTTTCGCGGTTCGATGGTGCGTCGAGATACGCGAGCGGCTGCGGGTCCCCGGCCGGCCGCTCGAACCTGGCGCGAAACGGCGCCAGCGCTTCCATCGTCACGATCCATGGCGACAGCGTGCTTGCGAAATTCTTCGAGAGAAATGGGCCGAGCGGTTGGTATTCCCAGGCCTGCAGGTCGCGCGCCGACCAGTCGTTGAGCAGCGTCACGCCGAACAGATGCTCTTCGGCCTTGCCGATGGCAATCGGCTCGCCAAGCGCATTGCCGCGGCCGACCAGAAAACCCAATTCCAGTTCGTAGTCCAGCCGCTTCGAAGGGCCGAAGCTGGGCTCTGCCGCGTCCGGGGCCTTGGTCTGCCCCTGGGGACGCTTGAAGACCTGCCCGCTCACCACGATGGACGAGGCGCGGCCGTGATAGCCGATGGGCACCCACTTGTAGTTGGGCATCAGCGGCTGGTCGGGGCGAAACAGCTTGCCGATGGTGGTTGCATGGTGAATGCCGGTGTAGAAGTCGGTGTAGTCGCCGATGCGGCAAGGCACGGTGAGCTCGGCCGCGGCCTGCGGCAGCAGCGCCTTCGACCAAGCGGCCTGCTTGCCGCTGCCCTCTGCAAGGCCCGCCGAAATTGCCGCGCGAAGTGCCTCGCGGTCTTTCACGCTGGCGTTCATCAGCACATTCATGTCGTCGGTATCGACCAGGCCTGCGGCCTTCAGGTCGAGCACCTGGTCGCCAATGGCCACCCCGATGCGAAAAGCCTCGCTGCTGCCCGCCGCGCGAAATCGGCCGAACGGCAGGTTCTGGATCGGGAAGTCGCAGCCGGCTTCGTTGGCCGAAGCAACCCAGCTGCGCAGCTTGGTGTCATGGGTGGCGTTCAGTGCGATGGTCATGGAATGTCTTTCTGTGTTTCGGTTCAATCTGCGGTCATGCCGGCCTTCTTGGCCACTTCGCCGAGGCGCTTGTATTCGGTTTCGGTCAGCGTCGTCAGCTCCTGCGCCGTCGAACCGCGCGGCGAAAAGCCGGCCTGCTGCAGCTTGGCCTTCACGTCGGGCATTGCCAGCGCTTCGACGAAGGCTTCGTTCAGCGCCTTCACGATCGGTGCCGGCAGCTTCGCGGGGCCGTACACGCCGAACCACGGATCGAGCGCATAGCCCTTGAGCCCGGCTTCGGCCATCGTCGGCACGTCGGGCAGCGAGGGCGAGCGCACCGGGCCTGCCACGGCCAGCGCGCGCAGCTTGCCGGCCTGGATGTGCGGCAGCGACGCTGGCAGGTTGTCGAACATCACGCCGATGTTGTTGCCCAGCATGTCGGTGATGGCCGGGCCGCTGCCCTTGTAGGCGACGTGCACGAGCTCGGTGCCCGTCATTTGCGCAAACATCACGCCGGCCAGGTTCATCGAGGTGCCGGCGCCCGCGGTGGCGTAGGGCAGGCCGGGGTTCTTCTTCGCGGCTGCGATCAGGTCGGGCACCGACTTGATGGCCGACGATGCGGGCACTTCGAGCACGATGGTCGAGGTGCCGAGCAGGCTGATCGCCGCGAAGTCCGTGCGCGGATCGAAGGCCATCGATTTGTAGATGTGCGGGTTGAGCGCATTGGTCGAGATGGCGCCAAAGCCGATGGTGTAGCCGTCCGGCGCGGCCTTCGCCACGGCATCCATGCCGATGTTGCCGCCGGCGCCGGCGCGGTTGTCGATGAGCACGGGCTGGCCCAGTTTCTCCGACACCTTCTGGCCGACCGTGCGCGCCACCAGATCGGTGGTGCCGCCGGGGCTGTAGGGCACGATGAACCTGATCGGTTTCGACGGAAAGTCCGCCGCGTGCGCCAGCACGAGCGGCGCTGCGAGCAGCGCGACGGCCGCCGCGCGGCGGCCAAGGGCGAAAGCGCTCTTCCTGTTCATCTTCATGGCTTGAACTGGTCCTTGAGGCCGGCCCAGCAATCGGCGTAGTCCGTGTCCAGCGCGGGGCTCTGCAGCGCGAAGTTCGTGGGAATGAAGCGCAAGCGGCTTTCGAACATGAAGGCCAGCGTGTTGTCGAGCTTGTGCGGCTTCAGGTCGGTGTGCGTGGCCTTGTCGAAGGCTTCCTCGTCGGGCCCGTGCGGCACCATGCAGTTGTGCAGGCTGGCACCGCCAGGCTTGAAGCCGCCCGGCTTGGCGTCGTATTCGCCGAGCACCAGGCCCATGAATTCGCTCATGAGGTTGCGGTGGAACCATGGCGGACGGAAGGTGTTTTCCATCACCATCCAGCGCGGCGGGAAGATCACGAAGTCGCAGTTCGCGGTGCCGGGCGTGTCGCTCGGCGAGGTCAGCACGGTGAAGATCGATGGGTCGGGGTGATCGAAGCTGATGGAGCCGATGACCATGAAGTTGGCCGTGTCGTACTTCACCGGCGCCAGGTTGCCATGCCATGCAACCACGTTGAAGGGGGACTGCTTCGTTGGCGCCTTCCAGAAACGGCCGCCGAATTTCTTGACGAGTTCGTAGGCGCCGCCGTCTTCTTCGAAGGCGGCCACAGGCGCCTGAAAGTCGCGCGCGTTGGCCAGGCCGTTCGAGCCGATGGGGCCGAGTTCGGGCAGGCGGAAATGCGCGCCGTAGTTCTCGCAGACGTAGCCGCGCGAGATTCCGTCGGGCAATGCCACCTTGAATGCCATGCCGCGCGGCAGCACCGCGATTTCGCCAGGCTTCACATCGAGCACGCCGAGTTCGGTGGTGATGACCAGGCGGCCCTGCTGCGGCACGACGAGCATCTCGCCGTCGGCGTTGACGAAGGCGCGCTTCTCCATCGAGCGGCCGGCAAGGTACATGAGCGAGCCGATGCCGACCTGCGACTCGGCGTCGCCGTTGGCAGCAATGGTGTGCATGCCGTCGATGAAATCCACGTCGGCCGCGCCGTCGAGCGGCATCGGATGCCAGCGCAGGGGCTCGGGCGGCAGTGCAATCTCGCGGTCGGCGCCCGTGGTCCATTGCGCCTGCGTATACGGCTGGTAGCGGCCGGACACTACCGAAGGCTGGCGCCGGTACAGCCACGTGCGGCGGTTTTCATGGCGCGGCGCGGTGAAGGCGGTGCCCGAAAGCAGTTCGGTGTAAAGGTCGAAGGGTGCGCGCTGCGGGTTGTTGCGGCCCTGGGGCAGGGCGCCGGCAACGGCCTCCGACGCGTACTCGTTGCCGAAGCCGCTCTGGTAGCGCCGCCCGGAATCGGGGCTTGTATTGGCGGTTGGGTTTGTCATGGTTTTCTCTTCCGGAAATCGCGATGAGTTGGCCGGTGTGTTCAGCTGCCGCGCGCGGCCTCGAAAGCCTCGCGCAGCACGGCGAGCGAGCCGACGTGGTTTGCCAGCACAAGCACGAGCCGTGCGTTGAAGGCATGGCTCTCCTCGGTGGAAAGCCCCTGGTGGGCCTCGATCAGCGCCTCGTAGAAATCGTCGGGCGCCTCGAGGTTGGGCGCGGTGACCAGATGTTGTTGCATGGTGCTGCTCATCCTTTTGCCAAGGCTCGGTCGATGGCCGCGCGGATGTTCGCAGCCGTGGGTTGCCGCCAGCGTGCGCACACGTGCTGGTCGGGCCGCAGCAGGTAGACAGTGCCGGGTAGCGCGTCGTAGCGCTGCATGGCGAGTTCGCCTTCGGTTGTAGCGGCTTTCACGCACACGACGTGCAGCGGAAAGTCGACTGCCTTCAGCGCCTGCAGGCCGCGCTCGGCGGCTTCGCCCTGGCCGAACACCAGCGCCGTGAACTGCGCCACATGGCATTCCCGCAGCAGCCAGCCACTGGTGCCGTCGGAGCGCACCACGGGTGCATCGGCGGCTGCCGCGCCGGGCACCATCGCACCGGCAAAGGTGTCGGCGTCCGGCGTGTTGAGCGGCGAATCCCGCAGCACCGACGGCACCGAGAGCCGTCCGCTGTTGACCAGCGTGCGCGCAAAGGCGTGGCGCTTGGTGAGCTCCAGCACCGCGTCGCGGAACAGGCGGCTTACTTCGCTCTTGGGCGTGATGAAGTCGGTTGCGCGCGTCGAGTTGCGAATGTTCTCGTCGGCCGCGAATTCGCGCTCGCTTGCGTAGCTATCGAGCAGTGCGTCGGGTGCGTCGCCCTGGAGCACGGCCGCAAGCTTCCAGGCGAGGTTGTCCGCATCTTGCACGCCCGAATTGGCGCCGCGCGCGCCAAATGGCGACACGCCGTGCGCAGAGTCGCCAGCGAACAGCACGCGGCCGTGGCGAAAGCGCTCCATGCGCTGGCATGCAAAGGTGTAGACGCTGGCCCAGCCGATGGTGAACTGCACGCCCTCGAAGCCGATGCTGTCGAGCAGCGCGCGCACGCGCGGCGTGATGTTCTCGGGCTTGCGCTCTTCCACCGGATCGGCGTCCCAGCCTAGCTGGAAGTCGACGCGCCACATGCCGTCGGCCTGCTTGTGCAGCAGCACGCTCTGGCCGGGGTGGAACGAAGGGTCGAACCAGAAGCGGCGCTCCGTGGGCAGTTGCGCATCCATCGTGATGTCCGCGATCAGGAAGCGGTCGCGGAATACGCGGCCCTTGGCTTCAAGGCCCAACATCTGGCGCAGGTTGGAACGCGAGCCGTCGCAGGCTGCAACGTAGCCGGCCTGCAGCCTGTAGTCGCCCTCGGGCGTTTCCACACTGAGAATGGCGCCTTCGTCGTTCTGCTCGATGCCTGTGACCTTGTTGTTCCAGCGCAGATCGATCAGCGGGAGCGCCGCGGCGCGTTCGACGAGGTAGCCCTCGACGTAGTACTGCTGCAGGTTGATGAAGGCCGGGCGCTCGTGGCCGTGTTCGGGCAGCAGGTCGAAGCTGTAGACCTGCTCGTCATGGAAGAACACCCTGCCCACGTGCCACGACACGCCCTTGCCGACCATGCGGTCGCCGCAACCCAGGCGGTCGAACACCTCGAGCGTGCGCTTGGCAAAGCAGATGGCGCGCGAGCCGCTGGAAAGGGTGTTGTCGTTGTCGAGCAGCACCACGGGAATCTTGCGCAGCGCCAGGTCGATGGCGAGCGTGAGGCCCACCGGGCCGGCGCCGACGACGACCACCGGGTGGCGGACAGGCGTGTCCGAATCCTGGTCGGCGTGGCGCTTGTAGTCGAAGCGCAGGCTTTGGTAGTCGATCACGTTTGTCTCCGTGTCTTTGGTATTGCTCCCTCCCCCGGGAGGGGAGGGAGCAATGCGGGATCAGCCTTCGAGCGCCTTCCACATCTCGATGTCCCGCTCGGCCGTCCACACACGCGGATCGGCATGGCCCGAGGCTTCGTCGTAGGCCCGGCTCACGTCGAACGGCATGCAGTGGTCGAAGATCACCCACTGGCTGTACTTGGGCTTGAGCTTGGCGTAGGTGTCTTTGTAGACAGTGTTCAGGTCGCGGCCGGCCTTTACGCCTTCTTGCACGCTTGCATACACGTCGGAGATGAAGTTGCGCGTGCCGGTCAGGCCCTCGGCCACTTCGGCCGGCGTGGTGAGTGCGGCGCCGCGGCCAGGCACCAGCGCGGCGGGCTTGAGCGCCGCGATGTTGTCGAGCGTTTGCGGCCAGTCCTTGAAGTAGGCGTCGCCCGCGTACGGCGTGGCGCCAAACTCGACCAGGTCGCCCGACAGCAGGGTGCGCTCCTCGGGCAGCCACACGACCGTGTCGCCCTTGGTGTGGCCGCGGCCCAGCTGGATCAGCTGCACCTCGAGCTTGCCGAGCCACAGTGTCATCTTGCCGGTGAAGGTCATGGTGGGCCAGGTCAGGCCCGGGGGCACCGTCTCCACGTTCTGGAAGAGGCGCGGAAAGCGGCCGATTTCGCTGGCCTTGTCCTGCTCGCCGCGCTCCACGATGAGGTCGCGCGTGTCCTGGCTGGCCAGGATGTGCTCGGCCCCGTAGCCGGCAGCGCCCAGCACGCGCACGGCGTGGTAGTGCGTCAGCACCACGTACTTGATGGGCTTGTCGGTCACCTCGCGGATGCGGCGCACCACGTCGGCCGCCATGGCGGGCGTGGCCTGCGTGTCGGCCACCAGCACGCAGTCGTCGCCAATGACGATGCCGGTGTTCGGATCGCCCTCGGCCGTGTAGGCCCAGGCGTGCTCGGAGATCTGGCTGAAAGTGATCTTCTTTTCTTCCATGTCGGCCTGGCTGGCGAACTTCTTGGCTTGGCTCATCGTGTGTCTCCGTCGGTTGGATCGAAAATTGGATTCGTCTAAAGCAAACGAATTTGCGGATAACGAATTTCTGAAGTGTAAGCCCGAGATCGGTTAATGTCTAATCCCTTCTTCATGAACGAACAACCAGACGCCAAGGCGGCCATGGCAGCCAACGAGACCGACCGCGCCGCCCAGCGCGGCATCCAGAGCATCGAAGTGGGCGGCCAGCTGCTGCGCGCGCTGGTGCACCACGGTCGGCCGATGGCCCTGAAAGACCTGGCGCGGGAAGCCGACATGACCGCCGCCAAGGCCCACCCCTACATGGTGAGCTTCGGACGGCTGGGCCTCATCGAGCAGGACCGTGCCAGCGGCCACTATCTGCTTGGCCCGCTGGCCTTGCAACTGGGGCTCATCAGCCTGCAGCAGGCCGACCCGGTGCACATTGCGACGCCGCTCATTGCAGGGGTGGCGCAGCGCATCGGCCATACGGTGGCGCTGGCGGTGTGGGGTGCACGGGGCGCAACCATCGTGCGCACGGCCGAGTCGCCGTCGCCGGTGCATGTGAACATGCGGCACGGCACGGTCTTCTCGCTCACCAACACGGCCTCCGGGCGCATATTCGCCGCCTACCTCGAGGCCGAGACAGTCAGGCAATTGCTCGACGCCGAGCGCCAGCGCCAAAAGCAGCGCAAGGCGGGCGAGCAGACGCCGCCGGCCGGCATGCCGCCGCAGCCGCCGCTGCCGTCGTGGAGCGAATTCGAGCGCCAGCTGCAGGAAGTGCGCGTGCACGGCATCAGCCGCTCGGAAGGCGAGGTGATCGAGGGCGTGAGCGCCATGGCGGCGCCGGTGTTCGACCACACCGGCACCATCGTGCTGTCGGTCACGGCAATTGGCCCCGCCGCCATCTTCGACACTGCCTGGGACGGCGAAATCGCACGCGCGCTCAAGGCCTGCGCGGGCACCGTCTCCGAGCGGCTGGGCGCAACGTCGGCCGGAAGAAACGCTTCCGCACATCTGGATCCATGAGCCCGGACATTTCCGCTTCTTCTTCGTCTTCTTCCGCATCTCCCGTCGAGTCCGCCATTGCACTGCTGAGCGCCGCCCGGCGCATCGTGGTGTTCTCGGGAGCGGGCCTTTCCAAGGCCTCGGGCATTCCGACCTACCGCGACAGCGACGGACTGTGGATGAACCAGAACGCGCTGCAGTACTCGCATGCCGAAGACCTGCAGCGCGACCCGGCGGGCTTCACGCGCTTCTGGTCACACCGGCTTTCTGCGGTAGAGAACGCGCAACCGAATCCGGGGCATACCGCACTTGCACTGCTGCAGCGGCTGCGGCCCGCCACGCGCCTCATCACGCAGAACGTGGACGGACTACTGACGCTGGCCGGGGGGCTCGACGTGCTCGAACTGCACGGCTCGCTGCGCCGCTGGCGCTGCGACCACTGCGGCAACCGCCAGGGCCCGTGGCCCTTTCACCGCTGCATGCGCTGCGCCTCGCGCGCCCGGCCGGACGTGGTCATGTTCGGGGAAATGCTGAACCACGGTGTGCTGCTCGATGCCCAGGCGGCCGCGCAGGAGTCGGATGTGTTCATGGTGGTCGGCAGCACGGCCATCGTCTATCCGGCCGCCGAGCTGCCGCAGATGGCGGTGTCGCACGGCAGCAAGCTGATCACGCTGAACATGGAGCCGTTGCCGCATCTCGACGATGCGGCGGAGGTGGTGTTGCGCGGCCCGTCGGAGGTGCTGTTGCCGCAACTCCTGGCGGGGCTCGGCGGCTCGCCGCCCTAGGGGCGATCAGCTCTTCTTGCCGCCGAACAGCACCAGCGCCCCGCCCACGACGATCGCGGCCACGCTTGCCCAGGCCGGAAAGTTGACCTGCTGCTTCTCCTTCACGGAAAACTCCAGCGGGCCGAGCTTGGCCTGGTGCGTTTCCTTCGTGAAGCTGAAGCCGCCGAGCCCGAGGCCCGCGATGCCGGCCACGATGAGCAGGATGCCGGCGATGCGTGTTGCGTTCATGGTGAGATCTCCTCGGGGTTGTTGGTAGGGCACTGCCGGGCCGACGCCGGGCCTATTGCCGTGGCAGCTGGTCGACCCACTGCACGACGTCGGCCACGGCGGCATCGGTGGCCGCGGCCAGTGCCTTCACACCGCCGGGCGCATCGGCGCTCGGTGCCGGGCGCCGCACGGTGAAGGTGCGCTGGCCAAGCACGCGGTCGCCGCCGGTGGTGCTGCGAATCAGCGTGGCGCGCAGGCGAACCAAGCCAACGCTGCTGCCGGCTGATTCGAAGTAGTGGCTGAACTCGTCGAGTGAAATGCGCAGCATGTCGGGCACGCGGCCTTGGGTGCGCGCGATGGTTGCGCTTTCTTCGGGACCGAGCACCGTGCGCCGCTCCGAGAGGGCGTCGCGCAGCCGCTGGCGCAGCAGCTGTGCCGGCGGCAGGCTCCAGCGCGATTGTCCGTAGGGGCGCAGTTCGTTCGCGTCCGCATAGCCCAGCCGGTAGAGGATCTGCGTGCCGTCCAGCCGCGCGTTGCTCTCGATTTCGGCCAGCGCAAGCATGGGCGATGCAGCAGCGGGCGGATTGGCGGCGGCGGCCGGCGCGGCAATGCCGGGGCCGAAGTCGTAGAGCGTCGCGCGCGCGGGCTTGTCGGGCAGCGCGCCGCAGCCGGCGAGCAGCAACAGCGCAAGAACGGTTCCCGAACCAAAACCAAAGCGAAGGGAGCGGCGGGGGTGCATGGCGTTCTTCTTCATGGTGATCACTTCAGGGGCGTCCCAGGGAGTTGGTGGCGGGCGGCGCGGAGAAGCCCGGCTCGCCGGGCCCTGCGGCGGTGCCACCATTGCCGAACAGCAGCGATTGCGGGTTGTCGTTGATGCCGTCGGCCGCACGGCCGAGCCGGCGCACCGCGCGCGAGGTGTCGTCCGCCACCCGGTTCACGCGCGGCAGCGTGGCCGAGTTGAACGAATCGACCGCCTGCGCCAGTGCCTTTGTGCCGTCGCCCAGGCGCTCGATCGGGCCTTCGGGCGCATTCAGGCGGCTCACGGTGGCATTGAAGTTGTTAGCCACGCGCGAAACGTCGCCGGCTGCCGTCTTTACTGAAGACAGCGTGCCCGGCAGCGCGGCGAGCGTCGGGTTGAGGCCGGTCTTCACCGTGTTGTCCAGTTGCTTGAGCAGCGTGTTGGCGCTGGCCGATGCGGCGGCGATGTTCTCCAGTGCATCGGCCACCCGCTTCTGGTTGCCGTCGCCGAGCAGCTGGTTGGCGCGCTTGGTCGCTTCGTCGACCTGGTTGATGATGGCTTCGCCGCGGTCCTGCAGTTGCGCGAGCATCGATGGCTTCAGCGGAATACGGGGCGGGTCGTCGTTGTTGGGTGCGAGCACGACGTTCGATTCGCCCTTGTCGTCCAGCGCAATGAAGGCCAGGCCGGTTACGCCCTGGTAGCTCAGCGTGGCAAAGCTCGACTTGGTGAGCGGCACGCGCTGGTCGACCGTGATGCGCACTCGCACATTGCCCTTGGTCTTGGGGTCGAAGTCGATCGAAGTCACCTTGCCGACTGCGATGCCGCGGTAGCGCACCATGGCCTGAGGCTGCAGGCCGCTGACCGGATCTCGTGTGGACAGCTCGTAGATGTTGCGCACGGTGTCGTCGCGCGTGAACCAGACCACCAGCCCCACGAGCACGGCAATCAGGCCGAGCACGAAGGCGCCGGCGGCGAGGGCATGGGCTTTGTTTTCCATGGTGTGGCTACCTTTCAGTGGGCTGCGTCGGCAGTTGGCGGCGCGGCATTGGAGGGTTTGTCATGCAGGGCCTCCAGGGCGCGCTGGCCGCGCCCTCCCAGAAAATATTCGTGAATGAACGGATGCGGATACGCGATGACTTCGCGCGCGGAGCCGCTGACGATGACCTTGTGGTCGGCCAGCACCGCAATGCGGGTGCTCAGGTCGAACAGCGTGTCCAGGTCGTGCGTGACCATGACCACCGTAAGGCCCAGTTCGCGGTGCAGGCCGCGCAGCAGGTCGCAGAAACTGTCCGAAGCCTCGGGGTCGAGGCCGGCCGTGGGTTCGTCCAGCAGCAGCAGCGGCGGGTCCATGATGAGGGCGCGCGCCAGCGCCACGCGCTTGATCATGCCGCCCGACAGATCGGCCGGGCTCATGTTGGCGTGCCTGGGCTGCAAGCCCACCATCTGCAGCTTGACCAGTGCCGCGTTGCGAATCAGCTCGTCGGGCAGCAGCTTGAGCTCGCGCAGCGGAAAGGCAATGTTCTCGAGCACGCTGAAGGCCGAGAACAGCGCACCGTGCTGGAACAGCATGCCCACGTTGGCCGCACCCTTGGCGCTGAGTTCGCCGGGCGCCTGGCCCAGCACCTCGACCGTGCCCTTCGACGGTTTTTCGAGCCCGAGAATCTGCCGCAGCAGCACGGTCTTGCCGGTGCCCGATCCGCCCACCAGCGAAAGCACTTCGCCGCGCGCAATGTGCAGTTCGAGATCGCGGTGCACCACATGCTCGCCCTCGGCGTTCTTGAATACCGTCCAGAGCTTGCTGATGTCGACGACGTTGTTCGAAGCGCTCATGCCCTGAACCCCACACCTTTGAACAGCACCGCGAACAGCGCGTCGACCAGGATCACCGCGGTGATCGAGGTCACTACCGACGAGGTCGTGCCGCGCCCCAGGCTCTCGGTGTTGGGTTTCACTTTCATGCCGAAGTAGCAGCCGATCAGCGCAATCAAGATGCCGAACACCGCCGACTTTGCCAGCGCGAGCCAGATGTTGACCATGGGCACGGCGCGCGGCAGCGCCGAAAGAAAATAGGCGGGCGAAATGTCGAGCGCCGCGTCGGCCGCCAGCATGCCGCCCGCAAGCGCCGCCATCGATGTCCAGAGGCTGATCAGCGGCATCGCAATGGCAAGCGCCATCACCCGCGGCATTACCAGCCGGAAGCCGTGCGGAATGCCCATCACGCGCATCGCGTCGAGTTCTTCGGTAACGCGCATCACGCCGATCTGCGCCGTGATGGCCGACCCCGAGCGCCCCGCAATCAGCACCGCGGCAAGCACCGGCCCGAGCTCGCGGATCAGCGACAGCCCGAGGATGTTGACCACGAAAGCTTCGGCGCCGTATTGGCGCAACTGCTGCGAGATCAGGTAGGCCAGCACCACGCCAATCAGCAGGCCCACCAGTGCCGTGATGTGCAGCGCAGTCGCGCCGAACTGGTACAGGTGACCTGAAAAATCGCGCCACGGCGCACGGTGCGGCGCACGGGCAAGCGTGCAGGCGTCGAGCGCAAGCTGGCCGATGAGCCCCACGAAGTCGCGCACCACCTGCAGCGCGCGCGGGCCTGTGTGCGAAAAATGCCGCAGCCGCTCGGCAAGCGTGGGCGGCGGCTCTTCGGGCGTTCCGACCGTGTACTGGGCCACTTGGTCGAGCACCGCCTTGTGTTGCGGCGACATCTCGAGCGTGGCCGGCCAATCGTGGCGCCAGTGTTCCCAAAGCAACTGCGCGCCGATGTGGTCGAGCTGCTCGATGGGCCGCAGGTCCCAGGCGCGGCCGTCCGACGTCGGAGCGCCCGCCAGGTCTTTCTCGATGGCCTGCCACGCGGCTCGCGACGACATGGCCAGCGTGGTCCAGCGGCCGCTGGCCACAGTCCAGCTGCGGCCGTCCTGTTCGCGCTGCTCGAGGCGCGGCAACACGCTGTCGGCGGCGGATGCGTCGGCAGGCGAAGTTGCTATGGACATGGTGCGGCGGGGCAGGGCGTAGTAAGAAAAAAGAAGCGGTCGGAAAGGGCGCATCGTAACCGGATGAATCGGCTTTTCCCGTACGCGGCGCCGGTGCTTTGCGTAGGGCGGCACGCCGTTTGAAGACCCATCCGCGCCCGCTTTCCGGTCAGTTCCATGCCCGTGCCAGCGCGTTCCAGGCGCTTGCAATCACGGGTTCGTTGCGCCGCGATGCCAGCGAGACGAAGCGCAGCGCGCAGTCCAGCTGCACGCGGTCGGCCATCACAAGGCCGTGAGACTGGCTCTCGCGAATGGCAATGGAGTCGCGCAGGAGGCTAAGCCCCACGCCCGACTTCAGCAGGTCGAGCATCGAGGCTTCCTGGTCGACAAGCGCCACGCGCCGCGGCGAGAGCCCGAGCGGGCCGAACACTTTGTCGAGCAGCCGATGGTGTGCGGACTCGGGCGGCGTGGCAAGCCAGGGCAGGGCGGCCAGCGCCTTCCAGTCGCGGCCCAGCACCTGCGGACCCCAACCCGCGGGTGCGACCACGCGGTAGGTGAAGCGCGTGAGCGTGCGCGCCGCGAGCGGGGCCGGCGCGGCGTCGTTGTCTCCAGCCTCGCGATCGGCATCGGCATTGGCATCGAGGTGAAACCCCACATCGAGCTCGCCGCGCAGCACCTGCGCCAGCACCGTGCCGCTCATGCCGTGGCGCAACTCGGTTTCGATCTGCGGCGCGGATTCGACAAGCTCGCGCAGGAACACGCCCAAGCGGGTGAACTCCGGATCGAGGATGGTGCCGATGCGCAGCGCCCCCCGCACCGTGCCCTGCAAGTTGCGCGCGGCCTGCTGCAGGTCGCCCACGGCGGAGAGCACGCGCTCGGCCTGCGGCAGCAATGCGGCGCCGTCGGCAGTGAGCGCCAGCCCATGCGGCGTGCGCGTGAAGAGCTGGAGCCCGGTTTCTTCGGCCAGTCGCTTCAATTGCAGGCTGACGGCCGGCTGCGTCAGGTGCAGCCGCTCGGCCGCCCGGGAAACGCTGCCTTCGCGCGCCGCGAGCACGAAGGCGCGCAGGATCTGGAGGTCCAATGCCGAGGCAGTCATATAAGAGCGATTTATAAGCTACCGGCGCCGAAATCATTGGCTTTTTGTACAAGGCTTGGGCGAAACTTGCCCAAGAGGCCGGTGCAAGGCCCATGAGCATCAAAAATATCGTTCCGGAGACAAGCAGGCGCCATGAGCGACAACACATTCGACTACATCGTCATCGGCGGCGGCACGGCCGGCGCGCTGATGTGCAACCGGCTGACCCGCAAATCGCAACAGCGCACGCTGCTGATCGAAGCCGGCCGCAAGGACGACTACCACTGGATCCACATTCCCGTGGGCTACCTCTATTGCATCGGCAATCCCCGCACCGACTGGCTCTACAGCACCGAGCCCGACGCGGGGCTGAATGGCCGCACGCTGCGCTACCCGCGCGGCAAGACGCTGGGCGGCTGCTCCAGCATCAACGGCATGATCTACATGCGCGGCCAGTCGCGCGACTACGACCAGTGGGCGCAGCTCACGGGTGACGACGACTGGAAGTGGCAGAACGTGCTGCCCGACTTCAAGAAGCACGAAGACTATTACCTTGGCGCCGACGAACTGCACGGCGCCGGCGGCGAATGGCGGGTGGAAAAGCAGCGCCTGCGCTGGGACATCCTCGACGCGTTCGCCGAAGCGGCAGTGCAGGCCGGCGTTCCGCACAGCACGGACTTCAATCGCGGCAGCAACGAAGGCGTCGGCTATTTCCAGGTCAACCAGAAGAACGGCTGGCGCTGGAATACGGCGAAGGCGTTCTTGCGGCCCGTGTGCTATGGCCGGCCCAACTTCGAGATGTGGGTCAATGCGCACGTCACCAGGCTGATCATCGAGACCCAGGCCGACGGCAGCCAGCGTTGCACCGGCGTGCAGGTGTGGGACGGCCAACAGATGATTACCGCGCATGCCACGCGCGAGGTGGTGCTTTGCGGGGGAAGCATCGGTTCGCCGCAAATCTTGCAACTCTCGGGCATTGGCCCGGCCGAGCTGCTGCGCCAGCACGGCATCGATGTGGTGGTCGATGCGCCGGGCGTCGGCGCCAACCTGCAAGACCACTTGCAGATTCGCGCGGTCTACAAGATCAACGGCGCGCCCACGCTCAATGTGCTGGCGTCGTCGATGTACGGCAAGGCAAAAATCGGCCTCGAGTACCTGATGAAGCGCAGCGGCCCGATGAGCATGGCACCGTCGCAGTTGGGCGCGTTCACGCGCAGTTCGCCCGAGCATGAGTGGCCCAATCTCGAATACCACGTGCAGCCGTTGTCGCTAGACGCATTCGGCGAGCCGCTGCACAGCTTTCCGGCCTTTACGGCGAGCGTGTGCAACCTCAACCCCACGAGCCGCGGCACGGTGCGCATCAAGAGCCCGCGCTTTCAGGACGCGCCTGCCATTGCACCCAACTACCTGAGCACGGATGAAGACCGCAAGGTGGCAGCCGATTCGCTGCGCGTGACGCGCCGCATCGCATCGCAGCCCGCACTCGCCAAATACAAGCCCGAGGAATGGAAGCCCGGCGTGCAGTACCAGAGCGACGAAGACCTGGCGCGCCTCGCGGGAGACATTGCAACCACCATCTTCCATCCGGTGGGTACAACCAAGATGGGCTCCGACGGTGACACGATGGCGGTGCTCGACTCAAAGCTTCGTGTGCGCGGCGTGCAGGGGCTGCGCGTGGTCGACGCGGGTGCGATGCCAACCATCACCAGCGGCAACACGAACAGCCCGACATTGATGATGGCCGAGAAGGCTGTGGGGTGGATTCTGGAAGCGAATCGCTGAGAACTTCTGCTTGGGACTGTTGATGTTTGGGTGCGCTGCTGTTCAGGGCTTGTGCACAGGCCACCGGGTACTCCCCTCCGCGAATGTCCCCCGCCTTCGGCTCCTCCTTTATTTCGCTGCGGGGAGCACCCGATGCCCTGTGCACTGGGCACGCTCTGGGTGCGCCGCCCTGAACACAGCCACCCCAAAACTCACGCACCTATCACTTCTCGATAGTCTTGTTCCAACGCGCATTCCACGCAGGCCGGTTCGCATTGATGCTGTCCCAGTCAATGGTGACCGCAGTCTTCATCCACTTGTTGATGTCGGCCACCTGCTGCACACCATCGCCCACGGCAGGTGCCTTGGGGTTGGTGGGAATCTGCGCGCCGTACTGCAATACGTTGGCCTGAGCCAGCGGGCTCAACAAGAACTCGGCGAGCTTTTGCGACAACTCGGGTTCGCTGTTGTTCGCAATCACGCACTGGCCCACCATCAGCACCACCGCGCCTTCCTTCGGCGGCGCGTACTCCACCGGAATGCCCTTGGTCTTCAGCGCGGCCACGGCCGTGGGCGTCAGCGGAAAGATCGCGGCTTCGCCGGTCTGCACCATTTCCGACAGCTTGGCCGAACTCGGGATGTACTCGAGCACGTTCGGGCCGATGGTGGTGGGCCAGGCCTTGAAGCCCGGTTCCACGTTCTTGTCGTTGCCACCCTGGATGCGGTTGAACATCAGGAAGCCGTGCAGTCCAAAAGATGATGACGACATCGACTGGAACACCACCTTGCCCTTGTACTTGGGGTCGGCCAGGTCCATCCACGAGGTGGGCGGCGCCCAGCCCTTGTCCTTGAACATCTTGGCGTTGTAGGCGAGGCCCGTCATGCCCAGGCTCACGCCGCTGGCCATGTCGTCCTTGAAGCGTGCGGCCGGGTAGATTTCGGCAAGCGACGGATTGGGCCGCTGCTTCTGGCACAGGCCCATGCCGATGGCGCGCACCATGATGCCGTCGTCCAGGAACATCACGTGCATCTGCGGGCGGTCCTTGTTGGCCTGCGCCTTTGCAAGGATGTCGGACGAAGTGCCCGGCACCACCACCACCTTGGCGCCGTAGAGCTTCTCGAAGGCGGGGAACACGTACTGCGTGTATGCCTTCTCCATGGTGCCGCCGTTCATGCCGATGTAGAGCGTCTTGGTCTGCGCGCCGGCCGTGCCGCCGGCCGCGAGCGCAGCAACCGCTGCCGCACCGAGCAAGCTCCGGCGAAGGGAGAAAAAGAAGGGCTTCTTCTGAAAACGGGACATGGTGTTTTCCTTTCAGGGTGGGGTGTGGGTGGTGGTGTTGTCTGCTGCTGCTGTTTCTTCTTCTGCTGCCACGGCGGACGCAAGGAAGCGGTCGATCGAGAAGCTCTCGATCGGGGTGCTGCTGCGTCCGTCGCGCACGAGTTCGGCAAGCACTTCGCCGGCTGCGGGGCCTATCTGGAAACCCGCTCCCGAAAAGCCGAAGCCGTGGAACAGCCCGGGCGTGGTGCGGCTTGGCCCGAGCACCGGCTGGTGGTCGGGCAGGTTGCCTTCGGTGCCGCTCCAGGTGCGGATGAAATGCGCATGCCGCAGCGTGGGCAGCAGCTCGACAGCTTGTGCCGCGAGCGTGGCGATGGCGTCGCGATCGGCACGCGCGCGATCGGCGTCGAGCGCAAAGCCCCTGCCGCCGCCGAGCACCAGGTTGCCGCGCGCCACCTGCCGGCAGTAGATGCCGCCGCCCTCTACGCCGAGGCTCCAGTCCATGAAGTGCGGCACGGGTTCGGTCACAGCCATCACCGGGTGGCTGGAGCGCAGTGGAACGGCCTCGCCGAAATATTCGGCAATGGGGCCGGACCATGCGCCCGCGCAATTGAGCAGCGCCGGTGCATGCACTTCGAGCGCGTTGCCCGAACGCAGCAGGAAGCCCCTGCCGTCGTGCACCACCTCGTCGACCTTGTGGCGCTCGAAGATCTGCGCGCCCGCACGCTGCGCCGCAAGCGCGAAGGCTGGCGACACCAGCCGCGGGTTGGCCTGCCCGTCTTCGGCGCACAAAGAGCCGCCGACGGCGCGCGTGCCAAGCCAGGGGCAGCACTCGCGCAGGCGGGCAGCCGAGATCAGTTCGAGCCCAAGATCGAAGTCGCGGCTCCGCTCGCGGTACCGCTCCAGCGACGCCATGTCGGCTTCGCTGCGTGCAATCTTGAAGTGGCCGGAGCGCAGGTATTCGCCGTCGGTGCCGATGGTTTCGCGCAAGCGGCCCCAGATGCGGTGCGCGCGTTGCGCCAGCGGCAACTGGCTCACCGGCCGACCCTGGCGCCGCACGCCGCCGTAGTTGACGCCGCTCGAACGCGAGCCGCACAAGTCCCGCTCCAGCAGCACCACGCCGATGCCCATCTGCCGCAAGGCCAGCGCGGCGGACGCACCCACGATGCCGCCGCCGACGATGGCGACGTCGGTGCGCAATGTCTTGCGCCCGGTCACGTGCTTGCTCCTTCGGCGGCAGTTGCTGTTGCCGAGGTGGCAAGCTGAATCGGAATCGGCTTGATCGGAGCCTGCCCGCGCAGCCGGCCGACCTGCTGCAGCGGTTGCCTCGTGGCATGCGCAAGGATCTCGGCTGCCGCCACGCCGCACATGCGGCCTTGGCAGCGGCCCATGCCCACCCGAGAAAGCGCCTTCAGCCGGTTCATTTCATCGGCACCGTTCTCGGCCACGGCTTGGCGCAGCGTGCCCGCGGTGATGTTCTCGCAGCGGCACACCACCAGCTCGTCGGGCGCGTGGGCGGCCCAGTCGTGCGGCACCGGAAAGGCGCGCTCCAGCCCCTGGCGGAAGGCGCCGAGCTTGTGCAGCTTGCGTTCGAGCATTGCGGCGCGCGCGGTGTCGACGGCCACGCCGCCGTCGGCCAGCAGCGCAAGCGCGGCACGCTCGCCAGCCCACTCGGCCGCATCGGCACCCATGATGCCGGCGCCATCGCCCGCTAGGTACACGCCCCTCATGCTGGAGCGGCCGGCCGCGTCGCGCACCGGCAGGTGCGCACGGTGCAGCGGCGCAAATTCGAAGCGGCAGCCCAGCAGTTCGGCCAGTTGCGTTTCGGAGCGTAGCGCATAGCCGAAGCCGACGGCATCGCAGGGCAACGTGCGCTCTTCGCGTCCGTCATGCCACGCCACGCCGGCCACGCGGCTTTCCGTTGCGTCGCCGAGCACACGCAACGGCCGCACACCGCCGTGCAGCGCCACGCCGTGCGCGCGCAGCCAAGCCACGTAGTAAACGCCTTTCGCGAACACCGCCGGCTGCCGCAGCATCGCGGGGGTGGCGGCAAGCTGGTCCGCGAACCGCGAGGTGTCGAGCACCGCAGCGACCTTCGCTCCTGCCTTGGCGTATTGGTACGCGACGAGATACAGCAGCGGGCCTGTGCCCATGAACACCACCCGCTGCCCGATGGCGCAGCCCTGGAACTTGAGTGCCACTTGCGCGCCGCCCAACGTGTAGACGCCCGGCAGCGTCCAGCCAGGTACCGGCAGCACGCGGTCGGTGGCGCCCGTGGCGACAATCAATTGGCTGTAGGGCACGCTGGAGGTGCTGCGCGTGGGGCCGTGCAGCACGTCGAGCCGGCCGCCTTGCGCGTTCCACACCAGGCTGTCGGGGCGGTAGTCGATGCGTTCGCGCAAGGCGTCGAAAGCGGTGTGCACCGCATCGGCGCGGCGGGCCTCGAAACCGTAGAGCACATTCGCGCTGCGCTCCGCCAGGCTCGCAGGCGGGCGGCGGTAGATCTGGCCGCCGGCACGCGAGGCTTCGTCGATTACCACGGGGCGCAGGCCGTGCGCCACCAGCGCCTGTGCGGCGCGCACGCCTGCCGGCCCTGCGCCGACGATCACCGGCTGCAATGCGGAAGAAGAAGGAGCCGTCATGCGCCGCTCCCTCCAGTAACCAGCGCCATGCCCGGCGCAATGAAGGTGGAGCAGGCGCGCAGGCGCCCGCCTTGCTCAGTGGCAATCCAGCAGTCCTGGCAGGCGCCCATCATGCAGAAGCCCGCGCGAGGCGCGCCGCTGAATTCGTTGCGGCGCAGCTGGGCGGCTTGCGTGAGTACGGCCGTGAGCACGGTGTCGCCCGCAAGCGCGGAGGCAGGCTCGCCGTCGAGCGTGAAGCGCACCTCGGCACGGCCGGTTTCGGCCACGCGATGCAGCAGCGGTTGAATAACGGTCGGCAAGCTCATCTATCGGCGCCCCACCAGCACGCGGTCGAGGCCGTAGACGCGGTCGAGCACCACCATCGCGATGGCGGTTACCGCCACCATCAGCGCCGACACCGCGGCCATCAGCGGGTCGATCGACTCGGTGGCATACATGTACATGCGCACCGGCAGCGTGACCGTGCTGGGCGATGTGACAAAGATCGACATCGTCACTTCGTCGAAGCTGTTGATGAAGGACAGCAGCCAGCCGCCCGTGACCCCCGGCAGGATCATCGGCAGCGTGATGCGCCGGAACACCGTGGCCTGGCTCGCGCCCAGCGACAGCGCAGCCTGCTCGGCGCTTCGGTCGAAGCCCACGAGCGCGGCCACCACCAGGCGCAGCGTGTAGGGCGTGACGATCAGCGCATGCGCCATGACCAGCCACCCAAAGCTGCCCGTGCCGCCCACCAGTGCGAAGAGGCGCAACAACGCCACGCCCAGCACCAGGTGCGGAATGATCAGCGGCGAAAGAAAGAGGCCGTTCAGGAAGTCGCGCCCCGGAAATGCATAGCGCGTAATGGCCATGCCGGCCGGCACCGCGAGCAGCGTGGCAATGGTGGCCGAAGCCAGCGCAAGCCACAGGCTGTTCCAGAACGACTGCATGAAGTCGGGGTGCGCAAACACCGCCTTGAACCAGCGCAGCGAGAAGTGCGTGGTCGGAATGGTCAACGTGTTTTCGGGTGTGAACGCCACGATGCACACCACCACCAGCGGCGCCAGCATGAAGGTGATGACGAGCGCGTTGAACGCGAGGGCGAGGGGGCCGTTCTTGCTCATTGGGTCAGCCCAGCGCTTTCTTGTAGCGGCCTTCTACCAGCCGGTTGTAGCTCAGCATCACGATGAGGTTGGCCGCCAGCAGAACCAGCGCAACCGCGGCGCCGAGCGGCCAGTTGAGCTCGTGCAGGTATTCGTCGTAGACGACCGTGGCAACC
This sequence comes from Variovorax sp. 3319, assembly GCF_031456585.1. NCBI lineage: Bacteria > Pseudomonadati > Pseudomonadota > Betaproteobacteria > Burkholderiales > Comamonadaceae > Variovorax > Variovorax sp. 3319. The sequence goes on from NZ_JAVDUZ010000004.1 coordinate 88,748, forward strand.
ATCTTCAGGCGGCGCCCACCGAGCAGACCCGGTATCGCAAACGAGCTTGCGGCCAGGCCGAACACGATCAGGCTGCCCGAGAGAATGCCCGGCATCACCTGCGGCAGCACGATGCGCCGCAGCGTGGTGAAGTGCGAGGCTCTGAGCGAAAGCGCGGCGTTCTCCACGCCTGCATCGAGCTTCTGCAGCGAGGTCCACACCGGAATCACCATGAACGGAAGCATCACGTGGACCAGCGCCACGATCACCGCAACTTCTGTGTAGAGCATCTTCACCGGCCCGATGCCCACAACGCCCAGCAGCGCATTCACGGCGCCTTCGGGCCCCAGCAGCATGCTCCAGCCGAAAGCGCGCACCACCACCGAAACCAGCAGCGGCGCCAGCACCACCAGCAGCAGGATCGACCGCCAGGGGTTGCGCATGCGGCTCAGCACATAGGCTTCAGGGGCGCCGATGAGCACACAGATCAGCGTGACGAGGCCCGAGATCCAGAAGGTGCGCCAGAAGATGCCGTGGTAGTACGAGTCGGTGAAAACCTGCGCGTAGTGTTCGAACGTGAATTCGCCCGCCTTGGGCCCGGTGGCGGGGTCGTACACATTGAAAGACAGCACCGCCGTGAGCACGAGCGGCACCACCAGCAAGGCTGCGAACAGCAGCAGCGCGGGTGCCGAGAGCCACCAGGGCGTGGCCTTGCGGGTCGAACCGCTCATGCCGCCACCGCCTCTTCGGCCGGCAACAGGCGCGTGCAATGCGCGGGCCAGTCGATGCCGACCGGGCTGCCTTCGTCCAGCGCTTCGCGGCCGTCGTTGGGGCTCAGCACCATCAGGTCGCCGGCGGGTGTGCCCAGGCGATAGAGCCATTGGCTCCCCAGGAAGAAGCGCTCCCGCACCGTGCCGTCGAGGCGGCCGCGCCCGGCTTGCACCGGCTGCAGCTTTTCAGGCCGCACGCTCATCAGCACCCGGTCGCCCGATTTGTAGCCGGTGTCTTCGACCTCGACGGTGAGCGAGCCGACCTCGACGCGGCAACTGCGTGCGCCACACGCCGTGACGCGGGCGTCCAGCAGGTTGGCCTTGCCGACGAAGGTGGAGATGAAGCGCGTGCTCGGATGCTCGTACACGCGGTGCGGATGGTCGATCTGCGTGGCGCAGCCACCTTCCATTACCACCACGCGGTCGCTGATGGACATGGCCTCGCTCTGGTCGTGCGTGACCATTACCGTGGTGGTGCCGACCTTGCGCTGGATCTGGCGCAGCTCGAACTGCATTTCTTCGCGCAGCTTCGCGTCCAGGTTGGACAGAGGTTCGTCGAGCAGCAACACCGGCGGCTCGATGACCAATGCGCGCGCCAGTGCCACGCGCTGGCGCTGCCCGCCCGAGAGCTCACGCGGGTAGCGCGTGGCATGCGCTTCGAGGTGAACGAGTGCGAGGGCCTGCTTCACCCGTTCAGCGCGCTCGGCCTTGGGCATCTTGCGCATCTCGAGGCCGAAGCTCACGTTGTCGGCCACGGTCATGTGCGGAAAGAGCGCATAGGTCTGGAACACGATGCCCAGGCCCCGCGTGTTGGCCTTGGCGTGCGTGATGTCCTCGCCGGCAAGCTCGATGCGCCCGCTGGAGACCGCCTCGAACCCCGCAATCATCTGCAGCGTGGTGGTCTTGCCGCAGCCCGAAGGGCCGAGCAGCGAAACGAACTCTCCCTTTTCCACCGCAAGGTTCATGGCCGACACGGCACGCGTGGCGCCGTAGAACTTGGTCACGTCGGTGAGCCGTAGGAATGACATGGAAGAGCCTTTCTGCGCGGTGTCGTGAACGGCGCGCCGCACCTTGGTGCGCGCCATGGACAAGAGAGAACTTTCAATTCACTCTATTGCAACGATTGCGCCAACTCGACCCGGGTATTCCATTAATCAGAATATTTCTCTAATTTATTCCGGTCAACGGAATATGATCCGCAGAATGGATGCCAGGAATTCCACCAAAGAAGCCATCGAAAGCCCCGCAGTTGCAAGCGGCGGCGTTCCGCGTCTGTTTTCAGTGCTTCGCGCGCTCGGCGCGGTGCAGGCCGAAGGCGGCCGCGTGACGCAAATTGCACGGTCGGTGGGCCTCACGCAGGCGACCACGCACCGCCTGCTGCAGTCGCTCATGGCCGAGGGCATGGTCGAGCAGGACGAGCGCAGCAAGCTCTATCGCCTGAGCATCGATTTCTTTGCGCTTGCGGCCAGCGCCGGAAACCCGGGCGACCTGCGTTCCATTTGCCGCCCCGTGCTGCTGCGCCTGTGCGCGAGCCTGGGCGACAGCATCTTTCTTTTGGCGCGCAGCGGCTTCGACGCGGTGTGCCTCGACCGAAGCGAAGGGCCATTTCCCATTCGCTCGTTCACCGGGGATATCGGCGGGCGCATTGCGCTGGGCGTGGGGCAGGGCGCGCTCGCCATCCTGGCGTTTCTGCCGGAGGCCGAGCGCGAGGAGGTGATCCGCTTCAACCTTTCGCGCGTGCGTGAGTACGGTGTGTACGACGAGGTCTATCTGCGCACCGAGATCGAGCGCGTGCGCCAGGCCGGCTATGCGGGGCGCAACACGGGCCTGCTCGAAGGCATGGCCGGCGTGGCTGTGCCCATTCTCGACCGCGAGGGCCGCGCGGTGGCCGCACTGAGCGTGGGCACCATCGCAGACCGGCTCAACGCCGACCGGATGCCCACAGTGGTCGAGCTGCTCAAGCGCGAGGCCGCGGCCATCGGGCCGAAGATCAACCCCTTCGATGCAACGCTCAGAAGGCCTGCGCAGAGCTTGGCGGGGTCGCCGGCGGGGCAGAAGATTCCCCTGCCGGACGCGCCGGAGCCCCGATAGGCGCCGTGTTCATTTCAGCTTGATGTCTTCGCGCTTGGCCTCTTCCATCGCCTCGGGCTCCAGTTCTTCGGCGTAGCGGTTCAGGCGTATGAAGATGCCCCAGCCCGCCATGAGAAGGCCCACCGAGCCCAGCATTGCGGCGGCATGCAGCATCAGCTCGGGCGCCTCGCGCGCCTTGAAGGTTGCGACCAGCCCCTCGACCGCGACGGCAACCACGATGACCACCATGAACCGCGAAAGAAAGCGGCGCACCCGGGTCGGCGCGCCGATGTGCGCATCGCGCACCACCTCTTCTTCGAGCACAGTCTGGGAAATCTGCAGCGCCACGACGCCGGCTGCCAGCAGGCCTACCGCTTCGATGATCGCCTCGGCGGCGGGCAGGTCGAGCCCCTGCATCACTGCGCCCCAGCCGGCCCGCGCCGCAATCACGACAAGAACGAGCGACGCGGCGGCAAATGCGAGCGCCATCAGCGCATGGATCGCAGCGTACAGGGTGAGGATCGCTTTCATGGCTCGACGGAAAGTGGGATGCGCGATCTTCGGTGCCAGCCAGCGCTTCGCGCGTAGGCGCGAAGCCCGTCCCGCACGGGCGCATGCCAGGTTCATTCGGCAAACGCATCAAGTCCTTCCTTTTTTTCACTAGGCAAGTGCGCGGGATTGGAAGATATTGCGCCGGTCCCGTCTTGCCGTTTCCTTTCCTCTCTTCCTCCCTTCCCGGAGCGCGCCCATGTCCGAAGCCCAAGCCCCCGTCTCCCTTGCCGCCGAAATCGAACAGCTGCTGCAGCGCCTGGGCGTGCCCCGCAGCGCCTACACCGGCGGCGAGTTGACGGTGCGCTCGCCGTTGACCGGCGAGGTGATTGCACAGGTGCCGCAAACCAGCCCGGCCGAAGCGACCGCCGCCATCGGCCAGGCGCATGAAGCCTTCAAGGCCTGGCGCAGTGTGCCCGCGCCGCGCCGCGGCGAGCTGGTGCGCCTGCTGGGCGAAGAACTGCGCGCCGCCAAGGCGGACCTCGGCCGCCTCGTCACCCTCGAGGCCGGAAAGATTCCGACCGAAGGTGCGGGCGAAGTGCAGGAAATGATCGACATCTGCGACTTTGCGGTAGGCCTCTCGCGCCAGCTCTACGGCCTGACGCTCGCCACCGAGCGCGCGGAGCACCGCATGATGGAAACCTGGCATCCGCTGGGCGTGTGCGGCGTGATCTCGGCCTTCAACTTTCCGGTGGCCGTGTGGTCGTGGAACGCCGCGCTGGCGCTGGTGTGCGGCGATCCGGTGGTGTGGAAGCCGTCCGAAAAAACGCCGCTCACCGCGCTGGCCACGCACGCCATTGCCCAGCGGGCCGTTGCGCGCTTTGGAGAAGACGCACCCGAAGGCCTGCTCGGCCTGCTGCTGGGGCAGCGCGACATCGGCGAAGTGCTGGTCGACGACTACCGCGTGCCGATTCTCTCGGCCACCGGCTCGACTGCGATGGGCAAGCAGGTGGGGCCGAAGCTGGCTGCGCGTTTTGCACGCGCCATTCTTGAACTCGGCGGCAACAACGCCGCCATCGTCACCCCATCGGCCGACCTCGACCTTACGCTGCGCGCCATTGCGTTCTCGGCCATGGGCACGGCCGGCCAGCGCTGCACCACGCTGCGCCGGCTCTTTGTGCACGACAGCGTGTACGACGCGCTGGTGCCCAAGCTCGCCAAGGTGTACGGCAACGTGCGGGTCGGCGATCCGCGCGAGGCCGGCACGCTCGTGGGGCCGCTCATCGACCGCGCCGCATTCGACGGCATGCAGAAGGCGCTGGGCGAAAGCCGCGAGATCGGCGCCAAGGTGCATGGCGGCGAGCGTGTCGAAGGCATCGGCACCAAGGACGCCTACTACGTGCGCCCCGCGCTCGTGGAACTCAAGTCGCACGAAGGCCCGGTGCTGCGCGAAACCTTTGCACCCATTCTTTATGTGGTGCGCTACAGCGAGCTCGACGATGCCATCGAATGGCACAACGCGGTGGGCGCGGGCCTCTCGTCGTCGATCTTTACGCTGAACGTGCGTGAGGCCGAGCGCTTCCTGTCGAGCGCGGGCTCCGATTGCGGCATTGCCAACGTCAACATCGGCCCGAGCGGCGCCGAGATCGGCGGTGCCTTCGGCGGCGAGAAAGAAACCGGCGGTGGCCGCGAAGCCGGCTCCGACAGCTGGAAGGCGTATATGCGCCGGGCAACGAACACCATCAACTATTCGACGGCATTGCCACTTGCGCAGGGCGTGACCTTCGATATCGGGGATTGATCCAACCAAGGCCGCTGTTCTTGCCGCGCAGCCCCGAATAAAAATTACCAGGAGACAGAGAACATGAAGATGCGTTTCAAGACACTCACCACTGCAGCGCTGCTTGCGGTCGCTTTTGGCGCTTCGGCGCAGCAGGCCCCCGCCGGCGGCACGCTCGACAAGATCAAGAGCAGCGGCAAGGCCGTGCTCGGCGTGCGCGAGGCCTCGCCGCCCATGGCCTACATGCTGGGCGCCAACGATAAATATGTGGGCTACCACGTCGAGCTTTGCGAGCGCGTGCTGAAGGACATCGCGCCTTCTGCCAAGCTCGAATACATGGCCGTCACGGCGCAGAACACCATTCCGCTGGTGCAGAACGGCACGCTGGATATCGGCTGCGGCCCCACCACCAACAACACCGCGCGACAGCAGCAGGTGGCCTTTGCGCTCACCACGTATGTGAGCGAAGTGCGCATGGCCACCAAGGTCGACTCAGGCATCAACTCGCTCGACCAGCTGGCGGGCCGCACCGTGTCGGCCTCCACCGGCACCACCGCCGTGCAGCTGCTGCGCAAGCGCGAGCGCGCGCAGAACACCACCATCAACACGATGCTCGGCAAGGACCACCTCGAGAGCTTTCTGCTGATGGAGTCGGGCCGCGCCGATGCCTTTGTGCTCGACGACAACCTGCTTGCCGGAATCATCGCCAACTCGAAGAACCCCGCGGGCTACCGCATCACTGGCGAGGCGCTGGGCTCGGAGCCGATCGCGCTGTTGTTCCGCAAGGATGACCCGGCCTTCAAGGCCGCGGTGGACGATTCGCTGCGCAAGCTCATGAAGAGCGGCGAGCTCGAGAAGATCTACACCAAATGGTTCGTCGCGCCTATTCCGCCTAAGAACACCAGCCTGAACCTGCCGATGAGCACAGCGCTCAAGCAGCTGATTGCGGAACCCAACGACAAGCCGCTGGAGGCATACGCGAAGTGACTTCCGCCGTGCTTGCCCCGCCGCTTTCTTCGTCTTCGGAATTCGAGCCCGCGCAGCGCGTGCGGGCCATCGGCGTGTCGGAAATCTTGCGCATTACCGACCACGCCAACGCGCTCAAGCGCGCGGGCCGGCCGGTGATTGTGCTGGGCGCGGGCGAGCCGGACTTCGACACGCCCGAGTACATTCGCGCCGCCGCGGCCCGTGCCATGGAGCGTGGCGACACACGCTACACCGTGCTCGACGGCAGCCCGGCGATGAAGGCGGCGGTGCAGTTCAAGTTCAAGCGCGACAACGGCCTGGACTTTGCATTGAATGAAATCAGCGTGGGCGCAGGCGCCAAGCAGGTGATTTTCAATGCGCTCATGGCAAGCCTGAACCCGGGCGACGAGGTGATCTTGCCCGCGCCCTACTGGACCTCCTACGCGGACATCGTTCAGATCTGCGGCGGCGTGCCAGTGAGCGTGCCTTGCAGCGAGGCCAACGGCTTCAGGCTGGAAGCGGCGCAGCTCGAGGCCGCCATCACGCCGCGCACGCGCTGGCTCTTTTTGAACTCGCCGTCCAACCCGAGCGGCGCGGCCTACAGCGCTGCGCAGCTGGTTCCACTGTGCGAGGTGCTGCTGAGGCACCCGCACGCGTGGGTGCTGGCCGACGACATCTACGAGCACATCCTCTACGACGGCCTTGCATTTGCAACCCCCGCGGCCGTGGAGCCGCGGCTACGCGAACGCACGCTCACCGTCAACGGCGTGTCGAAGGCTTATGCGATGACGGGCTGGCGCGTCGGCTACGGGGCGGGCCCGCGTGCGCTGATTGCGGCCATGGCGGTGGTGCAGAGCCAGTCGACCTCGTGTCCCTCGTCGGTGAGCCAGGCCGCCGCCATCGAGGCGCTTACGGGGCCGCAGCACATCGTGGCCGAGCGGCGGAGCGACTTCCAGGCGCGGCGCGACTTCGTGGTGGCGGCATTGAATCGCGCGCCCGGCCTGCATTGCCGCGTGCCCGAAGGCGCCTTCTATACTTTTGCGAGCTGTGCCGGCGTGCTCGGCCGGCGCACGGCGAACGGCATGCTGCTGCAGACCGACAGCGACTTCTGCAGCTACCTGCTGCAGGATTTTGAAGTAGCGGTGGTGCCGGGAAGCGTGTTCGGGCTCGCGCCGTATTTCCGCATTTCGTATGCCACTTCGATGGCGCAGCTCGAAGAGGCGTGTTCGCGCATCGTGGTGGCATGCGAAGCTCTCACATGAATTTCTTTCTCCCCTTCCGGGGGAGGGCAGGGGTGGGGGCAAGCGGCGTATCAATCGCTGTCGGCTTGGCCAGCGTCGCATGCCCCCATCCCAACCTTCCCCCGGAGGGGGAAGGAGTAGATACCAAGACCTTCATTGCATTGGACACAGCATGACTTCTTCCCGCACCGGCGGCCAGATCCTGGTCGACCAGCTCATCACCCACGGCGTCGAGCAACTGTTCTGCGTGCCAGGCGAAAGCTTTCTGGCCGTGCTCGACGCCTTGCACGATGCATCGATCGACGTGACGGTGTGCCGCCAGGAAGGCGGCGCAGCAATGATGGCCGAGGCGCAAGGCAAGCTCACCGGCAAGCCCGGCGTGTGCTTTGTCACGCGCGGGCCAGGCGCCACCAACGCCGCGGCCGGCGTGCACATCGCGCACCAGGATTCGACCCCGATGCTGCTCTTCGTGGGGCAGGTGGCGCGCGAGGCGATGGGCCGCGAGGCCTTTCAGGAGCTGGACTACGGCGCGGTCTTCGGCACCATGGCCAAGTGGGTGGTGCAGATCGACGATCCTGCGCGCGTGCCCGAGCTCATCTCGCGCGCCTTTCACGTTGCCACCTCGGGCAGGCCGGGGCCGGTGGTGATTGCGCTGCCGGAAGACATGCTGACCGAAGCCGCCGCAGTGGCCGATGCACAGCCTTATGCAGTGACCGAAACCTACCCCGGCGCGGCGCAGATCGCGCAGTTGCAGCAGCGTCTCTCAGAGGCGCAGCGGCCGGTGGTCATCCTCGGCGGCAGCCGCTGGTCCGAAGCCGCGACGCGGCAGTTCGCCGGCTTTGCCGAAGCGTTCTCGCTCCCGGTGTATTGCTCGTTCCGCCGCCAGATGCTGCTGTCGGCCGAGCATCCTTGCTATGCGGGCGACCTGGGGCTTGGCGCGAACCCGCGCATGCTGGAGCGCATCCGCAATTCAGACCTGGTGCTCCTGGTCGGCGGCCGCCTCTCCGAGGTGCCGTCGCAGGGCTATGAACTGCTTGCCATTCCGCAACCGAAGCAGGCGCTGGTGCATGTGCACGCCGATGCCGACGAGCTCGGCAAGCTCTATCGTCCTGCGCTTGGCATCCACGCCACGCCGCAGGCTTTTGCAGAAGCGGTGGCGGCGTTGCATCCGGCTTTGCCGCCGGCCTGGCAGGCCGAGACAAAAACCGCGCGCGAAGACTTCCTGCGCTGGAGCGATCCGGCGCCCATCCGTATTCCGGGACCGCTGCAGATGGGCGAGGTGATGCAGCATCTGCGCGAGGTGCTGCCGGCCGACACCATCTTTTGCAACGGCGCCGGCAACTTTGCCACCTGGGTGCATCGTTTCTGGCCGTTTCGCTCGTTTGCGAGCCAGCTGGCACCCACCAGCGGATCGATGGGCTACGGCCTGCCCGCCGGCGTGGGCGCCAAGCGGCTGTGGCCGCAGCGCGAGGTGGTGGTGTTCGCGGGCGACGGCGACTTCATGATGCATGGCCAGGAGTTCGCAACCGCCGTGCAGTACGGCCTGCCGATCATCGTGGTGCTGCTGGACAACGCCATGTACGGCACCATCCGCATGCACCAGGAAAAGCACTATCCGGGGCGCGTGAGCGCCACGCAGCTCAAGAACCCGGATTTCCGGGGCTATGCCGAGGTGTTCGGCGGCCACGGTGAGCGGGTGACCCGCACCGAGGAGTTCGCCCCTGCGCTCGCGCGCGCCCGTGCAAGCGGCAAGCCGGCGGTGCTGCATTGCCTGCTCGATCCGGAAGCCATCACGCCGGCCAGCACGCTGCAGAGTATTCGCAAGGCGGCACTTGCTGCCGGCTGAGCGGCTGGTGAACGCCTGGCGTCAAAGAAAGATCAGCGCAGCCCGCCCGCAAACCGTGGCCGCGGCTTAGGCGGATTGCCGTCGGGCGTGCGCGCCGCCAGCCGTGCGGCGCGCGCCAGCGGCTCCATGGCCTGTTCGAGGCGGGTAGCGAGCAGGTAGAGATCCTCGTCCTTGGTTTCTGCGGCATGGGCGCGCGCCATGCGAACGATCTCGGCGGCGTATTCGGCATTGGTGGCCATCCATTCGGTGTCGGTCACGCGCCCGTGCTTTCGCCGCAATGCCACGTGAAGCCGCGCGGCAAGGGCGATGCGTTCACTTTCGGACATGGACATGGTTCGAGGGCTCCCATGAATGGCTCGAACCACTTGCGTGCACAAGTCGTGCCATGCTTTAGCGGCACCATTAACGCCCAGAAACACTTTTGTCTGCCAAGAGCGTTCCGAAGGTAAGGCAAAGCGGGTAATTCCCAATGCACTGGCCCGGTGCACCGCCTAAAGTCTGCCCACTCGCGAACGGGCCAAGCTCGTGCTGCCGAGGGTCCGAGGAGACAAAATTCGGTCTACAAGAATAATTCTCAAAGGCTTCCGTTCGAGAAGCCGTGTTTGAACTTGAAAGGCGCCGCTGGTCGGCGCCTTTTTTATTGCCCGAAGCACCCGTCCCGGCGGCCACTTTTCAAACATCCGAAGCCGGGTTGCACCCCCGCCCCGCCTCTTTCTGAAGCTCCTTTTTTTATAGCAGACCGGGTGCGACAATGCCGGCATGGAAATGCTGGTAGTCACGGGCGCTTCGCTGCTCGCAGGTTTTGTCGATTCGATTGTGGGCGGGGGTGGCTTGATCCTCGTGCCGGCGCTCTTTGCAGTGTTTCCGGGCGCGCCTCCGGCCACGTTGCTGGGCACCAACAAAAGTGCTTCCATTTGGGGCACGGCGGCCGCGGCGGCCCAGTTCAGCCAGCGCGTGCAGATGCGCTGGAGCGCCCTGTGGCCGGCAGCGGTGCTCGGATTTGCGGGTTCCATGCTGGGCGCCTGGGGCGTCACCTTGTTTCCGGGCGACTTCCTGCGCCGGGCGCTGCCCATCGTGCTGCTCGGAGTGCTGCTCTATACGCTGGCGCGAAAAGACCTGGGCCGCCACCACGTGCCTCGCTTCAGCGGACGCGCCGAAACGCTGGCGGCTTGCGCCATCGGGCTGTCGATCGGGTTCTACGACGGCTTCTTCGGCCCGGGGGCGGGCAGCTTCCTGGTCTTTTTATTCGTGCGCTGGATGGGCTACGACTTCCTGAATGCTTCCGCGTCGGCCAAGATCATCAACACGCTCACCAACGCCGCGGCCCTGTTGCTGCTGGCGCTCAAGGGGCATGTGTGGTGGCACTATGGGCTGGTGATGGCTGTGGCCAATGTGGCGGGCAGCCTGCTGGGTACGCGTGTTGCGTTGAAGCACGGGGCCGGCTTTGTACGGGTGGTGTTCATCGTCGTGGTGAGCGCACTCATCCTGAAGACCGCCTATGACGCATTCCTGAAATAGCAAAACCAGAAAGCCCCGTTTCATGGCACTGCCGGAACCTGTTGCGCCCGTTGTGCCCGTTGCGCCCATCGGGCGCCCCGCACCCGTCAGCTTCTGGCAGGCTTTCGCCTATTGGCTCAAGCTCGGCTTCATCAGTTTTGGCGGCCCCGCGGGGCAGATTGCGCTCATGCACCAGGAACTTGTGGAGCGCCGGCGGTGGATATCGGAAAAGCGCTTTCTGCATGCGCTCAACTACTGCATGCTCCTGCCCGGCCCTGAAGCGCAGCAGCTTGCCACCTATATCGGCTGGCTCATGCACCGCACCTGGGGCGGTCTTGCGGCGGGTGTGCTCTTCGTGCTGCCTTCGCTCTTCATCCTCATCGGGCTGTCGTGGGCCTACATGGCCTACGGCCAGGTGCCGGCGGTGGCGGGGCTGCTCTACGGCGTGAAGCCGGCGGTCACGGCGATCGTGCTGTTCGCCGCCTGGCGCATCGGCTCGCGGGTGCTCAAGAATGCGTGGCTTTGGGCGATTGCCGTTGCCGCTTTCGTGGCGATCTTTGCGCTGCAGCTGCCGTTTCCGCTGATCGTGCTGGGCGCGGGCGCCATCGGCTACGTCGGCAGCCGCCTCGCGCCGGCGTACTTCGCGCCCGGCGGCGGGCACGGCGCTGCTGCAGCCTCGGCCGGCCCGGCGCTGATCGACGACGACACGCCCACGCCGCAGCATGCACTGTTCACTTGGGGCCGCTTCGCGCGCGTGCTGGCGGTTTTCGTTCTGCTGTGGCTAGGTGCACTTGGTGCGCTCACGGCGCTGTACGGGTGGAGCGGGGCGCTCACGCAAATGGCCTGGTTCTTCACCAAGGCGGCGCTGCTTACTTTTGGCGGCGCCTATGCGGTGCTGCCCTATGTGTTCCAGGGCGCGGTCGACCACTACCACTGGCTTACGGCCACGCAGATGATCGACGGCCTCGCGCTCGGAGAAACCACACCCGGTCCCTTGATCATGGTGGTGTCGTTCGTGGGCTTTGTCGGTGCGTGGAGCCAGGCGCTGTTCGGCCCGGATGCGCTGGTTGCGGCGGGTGCTGCAGGGGCGACGGTGGCGACCTTTTTCACCTTCCTGCCGTCGTTCCTGTTCATTCTGCTGGGCGGCCCATTCATCGAGTCGACCCACGGCAACCTGAAATTCACCGCACCGCTGACTGCGATCACGGCGGCAGTGGTCGGCGTGATAGTCAACCTTGCGGTCTTCTTCGCCTACCACGTGCTTTGGCCGAAGGGCTTGTCAGGGCCCTTCGAGTTTCCCTCTGCCATCATCGGCGCGCTCGCGGCAATCGCGCTCTTTCGCTTCAAGGCTGGCGTGATTCCGGTGGTGCTTGCTTCGGCAGTGGCCGGCATGGCCTGGCAACTGCTTGTGCGCTGACCGCCGGCTCGCGTTTATTCCTCGACGAAGGCTTCTTCGCGCTTCGCCTTGATGGAGGGCAGCAGCACGATGCCCAGCAGCAGCGCCGCGGCGACCAGCAGGCCCGCCGACAGCGGCCGCGTGACGAACACGCTCCATGTGCCGCGCGACAGCAGCAACGCGCGCCGCAGGTTTTCTTCCATCATCGGCCCGAGAATGAAGCCCAGCAGCAACGGCGCGGGCTCGGTCCTGAGCTTGATGAACAGGTAGCCGATGAAGCCGAAGGCCGCCACCATCCAGATGTCGAAGGTATTGTTGTTGGTCGAGTACACGCCAATCGCGCAGAACAGCACGATGGCAGGAAACAGGAACTTGTAGGGCACCGTCAGCAGCTTGATCCACATGCCGATGAGCGGCAGGTTCAGTACGATCAGCATCGCGTTGCCAATCCACATCGAGGCAATAAGGCCCCAGAACAGCTCGGGGTTGCTGGTCATCACCTGCGGGCCCGGCTGGATGTTGTGGATGGTCATTGCGCCCACCATCAGCGCCATCACGGCATTGGGCGGAATGCCCAGCGTGAGCAGCGGAATGAAGGAGGTCTGCGCGCCGGCGTTGTTGGCCGACTCGGGCGATGCCACGCCGCGGATGTTGCCCTTGCCGAAGGCGATTTCGCCGGGGCGCATCTTGATCTTCTTCTCTAGCGCATAGGCCGCAAAAGCTGCCAGCAGTGCGCCACCACCCGGCAGGATGCCGAGCGCCGAACCCAGCGCCGTGCCGCGCAGCACCGCGGGCGTCATGCGCTTGAAGTCTTCCTTGGTGGGCCACAGGCCCTTCACCTTGTGCGTGAACACCTCGCGCTCGTCATCGGGCTGCGAGAGGTTGCCGATGATTTCGCCATAACCGAACACGCCCATGGCAATCACCACAAAGCCGATGCCGTCGGTGAGCTCGGGAATGTCGAAGCTGAAGCGCGCCACGCCCGAGTTCACGTCGGTACCGACGATGCCCAGCAGCAGGCCCAGCACGATCATGGCGACCGCCTTGAGCAGCGAACCGGAGGCGAGCACCACGGCGCCGATCAGGCCCAGGGTCATCAGCGAGAAGTATTCGGCCGGGCCGAACTTGAAGGCCAGCTCGGTCAGCGGCGGTGCAAAGGCAGCCAGGATGAGCGTGCCCACGCAGCCGGCAAAGAACGAGCCCAGGCCTGCTGCGGCAAGCGCGGGGCCTGCGCGGCCCTGCCTTGCCATCTGGTAGCCGTCGATACAGGTGACCACCGAGGACGACTCCCCAGGCAGGTTCACCAGGATTGCGGTGGTCGAGCCACCGTACTGGGCGCCGTAATAAATACCGGCCAGCATGATCAGCGCCGAAACCGGCGGCAGTGCATACGTGGCGGGCAGCAGCATTGCAATGGTTGCAACCGGGCCAATGCCGGGCAGCACGCCGATCAGCGTGCCCAGGATGCAGCCGACCAGGCAATACAGCAGGTTGGTAAACGTGAAGGCGACGCCGAAGCCGGTCGCCAGGTTGTGGAACAGTTCCATGGCGGTGTGCTCCTCAACCCGAAATGAAAGTAGGCCAGACCTGGATCTGGAGCTTCAGCGCCCAGATGAAGGCCACGTAGCTGCCGGCAGCCAGGATGGTGGACAGCACCAGCACGTCGCGCAGCTTGAAGTGTTCGCCGGCCATGCTCGAGATGATGGTGAGCGCATAGATCGCAACGATCATTCCCATGGCGGGCAGTCCGATGCTTGGCAACCCGCCCAGCAGCACGCCGAAAGCCAGGTTGGCACCCAGCACAAAGGCCAGCGGCTTCCAGGCCCATTTGCCAATCGGGTCTCCGCTGGCGGTTTCGACCACCAGTGCCTGGAACATGATTGCCGCGCCGAGCACGGCCAGCAAAATGCCCAGCATCAGCGGGAAGTAACCGGGGCCCATGCGGGCGCCGTCGCCGATGGTGTAGGTGGTGGCGCCGATGGCGAAGGCACCCCCCACGGCTGTGAACATGACTCCTGAAAAGAAGTCAGCCTGACTTTTTATACGCATTGTCTCGACCCTCTTGATTGGACCGGTGAGGGTCGTCGCCCGCGCCTGACCGTTGGCTGACCGACGCGGTAAGGACAAATGCGTACAAGGGTTCTCCAGGGGCCTGCAAAACGGGCCGGAGCAGAAACGAAAAAAGCTCCCGAAGGAGCTTTTTATTTGAGAGCGAGGTCTCGGGGGGAGGGCTTAGTAGCCGCCGCGACCACCGCCGCCGCCGCCGTAGCCACCGCCACCACCGCTGCGGCCACCGCCGCCACCACCGTAGCCGCCGCCGCCACCACCACCGCCGTAACCACCACCGCCGCCGCCGCCGTAGCCGCCGCCACCACCGGTGCGGGGGGGGCGAGCTTCCATCGGACGTGCTTCATTCACGGTCAGGGCACGGCCCTGGAGCGAATGGCCGTTCATGGCTTCAACGGCTGCCAGGGCTTCAGCGTCGGTGCCCATTTCCACGAAACCGAAGCCCTTGGAGCGGCCGGTGTCGCGTTCCATCATGACCTTGGCGCTGACGATCGAGCCGAACTCGCCGAAAGCCTGTTCCAGGTCGTTGTCACGCACAGAGTAGGCGAGGTTGCCTACGTAGAGTTTCTTGCCCATTGAGGGACTCCTAATTCAAACCAACAAGACAAAGCGATGGAGTCCCAGAATCACAACAAACAAATGCGCTGTGGCGCGAAACTGACCGATCACCGAATTACGTGCACGGGAGACAAGCTCACAGACACGTAGGCACGATTATCAATGCGATCTGGAAAAAGGGTGATGAAATTCGCTCTTATTACGAAACATCACGCCTTGGCGGGCGGTTTCGCAACGGTTCCAGAAGGCCGGAGAGCCCGTTGTGGTCTATTTCATGCATTAAATGGAGCAGCCGGCCGATTTCACCTGCGGGAAAACCCTCGCGTGCGAACCAATTCAGATAATTGCCGGGCAAATCGGCAATCAACGTGCCCTTGTGCTTGCCGAAAGGCATTTCGAGCGTCACGAGGCGCTGCAGGTCTTCGGGTTTCATGGGCTTCAGCCGCCGGCGCGCTTCACCACGTGGCCCTGCTTCGCAAGGGCCGCAATGACGAGTTCGCGGTGGTCGCCCTGGATCTCGATGATGCCGTCCTTCACCGTTCCTCCTGAGCCGCAGGCGGTCTTGAGCTGCTTGCCCACGGCCGCGAGCGCGGCCGCATCGAGCGCGAGGCCCTTGACCACCGTCACGCCCTTGCCTTTGCGGCCCTTGGTTTCGTGCGATACACGCACAATGCCGTCAGCGGCCGGAACGCGCGTCTTGAGTTCCTTGCAGCGGCACTGCGCCATGGGTGCGCGGCACTCGGGACACATCCGGCCCCCGGCTTCGGTGGAATACACCAGGGCGGTGGACTGATTGCTCTTCATCGTCATTCGGTCGATCTCTTCTTCTTCAACGCTTGCGTTTTCACTGTTTTCCGGTTCATCTCTCTCTGTCTGCTCACATGCCATTCGACTCACTGGGCCTGGCCCCCGCGCTCGTGCAGGCTGCCGCCGAAAGCGGCTATGCCGCGCCGACCGCCATCCAGGCTGCGGCCATTCCCGCAATTTTGAAAGGCCGCGACGTGCGGGGCTCGGCGCAGACCGGTTCCGGCAAGACCGCCGCATTTTCCCTGCCGCTGTTGCAGCGCCTCTCGGCCGAGCGCGCAGAGTCGCCACGCCGCGTGCGCGCGCTGGTGCTGGTGCCCACGCGTGAACTCGCCGCCCAGGTGGGCGAGACCATGCGCAGCCTGGCGCAGCACCTGCCCGAAAGGCTCAAGATTGCCGTCGCCTTCGGTGGCGTATCCATCAACCCGCAGATGATGAGCCTGCGCGGCGGCGCCGACATCGTGGTGGCCACGCCGGGCCGGCTGCTCGACCTTGTGGAGCACAACGCGCTCAAGCTCAACGCGGTTTCGATGCTGGTGCTCGACGAGGCCGACCGCTTGCTCGACCTCGGCTTTGCCGAAGAACTGGGCCGCATCGTCGCGCTGCTGCCTGCGCGGCGCCAGAACCTGCTTTTTTCTGCCACCTTCCCGCCCGCGATCCAGGCGCTGGCGGACGGCACGCTGCGCGACCCCGAGGTGATCGATGTGCAGGGCGAGCCCGGCACCGAGCCTGCCATCGTCCAGCGCGTGATCGAGGTCGACGCGAACCGCCGCACCCAGTTGCTGCGCCACCTGCTGAAAGAAAACGAGTGGGACCGCGTGCTGGTCTTCGTCGCCACGCAGCATGCGGCCCAGACCGTGGCCGAGAAGCTCTACAAGAACGGCGTGTACGCAGTGCCCTTTCATGGCGACATTGCGCAGGGCACGCGCACCGGCATCCTCGCGCAGTTCAAGGAGAGCCGCTGGGACGTGGTGATTGCCACCGACCTTGCCGCACGCGGCATCGACATTGCACAGCTGCCGGTCGTCATCAACTACGACCTGCCGCGCTCGCCCACCGACTACATCCATCGCATCGGACGCACAGGCCGCGCCGGGGAAAACGGGCTGGCCATCAGCTTTGTGAGCGCAGCGACCGAGGCGCACTTTCGGCTCATCGAAAAGCGCCAGGGCCTTCACCTCCCGCGCGAGCGCATCGAGGGTTTCGAGCCCACCGAAGCCGCCGTTCCGGTGGTCGACAACTCCGGCACGGGTGGCATCAAAGGCAAGCGGCCGAGCAAGAAGGACAAGCTGCGAGCGGCCAATGCGCTGGCTGCTGCCCGGCAGGGTGATAGCGATAGCGATAACGATAGCGACAGCGAGAAGAACGACTGAGCCTCGCGGCCTACAGCCAGCCCAGTTGCCGCGCGGCCAGTTCCTTCATGATTTCTTCGGCCCCGCCGCCGATCATCATCACCTTGACTTCGCGGTAGATGCGTTCGCTCACGGTGCCGCGCATGAAGCCCATGCCGCCCAGTATCTGCACGGCCTGGTCGGCGCAGAACTGCATGGTTTGCGTCGCGTGATTCTTGAGCATGCAAACGTTCGCAACCCACTCGGGCGCGTTGAAGCGGCCCGCGGCCTCGTGTGCATCGCCTTCTGCCGATACAGCCTCGAGCCACGCCTCGGTGGACGCGATGCGCATCTGCATGTCGACCAGCTTGTGGCGCACCGCCTGGTGCTCGATGAGCGCGACGCCGAAGCTCTTGCGCTCCTGCGACCACGCCAGCGCTTCGTCCAGGCAGGCTTGTGCAAACCCGAGGGCGCCCGCCGCCAGTCCGATGCGCTCGCCGTTGAAGTTGCCCATGATCATGCGAAAGCCCGAACCCTCGTTGCCGAGCAGATAGCGTGCGGGCACGCGCACGTTGTCGAAGTGAAGCTGCGCGGTGTCGGAGCACAGCCAACCCATCTTTGCGAGGCGGGTGCGCGTAAGGCCGGGTGAATCGCCGGGCACCAGCAGCATGGAGATGCCGCTGGCGCCGCGCGCATCGCAGGTGCGCACGGCCACCGTGATCCACTCGGCGCGCATGCCCGATGTGATGAAGGTCTTTTCGCCGTTCACCACGTAAGAGTCGCCGTCCCGGTGCGCCGTGGTGCGCAGTGCCGCCACGTCGGAGCCACCGCCGGGCTCGGTGATGGCCAGCGCAGAGATCTTCTCGCCGCGCAGCACCGGTGGCACCACTTCTCTGCGCACCGCCTCGTTCGCGTGCAGCACCACGGGCGGCAGGCCGATGTTGTGCGAGAACAGGCTTGCGAGCACGCCGCCGCTCTTGCCGTGGCGCGCGAGCGCAATCCACGCCGGCAGCCTGAGCGCATAAGAAGCCGGCGTGCCGCCCAGCGCTTCCGGGTAGCCAAGGCCCAGCAAGCCCAGTGCTGCCGCGCGTGCATACAGCGCAAGAGGAAACTCGCCCGCGTCTTCCCAGTCCTGGACGTTCGACGCGATCTCGCTTTCAGCAAAGCGCCTCACCGTGTCGGCAAGGGCTGCCCGGTCGGCTTGCAGTTCTGCATCCATGTCGGTGTTCAGCCGCGCGGCGGCCGCTTGGCGATGCCCATCGTCTTCGCGAGGATGCCGAGCATCACCTCGTCCGCGCCGCCCCCGATCGAGCCCAGGCGGCCGTCCCGGTAAAGGCGCGAAACGCGGTTCTCGAGCGTAAAGCCCATGCCGCCCCAGAACTGCAGGCAGGTGTCTGCCACCTGGCGCGTGAGCCGCCCGGTCTTGAGCTTGGCCATCGAGGCGAGTTCGAGCACGTCCTGGCCCTGCACATGCAGGTCGCAGGCGCGGTAAGTGAGGGCGCGCAGCGCCTCCACTTCGGTCTTGAGTTCGGCCAGCTTGAACTGAACCCATTGCTGGTCGGCCAGCGTGGCGCCGAACATCTTGCGCTCCTGCGCCCACTCGATGGTCTGCGCAATGCAGTCTTCCATCGGCTCGAGCGAGCTGGCGGCCGCCCAAAGCCGCTCTTCCTGGAATTGCTGCATCTGGTAGACAAAGCCTTGGCCCTCCTCCCCGATGCGGTATCGCTGCGGCACGCGAACGTTGTCGAAGTAGATGAGCCCCGTGTCGCTCGAGTGCATGCCGATCTTGCGGATCTTCTTTGCCTTCTCGATGCCCGGGCTGTCCATCGGCACCATCACCAGCGACTTGTTGCGATGAGGGCTGTAGCCCGCTGCACTTTGCCCGTCGCTGGTATTGACCAGCATGCACATCCAGTCGGCTTGCAGGCTGTTGGTGATCCACATCTTCTGGCCGCTGATGAGGTAGTCGCCGCCGTCCTTTCGCGCGTGGCTCTTCAGGCCCGCCACGTCGCTCCCGGCACCGGGCTCGCTCACGCCGATGCAGCCGACCACGTCGCCCGCAATGGCAGGTGCCAGGAACTCGCGCCGCAGTTCGTCGCTGCCAAAGCGGGCGAGCGCGGGCGTGCACATGTCCGTTTGCACGCCAATGGCCATTGGCACGCCGCCGCAGCTCACATGGCCCAGCGCCTCGGCCATGGCCATCGCATACGAATAGTCGAGCCCCGCGCCGCCGAAGGCTTCAGGCTTGTTCAGGCCCAGCATGCCGAGGTTGCCGAGTTTCTTGAAGACCTCGTGCGCAGGAAAGATCTCGGCGGCTTCCCATTCGTCGACGTGCGGGTTGATTTCTTCGTCGATGAAGCGGCGCAGCGTCTTCTGTATTTCGAGGTGCTCGTGGGTGTACTGCATGCGGTTGTCTCCAGTCAGTCGTTCGGTTCGTCGCCGTTCTTGAAGACACGCGGCGTGCGGGCGAGGTGAAAGCCGTCGAACGGGCGCACGGCCCGGCGCTGCTGCACCTGTGCATCAGGCAGCGTCATCGGCCAGCCCATGCGCACCTGAGGCCGCGCGCCGTCTACGCGCAGCACGCCGCCGCTGATGAAGCTTGCCGCAGGGCTCAACAGGAAGGCGATGGCGGCGGACGTCTCGGCCTCGTTGCCGAAGCGGCCCGCGGGCACCGTGTTGCGCATTGCGCGCAGCATGTCGCCCGCTTCGGGCGGGTAGTGGTCCATGCCGCTCGATGCGATGTAGCCCGGGGCCACCGCGTTCACGCGCACGCCGTTCGCGGCCCATTCGAGCGCGGCGGTTTCGGTAAAGCTCACCATGCCGGCGCGCGCCGCGCCGCTGTGGCCCATGTTGGGCATTGAGCCCCACATGTCGGCCACGATGTTGACGATGGCGCCGCCGTGCGCCTGCATGCTCTGCACAAAGCATTCGCGCGCCACGAGAAAGCCGCCCGTGAGGTTGGTGTGGATTACCGCCTCCCAACCCTTGGCCGAGATGGCTGCGAGCGGCGTGATGTATTGGCCGCCGGCGTTGTTGACCAGCCCGTCGACGCGCCCGTGTGCGGCGACGATGGCGGCTACCGCGCTGCGCACTGCATCTTCCTCGCGGATGTCGAAGGCCTGTGTGCTGGCCTTGCCGCCGTTGCCGGCGATCTCTTCTTTCACCGATTCGAGCTTCGCGGCATTGCGGCCGACCAGCACCACCTGCGCGCCGAGCGACGCGAGTTCGTGCGCCGTGCAGCGCCCGATGCCCGAGCCGCCACCGGTGACGACGATCACATGGCCAGCGAAGAGACCGGGCGAGAAAACGGACCGGTATCGGGATGAAGTGTTCATCGAGCGGCTTTCAACACATGTCGGCGCAGGAGTGGCATCGGTCAGGCATCGGAGATTTCGGCCACCACATGGCGGGCGGCCACTTGCGCGCCAACCGCCACATGCAGCGCGGCCAGGCGGCCGGCACGCGGCGCACAGTGCACATGTTCCATCTTCATGGCCTCCAGCGTGACGATCGGCTGGCCGGCGGCCACCGCATCGCCTTCAGCGGCCAGCAGCGCGATGACGCGGCCGTTCATGGAAGCGCGCAGCAACCCGTCGGCGGCAGCGGAGCCTTCCCGCGCGACGGCAACGTGGGTGAGGTTCTCAAGCTGAAAAGGCCGGCCGCCGTAGTGAAAGAAGAGGCGATTGGCCGAGTGGCGCACCGCCACCGCTTGTTCGGCCAAGCCATTGCAGGAGAAGCGCACCTGGCCTTCGCCCGGCAGCGCAAGCAACTCCATGCGCACTGGCGGCTGGTCGGCAATGGCAATGTCGAACCGGCCCGCACCCAGCGGCTGCACGCGCGCTGCGCAGGTCGCGCCATCGAGCGCAAAGCGCAATGCGTTCGGTAGCCGATGGGCGAGCGGCGACGGCCAGCCGTGCTCTCCCAGCTGGAGCAACAGCGCAGCGAGCAGCGTCGCGCGTTTTTCGGCCTCGGCATCGGGCGCGAGCAGGCCATCGAGTTGTTCGGCGATGAAGGCGGTAGTCGCTGCGCCGCTTGCGAACACCGGGTGCGCCAGCATGCGCTGCAGAAACTGCTGGTTCGTGCCAACGCCCAGCGCCACTGTGTCTTGCAGCCCCGCGAGCAGCCGTTGCCGGGCTTCGTCGCGCGTGCGGCCGTGCGCCACCAGCTTGGCAATCATCGAATCGTAGAAGGGCGGCACCAGAGCGCCGTCGCGCAGCGCGTGTTCGGTTCGCAGTGCGGGCGCGGGCCGCCACATTGCGAGCGCGCCGCTTTGCGGCAGGAAGCCTTGCTGCGGTTCTTCGGCGCACAGGCGCACTTCCATCGCGTGGCCGCTCAAGCGCACGTCTTGTTGCCTGACCGGAAGCGGCTCGCCTGCCGCCACTCGCAGCTGCAGCTCGACAAGGTCGAGCCCGGTCACCGCCTCGGTCACCGGATGCTCCACCTGCAGCCGCGTGTTCATTTCCATGAACCAGTAGTGGCCGTCGGCGTCGAGCAAAAACTCCAGCGTGCCCGCGCCTTCGTAGCCAATGGCCCTGGCGGCCGCCACCGCCGTTGCGCCCATGCGCTCGCGCAGCGCCGCCGACACGGCCGGCGAGGGCGATTCCTCGATCACCTTCTGATGCCGTCGCTGTACCGAGCAGTCGCGTTCGCCCAGGTGAATGACGTTGCCGTGCCGGTCGGCGAACACCTGGATCTCGATGTGGCGCGGCGCCTGGATGGCGCGCTCCAATATCACGGCCTCGTCACCGAAGGCATTGAGCGCTTCGGACTTTGCGCTTTGCAACAGTCCGGCAAAGGCCGCAGCCGATGGCGCGAGGCGCATGCCGCGTCCGCCGCCGCCGGCGGTTGCCTTGATCATCACGGGCCAGCCGATTCGTGCGGCTTCGGCGGCAAGGGTGGCCGGGCTCTGGTCTTCTCCCTCATAGCCAGGAATGCACGGCACGCCCGCCGCCTGCATCAATCGTTTGGCGCCTGCCTTGTCGCCCATCGCGCGAATGGCTTGGGGAGTGGGGCCGATGAAGACAAGGCCCGCATCGCGGCAAGCCTGCGCGAAGGCGGCGTTCTCGGCCAGAAAGCCGTAGCCCGGATGCACGGCTTGCGCACCGCTCGCAAGCGCGGCATCGACGATGGCGGCAATGTTCAGGTAGCTTTGCGCGGGCAGCGACTCGCCGATCCATACAGACTGGTCGGCCTGGCGCACATGTTCTGCATCGGCGTCGGCGGTCGAATACGCAGCCACGGTACGGCAGCCCATGGCGCGCGCGGTGCGCATTACGCGGACGGCGATCTCGCCGCGGTTGGCTACCAGGATCTTGCTGAAGCTCATGGACGTGCCACCGAAAACTGCATGGCCTGCGGCACGCGCGCATCCGCATCGCGGCACACGGCAAGCACTTCGGCAAGCACCGCCCGTGTGTCGCGCGGGTCGATCACGCCGTCGTCGAGCAGCAGCGCGCTGGTGGTGAACACGCTCATCTGGCGATCGAAGCGCTCGACGATCTGCCGCTGCATTGCGTCGATTTTTTCACGGTCGACCGAACCTTTCCTGGCCATGCCCGCTTCCATCACCATGGCCATGGTTTGCGCCGCCTGATCGCCGCCCATGACGGCGGTGCGCGCGTTGGGCCACGAAAAGCAGAAGCGCGGCGCGAAGCCGCGGCCGCACATGCCGTAGTTGCCAGCGCCGTAGGAGGCGCCGCAATGGAAGGTGATCTGCGGCACCGTGGCGCTGGTCACCGCCTGGATCATCTTGGCGCCGTGCTTGATGATGCCGGCCTCTTCGTGTGCGCGGCCCACCATGTAGCCGGTGATGTTCTGCAGGTACACGATGGGCGTGCACGACTGGCAGCAGGCCTGAATGAAGTGCGTCGCCTTGGTGGCGCCGTCCGAGTCGATGGGCCCGTTGTTGGTGATAACGCCCACGGCGTGGCCTTCGAGCCGCATGTGGCCGCACACGGTGGCACTGCCGTAGTGCTCGCTGAACTCCAGAAACTCCGAGCCGTCGGCAATGCGCGCAATTACCTCGCGCATGTCGACAGGCCGCCGCCCGTCGCCCGGCATGATGCCGAGCAGTTCGTCGGCCTCGTAGAGCGGCATTGCAAACTTGCGCGGGGCTTGGTCGCGCGCCCAGTCGATGCTGCCCAGAATGGATCGCGCGATGCGAATGGCGTCGCGGTCGTCTTCGGCCAGGTAGTCGCCAAGGCCCGAGATATGCGTGTGCATCACGGCGCCGCCCAGTTCTTCTTCGGTGGCAATTTCGCCGGTGGCCGCCTTGAGCAGCGGCGGGCCTGCGAGGAACGCGCGGGTGCGGTCGCGCACCATCACGATGTAGTCGGAAAGCCCCGTCTGGTAGGCACCGCCCGCGGTCGAAGAGCCGTGCGTCACCGTCACCACCGGGAGCCCCGCGGCCGAAAGCCGCGCGAGGTTGCGGAAGATGCCGCCGCCACGCACGAAATCCTGCACGCGGTATTGCATGAGATTGGCGCCCGCGCTTTCCACCAGCTGCACGTAGGGCAGCTTGTTTTCGAGCGCGATCTCCTGCATGCGCAGTTGCTTGTCCAGGCCCATGGGCTGCAGCGCGCCGGCGTCGATGCCGGAGTCGGATGCACTCACCATGCACCGCACACCAGAGACGCGGCCGATACCCGCGATTACCCCGCCGCCGGGCACGCTCTTGCCGAGGTCTTCGGTGTCGTGGCCAAGGCCGGCAAGAGATGCCAGCGGCAAGAATGGCGCGCCAGTGTCGAGCAGCAGCGCAAGGCGTTCGCGCGGCAGCAGCTGTCCGCGCCTGGCAAAGCGCTCGGCCGAGGCATTCGACGCCGCCGCGGAGCGCGCCTCGTGCGATCGCACCTCGGCGAGTAGCGCCAGCATGCCGGCGCGGTGGGCCTGGAAGGATTCGCTGGCCGCGTGCAGCCGGGATTCGATGGCGGGCATGAAGAAGGAGTCAGTGCAGATTGCTTTCGCTCTGCACCGACTCTAGGACGCCCATGCGCGTCCGGCTTGCGCCAATTAGCTGGTGCGAACCCGGCGCGGAGCAACCGGGGCGTCCAGGCTGGTGCCCGTGATCACCCAGTAGATGACGATCAGCACCGCACGGTCATGGCAACGACCACCGAGAGCCCGATGCACGTCCTTAAACGTCACCGCTGCGGCCGAATTCGGTAGATCGCATTGTTCAGGTCGGCCGAGACGTAGATGCTCCCGTCGCTGCCCACGGCCACGCCGGTCACCACGTAGGGCGGTGGCAGGCCGGGTCCCGGAGCCAAGCCGATCGGCAGGTTTTCCGCCACAGTGCGGCGCGAGCCGTTGGCAGGGTCGATCTCGACCAGCCGGCGCGCCGCGCTTTCGGCCACGATGAAGCTGCCCCAAGGTGTTTGCGCCACTCCTTCGGGCAACGCCAGGCCCTCTGCAATTGCGCGCAGCGGCGCGCTCGCATCGAGCGGAATGCGGACCAGCTTGCCCGCTGCCTCGGTCACGTAAAGGGCGCCGTCCTGACCGATGATCATTTGCACCGGGCCGCTCAGGCCGCTGGCGAGCACTTGCTTGTCGGCAAACTTCGCGCCGCGCGCACGCGTGATGGTGCCGGTTGCGATTTCGGCATAGATCACGCTGCCGTCGGCCATGGGCAGGGCGTCGAAAGGGGCCTTCAACCCGTGAATGGTCTCGACGGTTCGCAGCGTCTGGCGGTCGACCAACTGCACCGTGCCGGTAAACCATGAGGTCAGCGCAAAGAGATTGCCCGAGACCCCGATGGCAAAGGGATAGTCGAGATCCGGATCGCGCTGCATCCGGAAAACGTCGCGCACTTCGCCGGTGCGCACATCCACCTGGCGGAACCCGAACACATCGGCCACCCAGAGCGTGTGCCCGTCGATCTTGAGGCCCGCGGGCGTGGCGAGCTTGCCGCTGGTGAGCGTGCGCAGCGCACCCGTTGCCGGATCGAAGGCCTGCACCTCGTTGTTCGCCATGTTCGACACGTAGATGGTGCCGTCCGGCGTGTCGCGTGCAATGGCAAGGTTGTCGAGCGACGGGCGCAACTGCTTCGCTACGGTCTTGCGGCCGGTGGTCAAATCTACCCGCACCAGTTCGCCGCTGCGCGCATCGACTACCCAGAGGTTGCCCTTGCCGTCGAGGTTGGCCGCGGCGGGAATCTTGAAGCCGTCGGCAATCACGGTCATGTGGCCGTTGGCCGGATCGATCTTCACGACCTGGCCCTTGAACCACAGCGGTCCGTAGAGCATGCCGTCCGGCCCGACCTCGAAGCCGTTGAAGCCTCCCATGTCCTTCCTGATGAGCCGCGGCGGCTTCTGGCCTTCGCGGTCGATCTCCCAGAGCGCATCGCCAAGGAACACCTGCGAGGCGTAGAGCTTGTTGTTGCGGCGGTCGAAGTCGAGCGAATTGAGGCCGGGCAGGTCTTTGGCGAGCACGCGCATCGGTGCGCCCTCGCTCTCGCGGTAGCGCAGCATGCCCATGAGGTAGTTGGTCCACGCCAGCTCGCCCTTGGGACCGACCGCAATGTCGTCGGCCTGGCCCTCGGGGGCTCCGATCAGCACCTTGGCCGCGCCGGTGGTGCGGTCTACCTCCCAGAGCGTGTTGCCGAGCACCGAGCCGGCGAGCAGCCGGCCCTTCTGGTCGATGGCAAGGCCGTGCACTCCGGAGAAGGAGGACGGCGGCACCAGCGCCTCGGGAGCGGCCCATGAAGCCGGCCGCGTGGCAGGGGGCGGTGCGACGGTGCTGCAGGCGCCCAGCAGGGCGAGCGTGGCGGTCAGCGCGGCGGCGGCGCGCAACAGGCGACGGGGCATGCCTTCTCCTTCTTGTGGATGCGCGTGCAGTCTAGAAGGAGGAGGGGGATGCGGCGCAGTCTCTACTGCGACATGTGCCGCGACATGCAGACTTTCTTCCGCTGTGGATTACCCGCGCAGCAGCTGCGTTGCCGTGTGGATCAACAGCCCCACCAGCCCGCCCACCAGCGTGCCGTTGATGCGGATGAACTGCAGGTCGCGGCCTATGTTGCGCTCGAGCTCCACGGTCATTTCGTCCGCATTCCACTCGGCAACCCGCTCCTCGATGTAGCGGCGGATGTCCTCGCGGTAGCGTTCGATGGCCAGCGGCGCGGCGGCTTCGATCTGCTCGTTGATCCAGTGGCGAATTGCTTCGTCCCCCTGCAGCCGCGCGCCCAGTGCGCCCGCGAGCGACGCGATGCGCAGGCGAATGGTCGAGTCGCGCCGGCCGAGGTCGTCATGCAGCCACGCCAGCAGTTCGCCCCACAGCCCGTGCAGGTAGTCGCCCAGGGCGGGGTGGGCCATCAGTTCGGCGCGGATCTGTTCGCCGCGCTGCTGGAACTCGGGGTCGAGCTTCAGCCGCACCACGAAGTCATCCACAAAGTGATCGAAGCGCTTGCGCATCGGGTGGCCCGGCTCGGCCGCCAGCTCGGCAATGGTGCGCGCCACGGCCGCGACGATCTTGCGCGTGGCAAGCTTGGCGGCCACCTGGTCCAGCCCCACGTAGCGCAGCGTTTTTATCTCGCGCGCAATGGCTTCGGTAATGTGGGCCTGAACCTCTTCGCCTTCGAGCAGGCCGGCCACCTGCTGCAGCACGTCGTCGAGCAGCGCCTGGTGGCGCCCGCCCGCGGTGAGTGCATCCAGCGCCTGGCCGGTCAGGCGCGAGAGGTCGATCTTCTCCAGGCCCGCGGCCGCGGCACGGCCCATGAAGGCGCGAACGCGCTCGTCGTCGAATGCCGAGAGGCCGTAGCGCGTGGCGGCCACGCCCCATTCGCCGAGCTTTTCACCGCTCGCCGGGCGGGCCAGCCAGTCGGCGACGCGGCCGGCCGCGTCGAACTCCCGCAGCTTGGCGAGTACCTGTTCGGTGCCGAGAAAGTTGTTGCAGATGAAGCCGGCCAGCTTGGCGCCGATACGGTCCTTGTTGCTCGGGATGATGGCTGTGTGCGGAATCGGCAGACCCAGCGGATGGCGGAAGAGCGCCACCACCGCAAACCAGTCTGCAATGGCGCCGACCATCGCGGCCTCTGCAAAGGCGGCCACGTAGCCCCAGGCCGGATGCTGCCCATGCAGCGCGCTGGCCAGCGCATAGAGCAGCGCCGCGGCGCACAGCAGGCCGAGCGCGACGCGCTTCATGCGTTGCAGCGCGCCGCTGCCGTGTTGGTCTTCAGCCAATGGTGGGCGCGGCCGCAAGGCGTTCCATGAACAGTTCGCAGCGCGCCAGTTGCTCCAGGCTCACGAACTCGTCGGGCTGGTGGGCCTGGTTGATGCTGCCCGGGCCGCACACCACGGTGGGGATGCCGGCGTTCTTGAAAAGGCCCGCTTCGGTGCCGAAGGCCACCAGCGTGGTGCGGTCTTCGCCCGCCAGGCGCTGGGCCAGCAGCGTGACCGGGTCATTCGCCGCGCCAAGGAAGCTGGGGATCTCGCAAATGGTTTCGAACTTGAAGCCCGCATCCGGCGCCACCTTCTTCATTGCGGGCTCGATGCTCGCTGCATAGGCCAGCACGTCGGCCTGCATGCGTTTGGCATCGGCCGTGGGAAGGTCGCGAAATTCATAGCGGAACTCGGCATCGCGCGGCACCACGTTGTCGGCAATGCCGCCGTGGAACTGGCCCACGCTCGCGGTGCTGAAGGGCACGTCGAAGCCTTCGTAGCGCGGCTCGCTGCGCTCGAAGCCCTCGGCCATGTCGCGCACCTTGCCGACCACGCGCGCAGCCATCTCGATGGCATTGACCGAATGCGGCGTGAGCGACGAATGCGCCTCCTTGCCGCGCACGCAGCATTTGTAGCGGTACACGCCCTTGTGCGCGATGGCCGGCACCATGCTGGTGGGCTCGCCTACGATGCAGGCAAGCGGCTTGATGTTGGCGTCGCGCATGTCGGCAATGAGTTCCTTCACGCCGAAGCAGCCGATTTCTTCTTCATAGCTGAAGGCGAAGTGCACCGCAAAAGGCGAGTCGCTTTCCAGGAAGCGCCTGGCGTTGGACAACGCGATGGCAATGAAGCTCTTCATGTCCGCCGAGCCGCGGCCGTAGAGGCGCTCGTTCTGCACCACGGCCGAGAGCGGGTCGACGCTCCATTCCTGCCCGTCCCAGGGCACCGTGTCGGTGTGGCCCGAAACGATGACGCCGGCCGGCTTGCCTTCGCCGAGGGTGGCGAACAGGTTCGCCTTGGTGCGCTCGGCGTTGTAGGTGATGCGGCTTTTTACGCCGAGTGAGGCCAGGTGGCTCTGGGCAAGGTCGATCAGTTCGAGGTTGCTGTTTGCGCTGATGGTGTTCATGCGCACGAGCGCCTGGGCCAGCGCGAGGCTTTGAGGGGAAAGCGTATGGAGCATGCAACACATTGTCCAAGAAGTCGGCGCCGCGCGCCGCGCTTGCCGGTGCTGTCATGCGAAGCGGGTACCCTGCGCCTCTTTGGATGGAGAAAAAGACGATGCGCAACCTTCAGCTGGCTCTTACGGCAACCGCCGCCCTCTGCCTTGCCGCCTGCGGTACCACCGGCCCCGCCGGCTCGTCCGGAAAGCTGCTCACGCTCGACGGCCAGCCGCCATTGGTTATTGCGCACCGCGGCGCCTCGGGCTACTTGCCCGAGCAGACGCTCGAAGCCTACGCCCGGGCCATCGAACTGGGTGCCGACGTGATCGAGATGGACCTGGTCTCCACCAAGGACGGCGTGCTCATCGCCCGCCACGACCCCAACCTGGCGATCAGCACCGACGTGGCCAGGCACCCGCGCTTTGCCTCGCGCAAGAAGACCATCAAGGTCGACGGTGAAACCCAGACCGGCTGGTTCAGCAACGACTTCACGCTGGCCGAGATCAAGATGCTGGGCGGCATTTCGACCGACGCCGAGCGGCCGCAGGAGTTCAACGGCAAGTTCAAGATCGTCACCTTCCAGGAGATCATCGACTTTGCCAAGGCCAAGTCGAAGGAAACCGGCCGCACCATCGCGATCTACCCCGAGACCAAGAACCCGACCTACTTTCGCGACCTGGGCCTGCCGATGGAAGACAAGGTCGTTGCCGCCATCAACGCCGCCGGCTGGAACAGCAAGACCGCGCCCATCTACGTGCAGTCGTTCGAGCCCGGCAGCCTCAAGTACATGAAGAGCAAGGGCCTGAACACCCGGCTCATCCAGCTGATCGATGGCGACGGCATCGACATGAAGACCGGTGCCATGACCTACGCCGTGCCGGTCGACCGGCCCTACGAATGGACCAAGGCGGGCGACAAGCGCAACTTCGACGTGATGGTCACGCCTGCGGGCCTCGCCGAAATCAAGACCTACGCCGACGGCATCGGCCCGTGGAAGCGCTACATCGTGAGCATCAAGGGCACCATCGGCGCCGACGGCAAGCCGGTGGACGTCAACAAGGACGGCAAGGTCAACGATGCCGACGCCACCTCGATGGCGCCGACCACGCTGGTTGCCGATGCCCACAAGGCGGGGCTGTTCGTGCACCCGTTCACCTTCCGCAACGAGTCGCGCCGCTTGGCCGCCGACTACGGCAGCAGCGGCAAGAACGAGTACGCGATCTATTACAAGCTGGGCGTGGACGGCGTCTTTACCGACTTCACCGACACGGCGATTGCCGCGCGCGCCGACTACCTCAAGAGCATCGGCCGCTGAAGCTAGCCCGGCACGGTCTTTGCGGTGGCGAGCCGCAAAGTCTAGACTGTGCCCCATGAAACTCATCGACTCGCTCGTCACGCAGGCGGCTGGCATTGCCGCCGTGCGACGTGACCTTCACGCTCACCCCGAACTCTGCTTCGAAGAAGTCCGCACCGCCGACGTGGTGGCAGGCAAGCTCACCGAATGGGGCATTCCCATTCACCGCGGCCTGGGCACCACTGGCGTGGTGGGCATCGTCAAGAACGGCACCAGCAGCCGCGCCGTCGGCCTGCGCGCCGACATGGACGCACTGCCGGTTACCGAGCTCAACACCTTCGCGCACGCCAGCAAGCACCACGGCAAGATGCACGCCTGCGGGCATGACGGCCACACCGCCATGCTGCTGGCCGCCGCACAGCACCTGGCGAAGCACCGCAACTTCGACGGCACGGTGTACCTGATTTTCCAGCCGGCCGAAGAGGGCGGCGGCGGCGCACGCGAAATGATCAAGGAAGGGCTTTTCGAGCAGTTCCCCATGGACGCCGTGTTCGGCATGCACAACTGGCCCGGCATGAAGGCCGGCCAGTTCGCGGTGAGCCCGGGGCCGGTGATGGCGTCGGGCAACAAGTTCTATGTCAACGTGATCGGCAAGGGCGGCCATGCCGCGTTGCCGCAGACCGGCATCGACCCGGTGCCGATTGCCTGCGAGATCGTGCAGGCGTTCCAGACGATTCTCACGCGCAAGATGAAGCCGACCGATTCGGCCGTGATCTCCGTCACCACCATCCACGCGGGTGAAACCAACAACGTGATCCCCGACAACTGCGAGTTGACGGGCACCGTGCGCACCTTCTCCATCGAGGTGCTCGACATGATCGAGGCGCGCATGAAGAAGATTGCCGAGAACATCTGCGCGGCGCACGACGCCACCTGCGACTTCCGCTTCGAGCGCTACTACCCGCCCACGGTCAACACCGAGGCCGAGGCAGACTTTGCGCGCCGCGTGATGGGCGGCATCGTCGGTGCCGAGAACGTGCTGCGGCAAGAGCCCGCCATGACCTCGGAAGACTTTGCATTCATGCTGCAGGCCAAGCCCGGCGCCTATGCCTTCATCGGCAATGGCGACGGTTCGCACCGCGACGTGCACCACGGAGAAGGGCCGTGCACGCTGCACAACGCGAGCTACGACTTCAACGACGACCTCATTCCCCTGGGTGCCACCTGCTGGGTGCAACTGGCCGAGCAGTTCCTGAAGCCCGGAGGAACCGCATCTTGATCGGCATCGGCGAGGCGTTTTCGCCGCGCTACGCCCAGGCGCGCCAGAAGTTCCTGCAGGCCTGCGTGAGCGCGGGCCTCACGGTCGAGCCGCATGCCCACCCCGGCAAGGGGCAGGGCGGCGAAGAGCTTTCGATGGACGTGGCACTCGACGGCGACGCCGACGCCGAGCGCCTGCTGATCGTTTCCAGCGCCTGCCACGGCGTGGAAGGCCATTGCGGCAGCGGCGTGCAGGTGTTTGCGCTGCACGATGCCGAGTGGCGCGAGAAGGCAAAGGCGCAGGGCGTTGCGGTGCTGTACGTGCATGCGCTCAACCCGCACGGCTTTTCATACGGCCGGCGCGTGACGCAGGAAAACGTCGACCTGAACCGCAACTTTCTCGATTTCACGAAGCCGCTGCCGGTCAACCAGCCCTACGCCAAGCTGCACGCACTGCTGTTGCCCGACGCCTGGCCGCCCACGCCCGAGAACCAGGCCGCGGTCGATCAATGGATCGAAAAGCACGGCGTGGCCGCCTTCCAGGCGGCTGTCACCGGTGGGCAATACCAGTTCGACGACGGGCTGTTCTTTGGCGGCAAGGCGCCAACCTGGAGCAACAAGGCACTGCGCAATGTGCTGCGCCGCCATGCGGGCAGCGCACGCCGGCTGGGGTGGATCGACCTGCACACGGGACTCGGGCCGAACGGCATCGGCGAACGCATCTTTGCGGGGCGGGACGACAAGGCTGCCTACGCCAGGGCCAATGCCTGGTGGGGTGCGCCAGGGGCGCCGGTTACGTCGATCTACGACGGCTCGTCGACTTCGGCGCTGTTGAGCGGCCTCATCAGCGAAGCGGTGTACCAGGAGTGCCCGCAGGCCGAGTACACCGGCATTGCGCTCGAATACGGCACGCTGCCCATGCTGGACGTTCTGGGCGCCCTGCGTGCCGACCACTGGCTGCACAAGCACCCCGAAGCGCCGGCCGATCTGGCCGACGGCATTCGTACGCGGATGCGCGATGCGTTCTATACCGACACCGACGCCTGGCGGGGGCAGATCGTCAGCCAGGCGCGCCAGGCGATGTTCCAGGCCGTGGACGGCCTCGGCAGCTGAAGAAAAGCGGGGGCGCGGTGCCCCCGCCGATCCCAGGCGGTCAGGTCCTGATCTTGCCGTCCGCCGTGATCATCGACAGCTCGACGAACTTCGAACCGACGTGGTTCTTGGGCGAGAACGACACTTCGAAGCCGCCGAACTGCTGGCGGTCGATGCTTTCGAGCCCCGTGATGAGGCCGTCACGCGAGGCCTTGCCCGGTGCACGGCGCAAACCCTCTGTGAGCACCTTGGCGGCAAGGTAGCCTTCCATGCTCGAGAAATTGGCGCTGGCCGCAGCGCCCGCCTTCTTGACCGCGTCGCCGAACTCGCGGGTGATCGCGTTGGCCGGGTTGTAGGGCGAGGGCATCACCTGCGTCACCATCACGCCCGCAGCGTCCTTGCCCAACTCGTCGGCCAGCGCCTGGGTGCCGACGAAAGACACATTGAAGAAGGTGCCGCCGTAGCCGGCCTTGCGAGCTTCGCGGATGAAGGCCGCGCACGCCTTGTACGCGCCCACCTGCACCACCGCGTCGGGGCGCGCCGCCACGATGGTTTTCACCGCTGCGGCCACGTCGACCGAGTTGCGCTCCACGGTGGCCAGCGCCACCGGCTTGAGGTCTTGCTGCGACAGCGCCAGGGTCACGCCCTCGACGCCGGCCTTGCCGTAGGCGTCGTTCTGATAGAAGACCGCGATCTTCTTCAGGTTGAGGTGGGTGAGCTGCTTCACGATCAGCGCGGTCTCGTCGTTGTACGACGCACGCAGGTGGAACACGTTCTTGTGGAACGGTTCGCGCAGCGACATGGCGCCGGTGAACGGCGCCACGAAAGGCACCTTGTCCTTCACCGCAAGCGGCAGCGCTGCCATGCTGGTGGGGGTGCCGATGTAGCCGAACAGCGCAAACACGTCTTCGTCGATCAGCTTTTGCGTATTGGCGGCGCAGCGGTCGGGCTCGTAGCCGTCGTCCAGGTTCTTGATGACCACCTGGCGGCGGCCGGGCTGGGCGTTGTATTGGTCCAGGAACAGCTTGGCGCCCTGGTGGAACTGAATACCCAGTTGCGCGGCCGGGCCGGTGAAGGGTGCCGATTGGCCCAGCACGAGCGGCGTGTCGCCCTGTGCCCTGGCCAGCTGGAAACCACCCAGCGCGGCCGCACCCGTGGCCAGTGAAAAATGTCTGCGATTGATCATGGTGAAAACCTATTCCGCGTTACCGCGCACTATCTGGAAAACTTTAGACTTGCCGGATGGACGATGCCCCGGACTCTGCAACTACTGTTCTCCCCACCGAAACTTCCACAGTCCTGGGCGCCTGCCCGCACGACTGTCCGGACACCTGCGCCCTGGTCACCACCGTCAAGGACGGCGTGGCCATAAAGCTGCAGGGCAATCCGGCCCACTCGCACACGGGCGGCGTCCTTTGCACCAAGGTTTCACGCTATATCGAACGCAACAGCCATGCCGATCGCCTGGTGCAGCCCATGAAGCGCACCGGTCCGAAAGGCTCTGGCCAGTTCGAACCCGTCAGCTGGGACGCCGCTCTTGACGACATCGCCGCGCATCTTCGTGCATTGCAGACGGATCCGGAAACAATTGTGCCTTATAGTTACGCAGGCACCATGGGTCTCGTGCAGGGCGAGTCGATGGATCGGCGTTTTTTCCACAAATTGGGCGCCACGCTGCTCGACCGCACCATTTGCTCGATGGCAGGCGGCGAGGCGATGGTCTATACCCTGGGCGCCAAGATCGGCATGCGGATCGAGTTTTTTGCCGAGGCAAAGCTCATCCTGATCTGGGGCAGCAACTCCATTGCGAGCAACCTTCACTTCTGGCGCCATGCGCAGGCCGCCCGGCGCGCGGGGGCCCGGCTGGTGTGCATCGACCCGCGCAAGACCGAAACCGCCGACAAGTGCGACGAGCACATCGCCTTGCTGCCCGGCACCGATGCGGCGCTCGCCCTGGCACTGATGCACGAACTCATCGTGCACGACTGGCTCGACCACGACTACATTGAAAACCACACCCTCGGCTGGGAGCAGCTGCGCGAGCGCGCCCTGCAGTGGCCACCCTCGCGCGCCGCTGCGGTGTGCGGCGTGCCCGAGGCGCAGATCGTGGCATTGGCGCAGGCCTATGGCACCACCAAGCCGGCCGCGATTCGCCTGAACTACGGCATGCAGCGCGTGCGAGGCGGCGGCAACGCGGCGCGTGCGATTGCCTGCCTGCCGGCGCTCGTGGGCGCATGGCGCGACCGCGCGGGCGGGCTGCTGCTGAGCAGCTCGGGCCACTTTCCCGCCGACCGCGCCGCGCTGCAGCGGCCCGACCTGCTTGCGGGGCGCAAGCCGCGCACGGTCAACATGAGCACCATCGGCGATGCGCTGCTCGACCAGGCCAAGCCGGTGAAGGCCATCGTGGTCTACAACAGCAATCCGGTTGCGGTGGCGCCCGAGTCGGGCAAGGTGGTGGCGGGCTTCGCGCGAGAAGACCTCTTTACCGTGGTGCTGGAGCAGTTTCAGACCGACACCGCCGACTACGCCGACTACCTGCTGCCGGCCACCACCCAGCTCGAGCATTGGGACATCCACTGCAGCTACGGCCACACCGACGTGCTGCTGAACCGCCCCGCGGTCGCGCCGCGCGGCGAGGCCCGCAGCAACGCCTGGATCTTTCGCGAACTGGCGCGCCGCATGGGCTTCGATGAGCCCTGCTTTTCCGAAGACGACGAGTCGCTGTGCCGCACCGCCTTTGCGCCGGGCGCCGTCGACTACCAAGAGTTGCTTTCGCAGGGCTTCACCAGCCTGCCGCTGCCCGAGGCGCCCTTTGCCGACGGCAAGTTTCCAACGCCCTCGGGGCGTTGCGAATTCTTCAGCGAGCGGCTCCAGGCGCAGGGCATGGACGGGCTGCCCGACCATGTCCCCAACTACGAGCCCGCGGGCGGTTCCACCGAATTTCCGCTGGCAATGATTTCGCCGCCGGCGCGCAACTTTCTCAATTCGACCTTCGTCAACGTCACGAGCCTGCGCGCCATCGAAGGCGAGCCGCTGCTCGAGATTCATGAGGCCGACGCAGCCGCCCGCGGCATCGAGAACGGCGCCGTCGTGCGCGTTTTCAACGGCCGCGGCGAGCACCGCTGCCGCGCCGAGGTCTCGCGCCGCGCACGGCCCGGCGTGGTGCATGGCATGGGCATCTGGTGGCGCAAGCTCGGCATGGACGGCACCAACGTCAACCAGCTCACCAGCCAGCGCCTGACCGACATCGGCCGCGGCCCGACCTTCTACGACTGCCTGGTCGAAGTGGAGCGTATTGCGCCCTCTCCGCTCTCTTCCTCCGGGAGAGGGTTGGGGTGAGGGCTGCCCCCGCATCCGCGCTGGCCGCCGCGCTGTTGTTGCTGAGTGGCTGCGCCGATCTCGGCTACTACTGGCAATCGGCCAGCGGCCACATCGGCATCATGCGGGCCGCCAAGCCGGTGCCCGAGTGGCTGGCCGACCCAGGTGTTTCGCAGCCGCTGAAAGCCAAGCTCGAACTCGCACAGCGCATTCGCAGCTTTGCGGTGACCGAACTGTCGCTGCCGGACAACCCGAGCTACAAGTCGTATGCCGACCTGCACCGCCGCGCCGCGGTGTGGAACGTAGTGGCCGCCCCGCCGTATTCGCTCACCCTCAAGAACTGGTGCTTTCCGGTGGCGGGATGCGTGGGCTATCGCGGCTACTACGACGAGGCCGCAGCCAAGGCCGAAGCCGATGCGCAAAGCGCCAAGGGGCTGGAAACCGCCGTCTACCCCGTGCCGGCCTATTCCACCCTGGGCTGGATGAACTGGGCCGGCGGCGATCCGCTGCTTTCGACCTTCATCGGCTACCCCGAAGGCGAACTGGCGCGCATCGTGTTCCACGAGCTCGCGCACCAGGTGCTCTATGTGCCCGGCGACACGGTGTTCAACGAGTCGTACGCCACGGCGGTGGAGCGCATTGGCGGCGCCTTGTGGCTGCAGCGCGAAGCCAGCGAAGCGGCACGCAGTGAATATTCGCGCTTCGATGCGCAGCGCCAGCAGTTTCGCGCGCTGGCCCTTAATACGCGCCGCGCGCTCGGTCAGGTGTATGAATCCGCGCAGGCCAAGGCCGGCGACTGGACGGCGGTCGACGCCATGAAGAAGGCCGCGATGGACGACTTTCGTCAACGCTATGCCGGGCTGCGCGCAGAATGGCAAGGCCCGCGCCAGGGTGCGTACGACCTCTGGGTGGCACGCGCCAACAACGCGACCTTTGCAGCCCAGGGTGCCTACGACGACCTGGTTCCCGGCTTCGAGGCACTGTTCGAGCGCGAAGGCCGCAACTGGCCGCGCTTCTACAAGGAGGTGCGCCGCATCGCCGCGCTGTCCACAATGGATGAGCGGCGCCGCGCGTTGCAGACGGCCACCGGCGTCCAGCAAACGAACAATTCCATCCACAACAAACACGACGACCACGGAGATCACGGTGCCTGACATCCATATCGAACGAAATCACGCGCTGGGCATTGCGGGTGCACGCGAAGTCGCACGCCAATGGATGCAGCAGGTCGAGCAGGACTACGGCCTGGAGTGCACCTACACCGAGGGCGAAACCAGCGATGTTGCGCAGTTCAGCCGCGCCGGCATCGACGGCACCGTGGAAGTCACGGCCACCACGCTCACGCTGGAGGCCACGCTGGGTTTTCTGTTCAGCAGCTTCAGCGACCAGATCGAGCAGAAGATTGCGAAAAATCTCGACGCGCTGCTCGATGCGCCGGGCGGTAAAAGCCGCTTTGCGTGAGCGGCGCCAGGCGTTGATGCAGCAATTGGCCATGCCATGACCGGCGCCTCTTCGTCCTCCGCCGCGCCTGTTTCGGCGGGTGCGCTCGCCGGCCTGAAGGTCGTCGAGCTCGGCCAGCTGATTGCCGGGCCGTTCGCGGCGCGCACCCTGGCCGATTTCGGCGCCGAGGTCATCAAGATCGAACCGCCAGGTGCGGGCGATCCGCTGCGCACGTGGCGGCTGCTGAAAGACGGCACATCGGTGTGGTGGCAGGTGCAGTCGCGCAACAAGCGTTCGCTGGCGCTCGATCTGCGGCAAGCCGAAGCGCAAGCCATCGTGCGGCAGCTTGCCGCAGAGGCCGACGTGCTGATCGAGAACTTTCGCCCCGGCGCAATGGAAGGCTGGGGCCTTGGGCCCGACGAGCTCCTGGCCGCGAACCCGGCGCTTGTGATGTTGCGGATCAGCGGCTACGGGCAGACCGGCCCCTACCGCGATCGTCCTGGCTTCGGCGTCGTGGCCGAAGCCATGGGCGGGCTGCGCCACCTCACCGGCGAGACCGGCCGCGTGCCGGTGCGGGTAGGGGTTTCCATCGGCGACACGCTGGCTTCGTTGCACGGCGTGATCGGCGTGCTCATGGCCATGCAGCACCGCCACGCCACCGTGAGCCCCGACTATCCGAAGGGCAGGGGGCAAGTCGTGGACGTTGCGCTTTATGAGGCCGTCTTCAACTGCATGGAAAGCCTGCTGCCCGAATACAGCGCCTTCGGTGCGGTGCGCGAGGCAGCCGGCAGCGCGCTGCCCGGCATTGCGCCCACCAACGCCTACCGCTGCGCCGACGGCGGCTATGCCATCGTGGCCGGCAACGGCGACAGCATCTTCCGGCGGCTCATGGAATGCATCGGCCGGCCCGACCTTGCCGCCGATCCGGCGCTGGCCGGCAACACCGGCAGGGTGGCGCAGGTAGAAAAGCTCGATGCCGCCATCGGCGACTGGGCCGCGCAGCGCACGGTGAGCGAGGTACTTGCCGCGCTCGATGCGGCGCACGTGCCTGCGGGCCGCATCTACACCATTGCCGACATTGCGGCCGACCCGCACTACGCCGCGCGCGGCATGCTGCAGCAGGTGCAAATGGCAGACGGCAGCGCGCTTGCGGTGCCCGGCTTCGTGCCCAAGCTGTCGCGCACGCCTGCCAGCCACCGGTACAACGCGCCCGCGCTGGGCGCGGACACCGATGCCGTGCTGAAGGAAATCGGCCTTACCGCCGAGCAGATTGCCGCACTGCACGAGCGCGGCATCGTCGGCTAGCTGTGCGTGCGGGTCAGCCGCGCAGCGATTCGATCAGGTCGATGTACTTCTGCTTGGCCTCGTCGGCGCTCAAACCCTTTTGCGCCGTCCACGCATCCCACTTGGCGCGTGCGACGATGTCGCTGAAGCTTGGCTTCTTGGCAGTGTTGTCGCCCTCCGTGGCCTGCTTGAAGAGGCCGTAGATCTTGAGCAGCGTCGGGTTGTCGGGGCGCTCGGCCAGCAGCTTGGAGTTGGCTTGAGCGGCTTCGAATTGGGCGTTGAGGTCGGACATGGGCGGTCTAATGAAAAGCGAAGAGTACGCATCTTAAGTGGGCGGTACCTGCGGGTACCAACCGGCGGCCGTCTCAGTCCGACAACCCCGCCCGCGCCAGCTCCACGTCGAGCCGTTCCTTTGCATCCACCGGCTCCAGCGCAGCAGCCTTTTCGTACAGCTGCGTGGCCTCGCCCAAGCGGGAATCGCCGTGCAGCATGAGCAGCGCGCGGCCGTATTCCATCAGCGCGCTGGCTGAATGGGCGTTGAGCGCAAGGCCGCGCTCGAACAGCTCGACCGATATTTCGGCCCGCACGCCATACGTCATGCGCCCGACCAGCGCACCCACCTTGTCGATCACCTCGGCATGGAAGGCGGCCAATGCAATGTGCGCGTCGGCATGGTCCGGCTGCAGCTCTATCACGCGTTCGAGCGCGCCCTTGAGCTTGCTGCCAAGGCCCTGCGCCAGCGCGCGCGCCACGCTGATGCCCTGGCTGTAGCGGCCCAGGGCGTAGGCCTGCCAGTAGAGCGCCTGGCAGTTGTCGGGTTCCGCCGTGGCTTGCGCACCGGCGCGTTCGATGACCTGGCGGAACATCGAAAGCCGCACCGATTCACGCGGCTCGAGATAGTTGGCGTAAATGGCGGTGGCCTGGTTGGCCAGCACCAGGCCCTCGGGCCCATGCAGCAGGCCGAGCGCGGCGGCGCGCTCGAACTCGCCGCTGTGATACAGCGCCCAGCCGTCCGCCAGCGGATGCTCGCCCGCCGGTGGCGGCAGCGGGTGGCCGGCATGAAGGCGCGTCCACTGCAAAAGCGCGGTCTGCGCGTCGTAGCGCGGCACGTCCGCGTACGGCAGCGGCGTCCAGGGTTCCGCGGGTGCCGCCGCGGCAACGGGGCCGGCGGACATCAGCGAAAGCGGTTTGAAGTCTGGATGGGGCATGGTCATCTAGGCCGCCAGATCGATTGGGGCAACCGACGGCGCGTCGCTTGCCGGATCTTCGCCGCTGTAGGCGTTGCTGAGTGTGAGCAAATGCCTCCGCTGGTCTCGTCCGAGGTACGGCGCCAGCAGGTGGAGCGTGTGCTGCCCGCCACGCATCAGCGCACCCTGTGCATGCGCGGGCTCGAGCGCCTCGCGCGGGTTGCGCACGTATTCGTAGCTCAGCCAGTAGGTCAGCACCACGACCATGCTCTGCGCCAATGTGTCGACCTCGTGCGCATCGATTTCGAGGTGCCCGGCCCGGCTCAGCCCGGCAATGAGCATGCGGATGGCGCGCGCCTTGTTTTTCAGCACCAGCTGGAACTGCGTCTCGAGATGCCGGTTCTTGCTGAGCAGGTCGTTCAGGTCGCGGTACAGAAACCGGTAGCGCCAGATCAGCTCGAACAGGCTGTGCATGAAGAACCAGGCGTCTTCCACGTCGTGCACGCCTTCGCTGGCATGCAGGAGCTCGTTGAGCTCGGCCTCGTAGCTTTCGTAGAGCTTGTTGATCAGCTCTTCCTTGGCGGGGTAGTGGTAGTAGAGGTTGCCGGGACTGATGTTGAGCTCGCCCGCCACCAGCGTGGTGGAGACGTTCGGCTCCCCGAAGCGGTTGAACAGCTCCAGTGCGGCTTCAAGGATGCGTTGCGCTGTGCGGCGTGGCGCCTTCTTGGCCATGTCAGTCCCCGTTTTTGTCTCTTGTGGGGACACTCTAGCGTATGTGCACTGCACCTTGAACGCGGCAGGGCAATGTTTTGCGGCGGCGTGCGTTGTGCAGCGCCGCAAAAGGAAGGGGTTGGCTACCCCGCTATGGCCGGGCGGGCTTGTCTAGCCGGCCTTGTTGCTGCGCCGCACGGTTTTCTTGGTGGCGGCTGCGGGTGCCGCACTGCGGCCTGCGGTCTTGCGGCTCGCCCGTGCAGGAGCGGCGGCGGTTGCCGGCTTGGTCGCGCTCCGCTGCAGTTCGGCTTCGAGTGCCGCCACGCGGGCTTGCAGCGCGGCGTACTCGGCAGCCGAGGGCAGGCCGAGCTTTTCGAGGGCGCGCGCCACGCGCTCTTCGAAGATGTTTTCGAGCTTGCCCCACTGGCCCGCGGCCTTGGTGCCGAATTCGCTCGCAAAGCCGGCCATGCGCGTCTGCGCCTGCGCAAGCGTTTCTTCGGCTGCTGCCTGGGTTTTCTTTTGCATGCCGGCGCCGTCTTTCACCAGCGCCTCGAAAGCCTTGCTGCCTTCCTGCTGCATCTTGGCAAAGGCGCCGAGCCCCGCCAGCCAGATCTGCTGCGCGGAATCCTTGATGCGGTCCGAGCCCTTGTTGTTGCCGTTTTCGTCGTCCTGGGTAGCCATGCGGAATGTTCCTGTGAAAACAATCGGGCTACTCTAGCTGCAAGACGCCTCTTCCTTTAGAGCTTCACGTCTATGAACGCTGCCTGCGCGGGCTACGCCTTGCCGGCTGCGCGGCTGGCGTCCAGGTGGGCCTTGGCCCGTTCCGCCAGGGCCATTTCGCCCGGGGTGCCCGGCACATAGGGCTGCACCGGCAGCGGCCGGCCGTGCGAATCGACCGAGACGAAGACGATCAGGCACTCGGTCGTCTTGTCCATGGTGCCGCCCTTCATGTCGCCGCTGCGTACCTCGACCGAGATGTTCATGCTGGTGGTGCCGGTGTAGGCCAGGCGGGCCTCTACCTCGACCAGGTCGCCGATCATGATCGGGTGGTGAAAGCGGATGCTGCCGATGAACGCCGTGACGCAATAGCGCTTTGCCCAGCTGGTGGCGCAGGCGTAGCCGGCTTCGTCGATCCACTTCATGACGGTGCCGCCATGAACCTTGCCGCCAAAGTTGACGGTGCTGGGCTCGGCCAGAAATCGAAGTGTGATGGAGGACATGCGCCGCCTTTTTGTGGCTGTGTTGGTCGGAGCCCCGATTATGCGAGCGCGCGGCGCCGTAGATGTGCGCCGCCGGTCGGCGCCGCGCTCACGCTCAGCCGCCGCCGAACAGCTCCGCGAGCGTGCGCCGGAGCCACGCGTTGCCCGCGTCCGCATGGAACCGCTCGTGCCAGTGCTGCTTCACGGCGTAGGCGGGCAGCTCGAAGGGCGGCTCCAGCAGCTTCACCGGCTCCTGCGTGGCCAGTACCTTGCCGAGAATGCTGGGCACGATCACGATCAGTTCGGTGTGCGCCACGATACGCGCCACGCTCAGGAAGCTCGAAAGGCTGGTCACCACATTGCGCCTGAGGCCCAGCCGCGCAATGGTCTTGTCGACAATGGCATGGCCGGTGCCCGACGACGCCACCACCGCATGCGCCTCGGTCTCGAAGCGCTTGCGCGTGAGCCGCTCGCCAATGCGGGGATGGTTACGCGCCGCCAGGCAGACGAAGTTCTGCATGAAGAGCGTCTGCTGGTAGAAGCCCGCGTCCAGCTGCGGCATGAAGCCCACTGCCAGGTCGACCGCGCCGTCCTCCAGCCGCCTGCCGCTGTCGGTCGAGATGATCTCGGTCTCGATGCGCACCCCCGGCGCCGCATGCCGCAGGTGGTCGAGCAGGCCCGGCAGCAACACCACTTCGCTGATGTCCGTCATGCAGATGCGAAAGCTGCGCGCCGCGGTGGCGGGGTCGAAGCTGGTGCGGCCGCCCTTGGCCCGGTTCAGCCTGTCGAGAATGTCCAGCACCAGCGGCTGGATTTGCCGCGCGTAGGGCGTGGGCTCCATGCCGCGCGAGGTGCGCACGAACAGCTTGTCTCCGAAATGCGTGCGCAGCCGGGCCAGGGCAGTGCTGGCCGCCGACTGGGAAACGCCCAGCCGCTCGGCCGCGCTCGACACGTTCGCCGTCTTGTAGACCTCGTCGAAAACCAGCAGCCATTCGAGATCGAGCTGGGCCATGAAGCACCTCCTTGGCGGCCACTGCGCAGCCACCACTATCGAAAAACAGGATTGCAGCTATCGCTGTGGCTGCATTGCACCAATAGTAGTACCGGCGGAAGATAGCCGCTCCCCGGAGACGAAGGCCGCATGAAAGGCCGAACCTGAAGCCGAACCCAAGGCCGAACCGCCATGAATCCAGCAGCCCAGAAACCACCCCATGCCAACGCCGCGGAGCGCCGCAACTACTACGCGCGTATTCGCCCGCTGAACCTCACGCCGCTGTGGGAGTCGCTGCACGCCCTGGTGCCGCGCGAGCCCACCACGCCTTGCGTGCCGGCGCTCTGGCGCTATGACGAGATCCGCCCGCTGCTGATGGAATCGGCCGACCTCATCACGGCCGAAGAAGCAGTGCGCCGCGTGCTCGTGCTCGAAAACCCGGCGCTGCCCGGCAACTCGTCCATCACCCAGTCGATCTACGCCGGCCTGCAGCTCATCATGCCGGGCGAAGTGGCGCCTTCGCACCGCCACGTGCAATCGGCGCTGCGCTTCATCGTCGACGGCAAGGGCGCCTACACCACGGTGGGCGGCGAACGCACCACCATGTACCCGGGCGACTTCATCATCACCCCCTCATGGGCCTGGCACGACCATGGCAACGAGGGCATCGGCGGCACGGTGGAGCCGGTGGTGTGGCTCGACGGGCTGGACATTCCGATGCTGCGCTTCTTCGATGCCGGCTTTGCCGAGAACGACGACGCCAAGGTCCAGCACGTGGCGCGCGCCGAGGGCAACAGCCTTGCGCGCTTCGGCCACAACATGGTGCCGGTGCGCCACGACCACGTGTCGCCCACCTCGCCGATCTTCAACTACCCCTACGCTCGCAGCCGCGAGGCGCTGGCCCTGCTGCAGAAGCAGGAAGCGCCCGATGCCTGGCTGGGCCACAAGCTGCGCTATATCAACCCGCTGACCGGCGGCGCGCCGATGCCCACCATCGGCACCCACCTGCAGCTGCTGCCCAAGGGCTTTGCCGGCAAGACGCACCGCGCCACCGACGGCGCCGTCTACAGCGTGGTCGAAGGCCGCGGCACGGCACACATCGCCGGCCAGCGCTTCGAATTCGGCCCACGCGACACCTTCGTCGTTCCGTCGTGGGCGCCGCTGCGCCTCTCGGCAGCCGGCGAAGACGTGGTGCTTTTCAGTTTCTCCGACCGTCCTGTGCAGCAGGCCATGGGCGTGTTGCGCGAAGCCTTTCTCGAAGACGCCTGAAAGCCGGCCGGTCCCTTTTTTCTTTTATTTCTTTGTCTCTACATGTGCCGCCCCGCGCGGCAGGAGCCCTCATGTCCTTCGTCTTCGCGCCTCCTTCCATCGTCGGCCTGCCCATCGTGGGTTCGAACGGCCTGTTTCCGGTGCGCCGCGTCTACTGCGTGGGCCGCAACTACGCGGCGCATGCCCGCGAGATGGGCTTCGACCCGGATCGCGAACCACCGTTCTTCTTCTGCAAGCCCAACGACGACGCCTCGGTGGTGCCCGTGGCCGAAGGCGCGACCGGCGTCATTCCGTATCCCCCGCTCACCAGCAACTACCACTACGAAGCCGAGCTCGTCGTCGCCATCGGCAAGGGCGGCAAGAACATTGCGGTCGAGCAGGCGGCCGGCCACATCCACAGCTACGCCGTCGGCCTGGACATGACGCGCCGCGACCTGCAGATGAAGATGCGCGAAGCCGGCCGGCCATGGGAAATCGGCAAGGCCTTCGACTTCTCGGCGCCCATTGCGCCGCTGCGCACG
The DNA here is from genome assembly GCF_031456585.1 of Variovorax sp. 3319. Taxonomy (NCBI): domain Bacteria; kingdom Pseudomonadati; phylum Pseudomonadota; class Betaproteobacteria; order Burkholderiales; family Comamonadaceae; genus Variovorax; species Variovorax sp. 3319. The sequence goes on from NZ_JAVDUZ010000004.1 coordinate 132,416, forward strand.
CTGGCCGATGTGGGCGAGATCAATGCAGGTGCCATCACGCTCGAGGTCGACGGCCAGGTACGGCAGAACAGCGACATCACGCACCTGATCTGGTCGGTCAACGAAGTGATTGCCAATTTGTCGACGCTGTTTGCGCTGCAGCCCGGCGACCTGATCTTCACGGGCACGCCCGAAGGCGTGGGCGCGGTCAAGCCGGGCCAGACGCTCAAGGTGAGCATCGACAAGCTCCCTTCGCTCACCGTGCGTATCGATTGATGGAACGCCGCGCAGAAGAGGTCCCGCAATGAGCACATCTTTCACGAAGAACCCACCCAGCGTGCTGCTCGTCGGCGGCGGCATCGGCGGCATGGCGGCCGCGCTGGCATTGGCGCGCCTTGGTGTTTCCATCGACCTGCTCGAACAGAGCGCCAGCATCGGCGAGATTGGCGCCGGCCTGCAGCTCGGCCCCAACGCCTTTGCAGCGCTTGATGCGCTGGGCGTGGGCGAAGCGGTGCGCCGCAATTCGGTGTTCACCGACCGGCTCGTGATGATGGACGCCGTCGATTGCGGCGAGGTCGCCTCGGTGCCCGTGGGCGAGGCCTTTCGCGCGCGCTTCAGGAATCCATATGCGGTGAGCCACCGCGCCGACCTGCACGGTGCCATCCACGAGGCGGTGAAGCAGCATCCGCTCATCCGCTTTCACACGTCGGCGCAGGTCGAGTCGATCGACATCGGCGGCGGCAAGACGCAGGGCGTGGTTGCCGTGACGCGCGACGGCCGGCGCTTCACGGCCGATGCCATCGTGGGCTGCGACGGCGTGAAATCGGTGGTGCGCGCCAAGCTCGTGGGCGACGAGCCGCGCATTTCGGGCCATGTGGTGTACCGCGCCGTGGTGCCGGTGGCCGACATGCCTGCCGACCTGCGCTGGAACGCGCCCGTGGTCTGGGCCGGGCCCAACTGCCACCTGGTGCACTATCCGCTGCGCCATGGCGAGCAATACAACCTGGTGGTCACCTTCCACAGCCGCGAGCAGGAAGAGTGGGGCGTTTCCGACGGCAGCAAGGAAGAGGTGCTGTCGTACTTCGAGGGCGTGCATGCCCGCCCGCGCCAATTGCTCGACCGGCCGACCTCGTGGCGGCGCTGGAGCACGGCCGACCGCGACCCTGTGGAACGCTGGAGCGAAGGCCCGGCCACGCTGCTCGGCGATGCGGCGCACCCGATGATGCAGTACCTTGCGCAAGGTGCCTGCATGGCGCTCGAAGACGCAGTCACGCTCGCTGCCGCGGTGCAGGCCTGCAATTTCGACCTGCCGGCTGCCTTCAAGCTCTATGAGGCCGCGCGCATTCCGCGCACCGCCCGCGTGGTGCTTTCGGTGCGCGAAATGGGGCGCCTGTATCACGCCAAGGGCGTGGAGCGGCTGGTGCGCAACAGCCTCTGGGTAGGCCGCACGCCCGAACGCTTCTACGATGCGGTCGAATGGCTCTATGCATGGCGGCCCGAGCATTGCCTGGACGACGCGCCGGAGTCGTTGCGGCCTGTTGCCGCGGCGGCCGGTGCCGACGCAGGGGCCATGCTTTCGCCGCATTGAAACCAACGGATTTTTTCGTCATCACTATTCGAGGCCACAGGCCCAGGAGACAACAAGCCATGAACTTTTCTTCACGCGCGTTGGTGGCGGGCATGCTTGCCCTGGGCACCGTTGCCGCCAGCACCTGCGCCCTGGCGCAGGCAAGCGACTATCCGAGCAAGCCGGTAACGCTGGTCACGCCCTTTGCCGCAGGGAGCGGGCCCGACGCGGTGCTGCGCCTTGTCTCGGACAAGCTCTCTCGCCTGTGGAACCAGCGCGTGGTGGTCGACAACAGGCCGGGCGGCGGCGGCTTCATCGCCATCGACCAGGCCCGGCGCGCCGCACCCGACGGCTACACGCTGCTGCAGCTGGACAGCGAGCACGTGGCTGCGCTGCCGCACCTGTACAAGTCGCGCAACTTCGTCACCCTGCAGCATTTCGACCCGGTGGCTTCGCTCTTCCGCACACCGTTTTTCGTCGCGGTTTCCAGCGAGTCGAAGCTGAAGAACATGGGCGACCTGATCGCCGAAGCCAAGGCCAACCCCGAGGCGATGGTCTATGGCTCGTGGGGCGTGGGCAGCCCCGGCCACCTGGGCGCGCAGCAGCTTGAGGCGCTCACGGGCATTCGCATGCGGCATGCGCCATACCGCGAGGTGTCGCAGCTGTATTCGAACGTGGGCACCGGCGAAGTGCCGTGGGCCTTTGCGAGCATTCCGTCGAGCCAGGGCATCTACAAGGCCGGCAAGCTGCGCTACATAGCCGTGGCCGCGCCCAAGCGCATTCCCCAGATGCCCGACGTGCCCACCATGGCCGAGGCGGGCGGGCCGGCGTCGCTCGAGGTCAACTCCTTTGTGTCGCTGCTGGCGCCCAAGGGCGTGCCGGCGGCGGTCAAGGCCAAAATCAACGCCGACGTGGCCAAGGTCATCGCCGACCCCGAGATCCGCGCCCGTTTCGACACCTTCGCCTTCGAGCCGCTGGCGTGGTCGCCGGAAGAAATCGAACGCAACGCCGAGGCCAAGTCCAAGGTTTACGGCGAACTGGTCCGCCGGGGCAACATCAGCCTTGAGTAGCTGTCATCATTACGTTTTTTCACAGTTCTTCTTTTCCTGAACCTTTCATGCAAGCAACCAAGAGAGCCCTCCTGATCGCCTGCGGCCTGGCTGCCGCCGCCGCGCTGCCGCTGGCGGCCAATGCACAGAACAACGCCTGGCCGACCAAGCCGATTCGCCTGCTCGTGGGTTTTCCGGGCGGCTCCACGCCCGACATTGCCGCCCGCACCATTGCCGAACCGCTCGCCAAGGCGCTCGGCCAGCCCGTGGTGGTGGACAACAAGCCCGGCGCCTCGGGCAACATCGCGGCCGACATCGTGGCCAAGGCCAATGACGACCACACGCTGGGCATCGTCATCAACGGCAATCTCACCTCGTCGAAGATGCTGTACCCGCGGCTGCCCTACGACCCGGCAAAAGACTTCACCTACCTCTCGCTGATTGCCACGGCGCCGCTGGTGCTGGTGGCGCAGAACAGCCTGCCTTCGGGCGCCGCTTTCTTCGATGCGGCCCGCAAGGGCGGCGACAAGTGGAACTACGGCTCGGTGGGTGTCGGCTCGGTCGGTCACCTGGGCATGGAACTGCTCAAGAGCCGCGTGCCCGGCTTCAACGCCGAGCACGTGCCTTACCAGGGCAATCCGCAGGTCGTGACCGCCATGCTGGGCGACCAGGTGCAGATGGCCCTTATTCCGCCCGGCGTGGCCATGCCGCAGGTGCGTGCCGGCAAGCTCAAGGCCATTGGCCTCACGGGCGGCCGAAGCACCCTGGTGCCCGAGCTGCCGCCGCTGGCCGATGCCGGCGTGCGCGACTTTTCGCTCGAAGTGTGGGTGGCGCTGCTGGGCCCCGCCAACCTCTCCAAGACCGCGCAGGCCCGCCTCAGCCGCGAGGTCGAAACCATCATGAAGCAGCCCGAAGTGCGCCAGAAGCTCTTCGAGCAGGGCTGGCAGGCAGTCGGCACCTCGCCGGACGGCATGCGCCTGCGCGTGAAGGAAGAGGCGGCCATCATGACCAAGATCATTTCGGCCCGCGGCATCAAGATCCAGTGATGACGGCAGCCAGTCAGAAGACCCTGACCGAGCCGGCGCGCGAGCTGCCGGTCTTCGGCGAATACGACGTGGTGGTGGTCGGCGGCGGCCCCGCCGGCATTGCCGCGGCCGTGAGCGCGGCACGCCATGGCGCCAACACGCTGCTGGTGGAACGCTACGGCTTTCTGGGCGGCATGGGCACCGCGGGCGGCGTGACCAACTTTGCCGGCCTGTACGGCAAGCGCAACGGCGAGATGACGCTGCTGGTGCGCGGCGTGGTCGACGACCTGCTCGCGCGGATCGACGCGCTCGGAGGCCTCAACAAGCCGCAGGACGGCATGCAGGGCCGCATCCGCGTGCGCTCCTACGACACCTCGGCCTACAAGATTGCGGCGGACCAGTTGCTGGCGGACGCCGGCGTGAACCTGCTGTTTCACGCATGGGCGGCAGCGGTGGTGCGCGACGGCGACCGCATCGCCGCGCTGGTGGTCGAAACCAAGTCGGGCAGGCAGGCCATTCGCGCCAATGCATTCATCGACGCGAGCGGCGACGCCGATGTGGCCGCCTTTGCGGGCGTGCCCTTCGAAGTGGGCGATGGCCACGGCAGCGGCCTGTTCCCCACCACCATGTTCCGCGTCGGACAGGTCGATGCCGAGCCGGCCCTTGCGGCCGTCGGCGAGTTCAAGGCCATCAACGACCTGATGGCCACGGTGCAGCAGCAGAAGCCCGGCAAGTACAAGTTTCCGCGCGAAGGCGCCATCCTCCGCCCCAACATCGACCCGCGCGAATGGCGCGCCAACGTCACGCAGATCCGCAATGCCGCTGGCCGCGCGATGAACGGGGTGGATGCGCGCGAACTCACCGAGGGCGAGCTCGAAGGCCGGCGCCAGATTGCCGAATACTTCAAGTTCATGAAGGCCGAGGTGCCGGGCTTCGCAAAGTCGGCCATCGTCGAAATTGCGCCGCAGGTCGGCATTCGCGAAACGCGCCGCATCGAAGGCCTCTATGCGCTCACCGGCGAGGACATTCTCTCGTCGGCCGCATTCGACGACAGCATCGGCATCAATGCCTGGCCGATGGAAATGCATGCCGACGGCCGCATCGAGTGGGCTTTTCCGCGCGACGAGAGTCGTACCTACAACCAGCTGCCATGGCGCATGCTGGTGCCGCGCACCGTCGACAACCTGCTGGTGGCCGGCCGCTGCGCCGCCATGACGCACGAAGGCCAGTCGGCCGCGCGTGCGAGCGGCGGCTGCTTTGTGATGGGGCAGGCCGCGGGAACGGCGGCGGCTTCGCTGGGCAGCGGTGCCCGGTTTGCCGACGTCGATGTGCCGGCGTTGCAAGACAAGCTCGCGGCCGACGGCGTAGATCTCGATCGTTGATCTTTCAGGCCGGGCGGCCGGCCCGGCCCTGACCGGCCCGCGACAGCCCGCGGGCCCGGCCTTTGCTATGGTTGCAGGTTGATTCTTTTTGCTGACGCCTGCAGCCTTTTCTTCCGATGACCACCGACCCCGCCACCGCCGCCCGCCTTGTCGACGAACTCGTCGCGCTCATGCAACTCGAGCCGCTGGGGGGCGACAAATTCCTGGCCCAGAGCGAAGACATCGGCACGCCCGCCGTGTTCGGCGGCCAGGTGCTCGGCCAGTCGCTGGCGGCTGCAAGCCTCACGGTCGGCGCCGACCGGCCGGTGCATTCCATGCACGCCTACTTCCTGCTGCCGGGCGAGCATGCGCCCATCGAATACAGCGTCGACCGCGTGCGCGACGGCCGCAGCTTCACCACGCGGCATGTGGTGGCGCGCCAGCAGGAACGCATCATCTTCGAGATGTCGGCGTCGTTTCAGACGGTGGACGACGGCGTCGAGCACCAGTTCACCATGCCAACGGTGCAAGGCCCCGAGGGCCTGGTGAGCGAACTCGACCAGCGCATCGCGCTCGGCGACCGGCTACCCGAGCGTTGGCGCATCAAGGGCCTGGAGCCGCACGGCATCGAATATCGCCGTGTGGAGGCCGATGACCTGCTGACGCCGGAAGTGCGCCCCTCCGAAAGCGCCATTTGGATGCGTGCCATTGCACCGTTGCCCAACGATCCGGTCGTGCACCGCGCGTTGCTCGCCTACGCCTCCGACCATGGACTGCTGCGCGCCGCAATGCTGCCGCACGGCCTGAGTTTCATGAGCGGCCAGGTGCGGCCCGCAAGTCTCGACCACGCCATGTGGTTCCACCGTGATTTCCGAATGGACGACTGGCTGCTGTACGTGCTCGACTCACCGAGCGCGAGCGGCGCGCGTGGCTTGTGCCGCGGCAGCCTGTATTCGCGGGACGGGCGGCTTGTGGCTTCTACGGCGCAAGAGGGGATGCTGCGGGTCAAGCGCTGAGACGGTGTTGGGTGCTGCCGTTCAGGGCGCCGCCGGTTCAGGGCGGCGCACCCGCCGACGGGGTACCTTTCTCCGCGAATGTCCCCCGGCCTGCGGCCTCCTCCTTTATTTCGCTGCGCAAGGCACCCCGCCAGCGGGTGCGTTGTACAGAGCGGTCGTTGATCGGCGGTACACCAGCAGCGTGCCCAAGTGCACAGGGCATCGGGTGCTCCCCGCAGCGAAATAAAGGAGGAGGGGCGCAGCCCCGGGGGACATTCGCGGAGGGGAGTACCCGGTGGCCTTTGCACAGGCCCTGAACAACAGCGCCCTTGAACAAAGAACCCAGCCTGTGCAAATGCCCCAAATCCTTGGCTAAATACGCGTCTCAAAAGAAACGAATCAAGGACGCAGCATGTCTTCCGAAGCACAGAAAAAAGTAGCCATGGTCACCGCCGGCGGCAGCGGCATGGGCGCCGCCGCGGCACGCAAGCTTGCAGAAGACGGCTTTCGCGTCGCCATCCTCTCGTCATCGGGAAAGGGCGAAGCGCTGGCCGCAGAGCTTGGTGGCATCGGCGTGACGGGCTCCAACCAGTCGAACGACGACTTGAAGCGATTGGTCGACAAGGTCACTGAAGAATGGGGCCGCATCGATGTGCTGGTCAACAGCGCGGGCCACGGTCCCCGCGCTCCCATTCTCGACATCACCGATGAAGATTGGCACAGGGGAATGGATGTCTACCTGCTGAGTGCGGTGCGCCCGAGCCGCCTTGTGGCGCCGCTCATGGTGAAGCAGGGCGGGGGCGCCATCATCAACATTTCCACCTTCGCCGCTTTCGAGCCCGACCCTGTGTTTCCAACCTCGGGCGTGTTTCGCGCGGGCCTTGCGGCGTTCACCAAACTCTTTGCCGACAAATACGCCGCACAGAACGTGCGCATGAACAACGTGCTGCCGGGCTTCATCGACAGCTTGCCCGAGAAGCCCGAGTTTCGTTCGCGCATTCCGATGGGCCGCTACGGCAAGAGCAGCGAGATTGCCGCCGTCATCGGTTTTCTCGCATCGGAAGGCGCGGGCTACATCACCGGCCAGAACTTGCGCGTGGACGGCGGCATCACCCGCTCGGTGTGAGCGCCTGCGGGCGGGCGCCGGGGCGCTACCTACAATCGGGAGCATCTACCCGTGAAGCGTGGCGCGGCCCTTCATGTCGCCGCGTGCGGGCCGCTCTCCATCCATGTCTTCTCCACACAGCCGCTTGCGAGCCGAATGGTTCCCGAGCATTCCGCGCGAACTGATGGCCGGCGCCGTCGCCACCTTCGCCCTCATTCCCGAAGTTATTGCCTTCTCTTTCGTGGCCGGTGTCGACCCTGCGGTCGGGCTCTTTGCTTCGTTCGTCATCAGCATCGTCATTGCCTTTACCGGGGGCCGGCCGGCCATGGTCTCTGCCGCGGCGGGGTCGGTGGCGCTCGTGGCCGCACCGCTGGTGCATGTGCACGGGCTACCGTACCTGCTCGCAGCCGGCGTGCTGGCCGGGGCCATACAGATCGTTTTCGGCCTGCTGCGGCTCGGCGTGCTGATGCGCTTCGTTTCCACGTCGGTGCGAACGGGCTTCGTCAATGCGCTGGCGATATTGATCTTTGCGGCGCAGATGCCGCACTTCATCGGCGCCAACACGGCCACTTGGGCCATGGTGGGGCTGGGCCTTGCCATCATCTACCTGCTGCCGCGTATCACGACCGCCGTGCCTTCGCCGCTGGTGTGCATCGTGGTGGTCACGCTCGTGGGGCATTGGTTGGGCTTGCCGCTCAAGACGGTGGCCGACCTGGGCCACCTGCCCGACGCGCTGCCCGCCTTTGCGTTGCCGTCGGTGCCTATGTCGCTCGACACGCTGCGCATCATCGCGCTGCCAGCCTTTGCCATTGCGATGGTCGGCCTGCTGGAATCGATGATGACGGCCAGCGTGGTGGACGACCTGACTGACACGCCGAGCTCCAAGAACCGCGAATGCAGCGGCCTGGGCATTGCCAATGTGGCGGCCAGTTTCTTCGGCGGCATCGCGGGCTGCGGAATGATCGGCCAGACCGTGAGCAACGTGCGATACGGTGGGCGCGGCCGGTTGTCCACGCTGTTCGCGGGCGTCTTCCTGCTGATTCTCATGGTGCTGCTCAAGCCCTGGATCTCGCAGGTGCCGGTGGCGGCGCTGGTGGCCATCATGGTGATGGTGTCGGCCTCCACGTTCGACTGGGGGTCGCTTCGCACGCTGGTGCGCCATCCGCGCATGTCCAGCGCCGTCATGCTCGCGACCGTGGCGGTCACCGTCGCCACCGACAACCTGGCCGCGGGCGTGGCCACCGGCGTGATGCTGAGCGGCGTGTTCTTCACTTTCAAGGTCGCGCGTTTGCTGCACGTGCATGCGGATACCGTCGATGAAAGCGGCACGCGCGTCTACCGCGTGAGCGGCCAGGTGTTCTTCGCATCGGCCGACATGCTGGTCGATGCCTTCGACGTGCGCGAGATCGACGGCGCACCGGTCCACATCGACGTGTCGCAAGCGCACTTCTGGGATGTGACCTCAGTGGCCGCGCTCAACAAGGTGGTCGAGCGGCTGCGCAAGCACGGCAGCGTGGTCCACGTGACGGGGCTCAACCGGGCCAGCCGCGACCTCATCCTGAGGCTCGACGCGGCGCCCGAGTAGGCCGCACGCGGCACGTGGCGCCGGGTGCGCCGTAGCGAAAGAGCCGAGCTACACGCCCAGGTAGCGCGTCCAGAGCGAACGGTCGGCATCGAGCGCGGCCGAGTCGCCCTGCCACACCACGCGTCCGCGCTCCAGGATCACATGGCGGTCGGCCAGCGGCAGCAGGCGCTGCACGTACTTGTCGACCACCAGGATCGCTTCGCCCTCGGCCTTGAGCGTGGCGATGCAGTGCCAGATCTCCTCGCGGATCACCGGTGCCAGGCCCTCTGTGGCTTCGTCCAGGATCAGCAGGCGCGGATGCGTGGAGAGCGCGCGTGCAATCGCCAGCATCTGCTGCTCGCCGCCCGAAAGCTGGTTGCCCGCATTGGCCTTGCGTTCCGCGAGACGCGGAAACAGGCCGTACAGCGCCTCGACCGTCCAGCGCGGTGCGCTGCCCGGGCGTGGCCGCGCGAAGGCGCGCAGGTGCTCGTCGACGCTGAGGTTGGGAAACACGTGCCGCCCCTCGGGCACGATGGCCACGCCGCGCCGCGCAATGGCGTCGGGCTTGTGTCCGCCGATGGCATCGCCGCCGAAGTGCACGCTGCCGCGCATCGGCGCGAGCGTGCCCGTCAGCACCTTCAGCAGCGTGCTCTTGCCCATGCCGTTGCGGCCGAGCAGCGCAAGCACTTCGCCGGCGCCGATCTTCAAATCGATGCCGAACAGCACCTGGCTGGCGCCGTAGCCGGCCTCGACGGATTTCGCGTCGAGCAATGTGGTGGCGGCGTTCATGCGTGTCCCTCTGCTTCCGTACCGAGGTACACCGCCTGCACGTCGGGGTGCCCGCGCACTTCGTCGGCGGTGCCGCTCATCAGCACCTGGCCCTGCACCAGCACCGTGAGCCGGTCGGCCAGGCGGAACACCGCGTCCATGTCGTGCTCGATCAGCAGGATGGCCATCGATTCGCGCAGCGATTCGATCAGCTCGACCATGCGCGCGGATTCGTCGGGTCCCATGCCCGCCATCGGCTCGTCGAGCAGCAGCAGCTTGGGCTCGGCCGCAAGCGCGAGCGCCACGTCGAGCGCGCGCTGGGCGCCGTGCGGCAAGGTGCCTGCGATGCGGTGGCGTTCGCTGCCAAGGCCTACGCGTTCGGCCAGCGCCACGGCGCGGTCCACCAGGCCACGCTCGGTTGCACGCGGCGCCATGAAGCGCAGGCTGCTGCCCGCATGGGCCTGCGCCGCGAGCATGAGGTTGTCGTGCACGGTTTCCTTGGCAAACACGCGCGTCACCTGAAAGCAGCGCGACATGCCCGCCGCCACGCGCTGGTGGTCCTTGAAGCCGGTGATGTCCTTCTCGTCGAGCAGGATGCGCCCGGCATCGGCCTTGAGCAGCCCGGTGATCAGGTTCACCAGCGTGGTCTTGCCTGCGCCGTTCGGCCCGATGAGCGCATGCACTTCGCCGCGCTCCACGGTCAGGTTCACATGGTCGGTTGCGAGCAAGCCGCCAAAGCGCTTGACCAACCCTTCGATTCTGAAAAGGCTCATGCTTTACTCCCTCGCCCCTCTGGGGAAAGGGCTGGGGTGAGGGGCAAGCGGCGCTTGTAGAGTGCAGCAAGCCCTTTAGGCGCCCACAGCGCAACGGCAATCAACAGCAACCCGAGCGGCATGTGCCAATGCTCCGTGTGCTGCTTCAGGAACTCTTCGAGCAGCAGCCACACGATGGCGCCCACAGGCCCGCCCCAGCTGCGCCCCAGCCCACCGATCACCACCATGACCAGCAGCGTGGCCGATTGCGTCCAGTGCATCGTCGCCGGGCTCACGAAGCCATTGCCGCCCGCAAGCAGCGCGCCCGCCAGCCCCGCGATGGCACCGGCAATCGTGAAGGCCACAAGCTGCAGCCGGAACACGGGGTAACCCAGCGCCCGCATCCGCGTCTCGTTGTCGCGAATGCCCATGAGCGCATGGCCGAAGCGCGACTGCGTTGCACGCTGCAGCCACCAGAGCGCCAGCGCAACGATGACCAGCACCACCCAATAGAAGTTCGACTCGTTGCCCAGGTCGAGCCCGGGCAGCAGCGTGGGCCGGCTCATCAGCGTGTAGCCGTCGTCGCCGCCGTAGCGCCGCAGCGACACCACCACGAAGTACAGCATCTGCGCAAAGGCCAGCGTGGTCATGATGAAGTAAACGCCGCGCGTGCGCAGCGCCACGGTGCCGATGAGCGCCGCAACCGCGCCGGCGACCACCGCCGCCAGCGGCCACATGACCCACGCCGACATCACGCCCGCATCGCTGAGTGCCACCACCGTGTACGCGCCCATGCCGATGAAGCCTGCATGCCCGAGCGCCACCATGCCGCCGAAGCCGAGAATGAAATTGAGGCTTGCCGCCGCGAGCGCCACCACGAGCACGCGCCGCACAAAGCCGATGTAGAAGTCGAGGCCGAGCAGCGGCGCGACCAGCGGAAACGCAGCGAGCAGCACAAAGAGCAGCCCGAGTCCGATATAGCGTGAGGAAGACTTCATTTCACGACCGTGCCGAGAAAAGGCCGGAGGGCCGGAAGATGAGCACAACCACCATCAGCGCATACATCGCGACTTCGGCGAACAGCGGCCCCAGGTCGGCGGCCGTGGCCGGCGGCAGCGTGGCACGCAGCAGCATCGGCACGAAGGCGCGGCCGATGGTGTCGACCACGCCGACCAGCAATGCCGCCACGAAGGCGCCACGCACCGAGCCGATGCCGCCGATCACCAGCACCACCAGCGCCGGAATCAGGATGGCCTCGCCCATGCCCACCTGCACCGCGACGATGGGCCCCATCAGCGCGCCGGCCAGTGCAGCCAGCGCCGCGCCGAGCAGGAAAACACCGTTGAAGATGCGGCCCACGCGCACACCCATCAACTCGGCCATCGGCCGGTCTGAAGCGCCTGCGCGCACGCGCATGCCGATGCGCGTGTGGTTGACCAGGAGGTACAGCGCGAGCGCCACCAGCAGCCCGCCAGCAAGAATCACGAGGCGATACGCCGGGTAGGGCAGGCCGTCCACCAGATTGATTGGCCCGGACAGCGCGGCAGGAGTGGGCGCCATCACCGGCGAAGGCCCCCATGCCATCTTGACGATGTCGTCGGCCACCAGGATGACGCCGAAGGTGGCGAGCACCTGCGCCAGGTGGTCGCGTGTGTACAGGCGCCGCATCAGCAGCACTTCGAGCAGCAGCGCCACCACCACCGTCACGGCCACCGCAATGACGATGGCCGCGGTGAACGAACCGGTGCGCGTGTGCGCCTCGGCCGCCACATAGGCCCCCGACATGAAGAGCGAGCCGTGCGCCAGGTTCAGCACGTCCATGATGCCGAACACCAGCGTGAGCCCCGCCGCCAGCAGGAACAGCATCAACCCATAGCCGAGGCCATTGAGCAGCTGCTCGAGAACGAGGATGCCGCTCACTTGAGGGGGCACTTGTCTGCGTAGCTGTCGCCGTAGTTCGTGAGAACGGTGTTGATCAGCTTGTTCGTGACCTTGCCCTGTGCGTCCTTGCCGATCACGCGCAGATAGAAGTTCTCGATCGGAAAGTGATTGTTCGCATACTTGAAGTTGCCGCGCGTCGAGGCGTAGCTGGCCTTCTTGAGGGCCGCCACCACGGCTTCGCGGTTCTGCGCATTGCCGCCTGCCTGCTTCACGGCGGCGTCCATCGCAAGAATGGCGTCATACGCCTGCGCCGCGTACACCGACGGATAGCGGCCGTTGTATTCCTTGCGGAAGGCGGCAACGAACGCCTTGTTGGCGGCGTTGTCCAGGTCGTGCGCCCAGTGCGAGGTGTTGAACAGGCCGAGCATCGGCTCGCCCACGGCGCCGATCACGTCTTCGTCGGCAGAAAAGCCGCTGGTCACGAGAGTGATGTCTTTGGAGAGGCCGGCGCCCACGAACTGCTTGATGAAGTTGATGCCCATGGCGCCGGGCAGGAAGAAGTAGATGGAGTCGGGCTTGGCCGCGCGCAGTTGCGCGAGCTCGGCCGCGTAGTCGATCTGGCCGAGCTTGGTGTAGAGCTCGTCGGCCACCTGGCCCTTGAACTGGCGCTTGAAGCCGCCCAGCGCGTCCTTGCCGGCGGGATAGTTCGGTGCAATGAGCACGGTCTTCTTGAAGCCGCGGTCCTGCGCAAACTTGCCGGCAGCCTCGTGGAACTGGTCGTTCTGGTAAGCCGTGCCAAAGAAGTAGGCATTGCATTGGGCGCCCGCAAACTGGCTGGGACCGGCATTGGCCGAAAGGTAAGGCACCTTGGCGTTGAAGAGCGTGGGGCCGACGGCCAGCGCCACGTTGGAGCCGATGGGGCCGCTGAAAATATCGATCTTGTCGCGCTGGATCATGCGGTCGACCAGCTGCTTGGCCTGGTCGGGGCTGCCGGCCATGTCGGCCTGCACAAACTCCACGTCTTGCCCGCCGAGCTTGCCGCCCAGTTGCTTGATGCCAAGCGCAAACCCGTCGCGCGCCTCGGCGCCCAATGCCGCGAAGGGGCCCGAGATGTCGAGTGCCAGCCCCACCTTCACGGGGGCGGCCATGGCGGAGACCGCGCCGCCAAGGGCTGCGCCGCAGAGCAGCAGCGAAAGCAGGGTGCGCGGCAGCGCGGGCAACTTCGGGGACGGGTGGCTCATGGGTTCTCCGGCAGAGGAAGGATGAAACGATGCACCGGCACCGCGCCATGCAGTGCCGCAAAACATCGAACCGTTGATAGCTAAATACTTTAACCATAAACAATTCGGTGTCAACGGTGCTAGCACGAATGGTGCCAGTGAATCGTGTCACTTCCTGGTGCGCGGCCGGCCTCAGCCGAATGGGCTGGCCGTGGCAAACCACAGGCCGATGCCGGTGGCAATGATGAAGGCGCCGTCGGTCACGCCGGCCACCAGGAAGAACTTGGTCTGCAGCGCGTCGATCATCTCGGGCTGGCGCGCGCTGCTTTCGAGAAACTTCTGGCCGACCAGCGCAATGCCCAGGCAGGAGCCGAGCGCCGCGATGCCGATCAGCAGGGCCACTGCGAGCGGAAGAATGTTGAAGCCGGTCATGGTGCTTTCTCCTTGTGGTTGATCGATGGAGGTACTTTCTCAAAGCGGGTGCGCGCGGTCCATGACGCGGGAGGTCATGCTTATGAAGCCCGCTAACCGTGAAGAATGAGGCGCTTCGTGTGCTTTGCTGGCCGGCCACGCCCTGGCGGCCCGCCGGACCGGGGGTAGGCTCGATCCCGGACCGGGGACCTCGAACGGCACAGGCCATCTGTCGCCGGCAACCGCGTCCAATAAATAAAACACCAGGGATCGACAATGAAGAAATGCAATGCCTGGCGGGCGGCCGCCATGTTGGCTGCGGCCGCTTGTGCCAGTGTTTGTGCGACCGCATATGCGAGCGTGGGAGCCGGTTCGGCCAACTCTCCCGAGCCGGTTGCCGATACGAAGTGGGAGCTTGTGGTTGCGCCCTTCACGCATCACTGGCACAAGGACGCGGAGCACCGCCGTGTCGTTCTGCTCGGGCTGGAGCGCATTGCGCCTGACGGTTCGACCGTGGGAGGCGCACTCTTCAGCAATTCCTTCGGCCAAGCCTCCGCCTATGTCTACTACGGCCACGAGTGGAATGCGCTGCTGGGCACCGATTCGCTGTATTTCAAGTTGTCCGGCGGCATCATCTACGGCTACCGCGGGCGCTTCAAGGACAAGGTGCCATTCAACGTTGGCGGCTTCTCCCCGGCCATCATTCCGGCGATCGGCTGGCGCCTGACCCCTCGGGATGCGATACAGGCCGCCGTTCTCGGCAGGGCGGGAGTGACCTTCTCCTACAACCGCCGCTTCTGACGGATCGGGCCGCGTCGGCCCGAGGGCAATTGAAAAAAAGCCGGCCGTCGAAACGGCCGGCTTTTCCATGAAGCTTCGCGGTGCTTACGGAAGCTGCGTCCAGTTCTGGTTCGTGCCGCCGTTGCAAGTCCACGTGATGAGCGCGGTGTCCTGCGCTGTCGCACTGCCCGGCACGTCAAGGCATGAGCCCGATGCGCGGTTCCGGATGCTCCCTCCCACCAGGCTCCACTGCGCCGTATTGCCGGCCGAACAGGCCACCTGCACCACCGGCGCGTTGGTGGTTGCCGTGCCGTTCTGCGCCAGGCACAGTCCGCTGTGCTCGGCCACAAACTGCACGTAGCCGCCGGTGATGCTGTTCACCGTGAACTTCTCGTTGGCCGCGTTGCCGCAGGGCCACTGCACGGCCGTGGTGCCGCTGGTGGTGAGCGCACCCTTGATGTTCACGCACATCGTGGGGTTCAGGTCGGAGCGAAGCCGCGTGACCACGGCCGGGGCGGTGTCGAGCGATCGCACGTACTCGCGCAGCGCCACCACGTCCGTTGCCGGCAAGCTCGATGCATTGCCGTGGCCTCCGTTCAGTACATCCTGCAGGGTTGCCGCCTGCCCGTTGTGGAAGAAGGCAGTGGTGTTCCACGTGCCCGACAGCGTGGGCGTGTCGAAGCCCAGGCCCGCCAGCGGCTGGTTGCTGCCTTTGCCGGAAGACAGCTGGATGGTGCCCACATCGTGCCGCAGGCCGTCGCGGAAGGTGCCGCCGGTGTGGCAGGTTGCGCACTGCGCTGTGTTGAACACGGTCTGGCCCCTCACTGCTTCGACGCTCAGGCTGCCGTCCGCCGCACGCGCCGGACTGCGCATGTACTTGTTCAGCGAGCCAAGGTAGGCCGCAAGGTCGTCGAGCTGCGCGTTCTTGCCGGCCTTGGGGGCGCCCAGCGGATCGGCAGTGGCGGCGAAGTCGGCATTGGTCAGGAAGCCCGTTCCGCCGAACTCGTTGCGGATGTCGTTCTCGAAGTCCTGCACCTCGTCGAAGTTGGCGGTCCAGTGCAGCTTGCCGTGGCCCACGCCGCGCCGGCCCTGCAGGCTGATGGTGCGCCGCAGGCCTTCGCCGCGCTGCGTAAAGTCCCACACCATGCCGTCGTCGCCGCCGTCCGCGTGGCAGCTTGCGCACGATATGTAGTTGTCCTTGCTCATGCGCCGGTCGGAGGCGTTGTAGAACACCTGCTTGCCGCGCAAGGCAGCGGCCGCCATGGGCTCCTGCGCCACCGTCATCACGTTCTGCAAGAAGGTGGCAGAGGCCGATTCGGACGAGAGCACCAGCGCCACGTCGTGCACCGACACCGAGCGCGCGAGAAAGTTGTTGACGAACAGCCGCTTGCGCGCCGAGTCCAGGTACAGGCCGTGCGGCGCGCTGCTTGCGTTGATCTCGCCCCGCACCGCCCGGCTGTAGGGGTCGACGATGGCCACGCGGTTGCCTTCCATCTGCGCCACGAACAGGTAGTCGCCCGGCGCGGAGAACAGCGCCGCACGCGCAGGTGCGCGGTCGTCGAAGTCGATCTGCTCGTCGAACACTTCCGCTGCCGCCTGCAGGTCGACCTGCGAGAGGATGGAGCGCACGCTCTGGTCGTGCGTCAGGTCCACACCGTCGCGGAAGCGTCCGCGCACGATGTTGTCCTTTTTCGAGGGCAGCACCGCTCGCCGGCCGTCAGGCGAAATCACCACCTGGCTCAGGTAGTTGGCAACGCCGCGTGCGCGGCTCTCGGTGTCGACCGTGGTAGTGTCCACGGGCAGCGCAATGGTGGCCATGGCGGTGAAGCTCTGCAGGTTCACCTTGTGCAGCTGGCCTCCGGTCATCTTCGACTTGAAGCGCGTGACGTAGGCCAGCTGTGAATCGGCGCTCACCGCAATGCCGCGTACGCCACCTTCGAGTGCCACCGCCCCGGTGGTCGCCCCCGTGCCAGGGTCGAAGCTCATCAGCACCGATTTGCTTTCGAGCGTGAGCAGGCCCCTGGCACCGTCCGGCGTGAAGGCCACGCCGTAGGGGCCGCTGCCGTACGCCAGCGCCACTGTGGCCGAAAGGGTGCCGTCGGCGGCGTTGAGCGCCACCAGCTTGTCTTCGCCTTGCACCGCCACCCAGATGCGCCCGTCGGGCCCGACGGCCAGCGTCTTCGGTTCTTCGCCGACCCTTGTTTCCCATCGCTTGGCCAGGGTTTGCGCATCGATGGACGCAACCGTGCCGCTGTCGGGGTTGACGGAGTACACCGCGTTCGCATCGCCAGTGATGTTGGTGGTGTGCGTGGGAGGCCTTGCCGTGACCGGCGCGATCACGGTCACGTTGTAGGTGTAGAAGCTTTCGCGCCCGCTCGCATCGCGTACCGTGAGCGTCACTGTGTAGTGGCCCGGCCGTGTGTAGGTGTAGGTGTAGCGCGGCTGTGTGGAGTAGGCCGTTTGCGTGCCGTCGCCAAAGTTCCAACGGAACTGCGCGCCGCTGCTGCCGAGCGTGGCGGGGTCGAACACCAGTTGGCCGTTCACGATCTTCGGCCCGCCGCCGATGCCCGGGTCGCCGATGATGGCCTGGCCGCGCAGAGTGGCCACCTCGCTGTCGGTGAGCACCCGGCTGTACACGCGCACCTCTGCCAGCGTGCCCTTGAACAGGTCGGTGTTGCCCTGGATCTGGCCCATCACCTGGAACTTGTTGGCAAGCCCCTTGGTGCCGGTAAGCCCGGTAGAGCTTGTCTTCACGCCGTCCACGTACATGGCCTGCGCGCCCGACGCCGCGTCGCGGGTCATCACCACGTGGTGCCAGTTGCCGTCGTTCACGGCAGTTTGCGAGCGGGTGCCCGGGTTGTTGGTGGCCTTGTTTGCCACCGAGAGGTTCATGAAGCCGCTGTTGTCGATCCAGCCCCAGAACACGTCGTCCGCACCGTTGGCCTGGTCGCGGCCGAAGATGCCGGGAGCCGTCCATGGGTTGGCGCTGCCTGCCTGCGTGGTCTTCATGTAGAAGCTCAGCGAGGCGGTGCCCCCGAGCGTCGTGGCGACGGTGTCGTTCTTCAGCGGCACGCCCGCGGTGCGCGCCGCAAAGCTCATGCCGATGCTTTCAAAAGCATCGCCCGACGCCGGAGTGCCGTTGTTGCTGCCGATCTGGTCGGAGAGGTTGCCCGCCAGCGTCCAGTAGTGCTGCAGGTTGATGTCGGTCGCGTTGCCGGTGTTGAAGACCGACTTGAAGTCGGCGCCGATGGCGTTGCCCGCATAGTCCTTCACGCCGTTGGCCGGCAAGAACACTTCATAGCTGGTGCCGGGCGAAAGCGGCTGCTCGGGATGAAAGTTGATGATGCCCAGCTGCACGCTGTAGGTGCCCGCGAGCGTGTTGCCGCCCACCGCCCGAACGACGAAGGTGTTGGCGTTCACGCTCTCGGGGCGAATGTTGTCGGTCATGCCAATGCCGATGCGCGAGCTGAGCGCCTGCTGCTTCGCGCCGTTGGCCGGCGAGACCTGCTTCACTTCGGGCCTGGTGGTGTCCGGGTCCACCGCGTGCACGATGAAGCCGCTGCCCGAGCCGTGGTCGTTGCCCACGAAGACGAGATTGCCGAACATCGCGACCTGGCCGTTGTCCGAGTGCGAGAAGTTCGGGTCGTCCTCGCGCAGGATGCTGCCGCGGCCCACTTCGACGTGGTTCAGCGGATTGCTCACGTCGACCTTGTGGATGCGCGTCTGCGCGCCCTGGATCACGTAGTTGTCCTGCGTGGCGCAGTACAGCTGTTCGTCGATGACCAGCCGGTTGTCCTCGGCCACGAAGCGCGAGCGGTCGCTCAGGTCATAGCTGTACATCTTGGCGCCGCCGCCGCGCGTGGAAGCGTGCAGGTTCCGGCCGTCGAAGCAGGTGGCGTAGTAGAACGGGGTTGTGCCGACGATCGAGTCGAGCACCTTGGGGTTGAGCGGGTCGGAAATATCCAGGCTCGCAAAGCCGCCGTTGCTTTCCATCGCGGTCAGGACCATGTGGTTGCCCATGGTGAAGATCGGGCCGATCCGGAAGTTGCCGAGCTCGCCCGTGGGCACCGGGTTGGGCTTGCCGGCACCGCGGTTCGCAACCACCGCGTTCGCGGGGTCCCTGGCATCGACGATGAACATGCCGCGCCCCGCCGAGGCCACGTACAGGTAGGGCGCCTGCCACCAGAGCTGCCAGCTCACGTCTTCGTAGTCGCCGGCGTTGACGCCGGGCAGCGCCAGCTTCTTCACCTGCTTGATGTCGTTGATGTCGGTGAAGTCCCAGAACTCCACCCCGTAGATGCTGGGCAGCACCACGTAGGTCTTGCCGCCGATCTTCGCCGTGCCGAAGGAGTGCGTTTCGCGGAACTCCTTGGTGCGGGCCTCGGGCTCGTAGATCTTCTTGACCAGCTTGATCTGCCGCGGATTCGACACGTCGTACAGAAGAAAGCCGCCAGGCCCAAGGCCGCTGTCCGGCGCGAAGGACGTGAGAAAGTAGCCGTTGATCATGATGCCCGCGTTCATGCCGTAGTCCTTGCGGCCCGGGTATGTGGCAGGCACCTCGCGCGACTCGTAGGCACTGCTGTGCGCAGGATCGAGCGGGTGCGCGAGGCTGGTGATCATCGACACCGGCTTGAACAGCTCGGCCGACGTGTAGCTAAGGTTGCCGAGGCCCGGCCCCTGCAGCGGGAGCGGATCGGCCATGGCATCGGCTACAGCCGTTGCCATGTTGTCGAGGGTGGTCATCGGGCTGACCCCGGTGATGGCCGCATGCGTCAGCAATGTGACGAGCGGGGCCAGGAACGCCATCAAGAAATACCGGATCTTCATCGTCGCCTCCAGATTGTTAGAAGTTCGCAGGGCAACCCGTTGCTCGACCTCTCTCCAGTGCGCGCGCAGGACGCACCCCGGCTGGCGACGGGTGCATCGCCTGCCGTGCTGATTTCTTGTATTTGCGCCGGCGCTTTTTCGTTGCCTAGGCGGCGCCGCCCGATTCGTAGAGCGCCCAGGCTTCCTGGGCGCTCGCATCGCGGTGGATCATGGCCATCAGCGCGCTCACCACCGCCGAAGGGTTGGCGTGCTGGTACACGTTGCGTCCGTACACCATGCCGACCGCCCCTTGGTCCAGCAATGCGCGCGAACGCGCGAACACCTGCTGCAGGTCTTCGCGCCCGCCGCCGCGCACGAGCACCGGGCAGCGCGCCGCCTGCACCACACGGTGAAAGTCGGCAGGGTTGCTGGTCGGATCGGCCTTGACGATGTCGGCGCCCATCTCGCGCGCAAGGCGCACCAGCGTCACGATTTTCTCGGCGTCGCCATCGACCTGGTAGCGGCTGCCGGGTGTCGGCGACTGCATCACGAGCGGCTCGATCATCAGCGGCATGCCGTAGCGGTCGCAGTCGGCGCGCACGCGCGCAATGTTCTGCACGCACTGGCGAAACAGGTCGGGCTCGTTCGGCAGCATGAACAGGTTGACCACCACGCAGGCCGCGTCGCGCTGCACGGCCGGCAGCACCGGGTCATGCTCGTTCTGCAGCTGTGCCCACATCACGCGGTGCAGCGTGGCGTTGTAGGGGTTGCCCATGTCGATGCGCATCACCAGCGCCGGCTTGTTGCGGCCGGGGCGGTCTTGCAGCAGGTCGGACTGTCCGTAGTTGAGCTGGATTGCATCGGGGCCGGCGGCCAGGAGCTTGTCCATGACCTGGGGCATGTCTTCCAGCCCATCGAGGAACGAGGGCTCGTTGCACACGCCGTGGTCGAGGGCAATGTCCAGGCAGCGGCCGTTGGTGAGCAGCCGGTTGAGCCGCGCTGTCTTGTCTTTCGACATGGAAAGAACTCCTTGTTGGGTCGAAAAAAATGGGATTGGTCAGGCGAGGGCGCTCAGGTGGCGCTTTGCCGCCGCATCGATCAGCCGCAGGGCGTCGTCGCCCAGGTCGACCGCGCCGGCACCCGCGTTCTCGATGGCCTGCTGCCGCACGCGCGCGCCGCACAGCGCCACCGAGACGGTGCCGCGTGCAATGGTCCAGGCAATCATCAGTTGGCCGAACGAGCAGCCCAGTTGCGTGCGCAGCGGATCGAGCTCTTCGAAGAAGGCCTTGAGCCTGGAGCGGTTGGCTTCGCTGAATCGCGGATTGCTTGCACGCTGGTCGTCGCCCTTGAACTCGCGCGCCGGATCGATCGGCCCTGCGAGCAGGCCGAGCGCCAGCGACGAGTAGCCCAGCACCGCCACGTCGTGCTCGCTGCACAAGGGCGCGAGCGTGGTTTCGATCTCGCGGTCGATCAGGCTGTAGCGCTCCTGCGCCGCATCGACCGGGCCATGGCGCAGGTACTCGGCAAGCGTCTCGGGGCTTACGTTGCTCACGCCGATGGCGCGGATCTTTCCCTGCTTCTTGAGGTCGAGCAGCGCATCCATGGTTTCGGCCACGGGCGTGGTGCTGTCTTGCCAGTGCGTGATGTAGAGGTCGATGTAGTCGGTCTGCAGGCGCTTCAGGCTCTCTTCGCATTCATGAAAGATCGAATCGCGGCCGAGATAGCGGTACACCGGGTGCCCGTCTTCCTCGAAGAAATGCGTGCCCTTTTGCGTGTGCCAGACCAGCCCGCACTTGGTGGCGATCACCGCCTCGTGGCGGCGCCCCTTGAGCGCGGTACCCACGATGCTCTCGGAACGCCCCAGGCCGTAGGCCGGCGCGGTGTCGATCAGGTTCACGCCTGCGTCCAGCGAGGCCTGTATGGCCACCATGGCGGCCGCGTTGTCCCCGCCGCCCCACATCCATCCGCCCATGGCCCAGGTGCCCAGGCCGATGGCCGAGCATTCGATGCCCGACGGGCCCAGCGCGGTCTGCTTCATCTCGCTCTTCATCTTGTCTTCTTCCTCGTGTTCAACAGGTGGTCGATGGTCACGGCCGCGAGCAGGATCAGGCCCTTGATCACGTCCTGCCAGTAGGGCGAAACGTCCAGCAGGATGAGCGAGCTGGTCACCACCGACAGCAGTGCCAGGCCGAGCACCGCGCCCAGCACCGTGCCGGAGCCGCCCTTGAGGCTGGCCCCGCCGATCACCGCGGCGGCAATCACGTTGAGCTCCATGCCCACGCCGAAGGTGGGCGTGGCAGCGCCGAAGCGCGCCGTGTAGATCACGCCCGCAAGGCCTGCCGATGCGGCGCACAGCACCGTGACCCAGAACTTCACGCGGCCCACGCGAATGCCCGAATACAGCGCCGCCTTCTCGTTGCTGCCGGTGTAGAAAACACGCCGAAGCAAGGTCGACCTGCGCAGCACGAAGTCGCTCACCACCACGATGGCAATGAAGATCAGGATGACGGCCGGAACCCCGAACAGCGTGCCCTGCCCAATGAACTTGAACTCGGCCGGCAGCGAGAACAGCGACTGCGGCGTGCCCTGCGTAAGTGCCAGGCACAGCCCGCGCACGATCACCATGAACGCCAGCGATGCAATGAAGTGGTTGAGCCCGATGCGCGTGACGCAGCCGCCGATCATCGCGCCGATGAGCCCGCTCGCACCAATGGCCACCAGGCTTGCGAGCCATGGGTCCACGCCCATCAGAAAGAGCTTGCCCGTGACCACCATCGCAAAGCACACCACCGAGCCCACCGAAAGATCGATGCCCCCGACGATCAGCAGGATGGTCATGCCGACCACCACGATGCCTTCGATGGAAAACGACAGCAGCATGGCGCGCACGTTCTCCCACGTCAGGAAGTAGGGCGAGGCGAAGCTCATGGCCACGCAAAGCACCGCAATGATCAGCAGCAGGCCCATCTCGCGCATGCTGGTGAGTTTGTTGGCGGGCTTCACGGGCCCGCCTCCTGACTGCCTCGGCGCGATGCCCGCATCGAGTTGTGCCGGATAGTTCATGCCATCTCCTGTTCGCAGAGCCCGGAGGCGAGCCGCAGCAGGGCTTCCTCCGTCATTTCGTTGGAATTGAGTTCACCGGCCAGCCGCCCGTCGCGGATCACCAGTGCCCGGTCGCACAGGCCGATGATCTCGGGCAGCTCCGAAGAAATCACGATCACGCCCACGCCCTGGTTCGCAAGCTCGCGCAGGATGTGGTGAATCTCGGACTTCGCGCCCACGTCCACGCCGCGCGTGGGCTCGTCCATCAGCAGCACCGACGGGTTGGTGGCCAGCAGCTTGGCAATGGCCACCTTCTGCTGGTTGCCGCCCGACAGGCTCGAGACCTCGATGGCCACGCCGTCCGACTTGAGGTTGAGCTTTGCACCCAGCTCGCGAGCCAGCCGATGTTCGGCCGAGCGCTGCAAGAGGCCCCAGGCGGAGCTCACGCGCCGCAGCGCCATCGAAGAGATGTTCTGCGCAATCGGCAGGTCGAGGTACACGCCCGCGGCCTTGCGGTCTTCGCTGAGGTACGCAATGCCTTCGTGCAGCGCGTCGCTGTATTTGCGGATGGAAAGCGCCTTTCCGTTCAGGCGCACCGTGCCCTGCGTGGCGGGGCGCAGGCCGCACAGCGTTTCGGCCAGTTCGCTGCGGCCGGCGCCCATCAGGCCGGCAATGCCGAGAATCTCGCCGCGCTTGAGCTCGAACGAAATGCCGTGCACGCGCTCGCCGTCGCCGATGCCGGCCACATCGAGCACGGGGGCCGAGGAATCGGCGCTGGGTTGCTTTGGCGGATAGTAGTTGCCGAGCTCGCGGCCGACCATGCGCCGCACCAGCTCGTCGGCGGTCAGGCCGGCCAGCGGCCCGCAATGCACGTTGCGGCCATCGCGCAGCACCGTGACGCGGTCGCAGTGCGTGAATATTTCAGCCATGCGGTGGCTGATGTAGATGATGCCTATGCCCTGTGCCTTTAGGTCGTGCAGCACCCGGAAAAGCGCGGCCGATTCATTGTCGGTGAGCGCGGCGGTGGGCTCGTCGAGGATCAGCACCTTGCAGTCCAGCGTGAGCGCCTTGGCAATCTCCACCAGTTGCTGGTTCGAAATGCTCAGTTCGCTCACCGGCGCGGCGGGGTCGATCTCTTGCCCGAGCCGCGCCAGCACTTCGGCCGCGCGTGCGTTCAGGCTGGCGTAGTTCATCCACGCCTGCCTGCCGGCGTTGATCTCGGGCATGAAGATGTTCTCTGCCACGGAGGCGTCGCCGCACAGCGCGATCTCCTGGTGCACCAGGCCGATGCCCAGGCGCATGGCATGCGCCGGGCCGTCGATGGCCACCTTCTCGCCGTTGAGCAAGATGTCGCCTTCGTCCGGGCGGTGGATGCCGTCGATGATGTTCATCAGCGTCGACTTGCCCGCGCCGTTCTCGCCGCACAGGGCGTGGATCTCGCCCGCGTGCAGGGAGAAGTCCACGCCCGAGAGCGCGCGCGAAGCGCCGAAGCGCTTGCTGATGCTGCGCAGTTCGAGCAACGTGCTCACTCTGCAACCTCCGCGCTATGCGCTGCGGTGCGAGCTTGCTTGGGGCGGCCCGGCGCTGCGCTCATTCGCCGATTCCCTTGGTGCCGCGGCGCGCGAGGTACTTGTCCCAGTAGAAGTCGTCGGCATTGGCCTTGCTGACCACCGACAGCCCGTTGTCCAGGAACGGCACCGACATCGGGTTGGTGCCGTTGCGCTTGGCATCGTTCATCGGGTCGATGAGCGAGGGGTTCTTGGCCAGGAACAGCATCATCATGCCCATGTAGCCCTGCATGCCCTGGTTGGGGTTGATGGCGCCGAACACGTCGCCGGCCTTGATCATGTCCAGGATCTTGGCGTTCACGTCGCAGCACATCACGCGGATGTTCTTCTTCGATTCGATCTTGGCCTGCGCCGCACCCAACGCCGAGTTGGCTTCGGGCATGAACAGCGCACCCAGGTTCGGGTTGGCCTGCGCCAGGCTCAGCACCGCCTGGTAGGCCTTGCTGGGGTCCTGGTTGCTGGCGGCGCGGCCCACGAGCTTCATGCCCGCGTGCTTGGCCTTCATGCGGTTGATGAAGGCCGCGATGCGGCGGTCGTGGTTGTCCTGGCCCGGGTTCTCGAGCACCGCATATTCGCCTTTGCCGCCGAGCGCCGCTGCAATCGCGTCGGCCGCCTGCGTGCCTTCGCGGTCGTTGTCGGAGGTAACGAAGGATGCGCGCTTCGAGTTGGGCGAATCGGCCGCGAAGGTCACGACCGGGATGCCCATTGCCACCGCCCGGTTGATCGGCTCGATGAACGGGTCGGGATTCATCGGGTGCAGCAGGATGCCCGCGGGCTTGCGCGCCAGCTCTTGTTCGAACGAGGCCAGCTGCTTGTTCACGTCGTACTCCGGCGTGCCGGTGTAGCGCGTGCGCACGCCGAGCGTGCGGCCGAGCTGCTTCATCATCTCGTAGACCGGAAACCAGTATTCGACGCCCGACACCATCACGTTCATCACGTAGACGTCGTTCGCGTTGCCGCGCAATCCGGTGGCCGCGGCCGTGGGTGTGGACTGCGCAAATGCGCTGGTGCCGGCCAGGCCGATACCGGCGGCCGCAGCGGACTTCAGGAAATTTCGCCTCATCTTGTGTCTCCTCGCGTTGACTGGCAGAGCTTGCGACCTGCCTTTGGGAGCAGATCTTCAGGACCTTGTTGTCACGACAGTTGTTATGACAGGTAGAATGTAATCGCGGGTTGTTTGCCGCGATAACTAGGGGAAACGCTACTGGCGAGCCGCTTTCAAGTCGCAGAAGCTGTTATGACATGAAGCCAAACATATTGATCGGTGTTGACATGGGCTCGAGCAGCCTGAAGGCGCTGGCCCTCGAAGCCGCGAGCGGCCGCACCGTTGCGTTGTCCCGCATGCCCCTGCCGCACAACCGGCTGGCCGGCGGCGGTTGCGAGGTGGGCGCAACTGCCATCCGCGCCGCATTGACGCATGTGCTGCGCGACATCGCCCAGCAGCTCGGCCCCCGCACGGTGGAGGTGCGCGCCATGGCCTGCACCGGCCACGGCGCGGGCCTGTATGCGCTGGATGCCGGCGGCCAGCTCGTCGGCGGGCGCGCGGTAGCCTCCACCGACCAGCGCGCCGACGCGCGTGCGCGGTCCCTCGCGGCGAGCCACGGCGCGCAGTTGTTCGAAGAGGTGGGCTGCAGCCCCTGGCCTGGACAGCCGACGGTGATTGCCGCCGAATTGCTGGGCTCGGACGCGGTGCAGCGCGGCGAACTGCGCCGCCTGCTGTTCGCCAAGGACTACCTCGGTTTTCTGCTTACCGGCGAAATTGCCACCGATGCCAGCGATGCGAGTACCGCCGGCCTGGTGTCGCTTGCTACCGGCAACTGGTCGCAGGCGGCTTTCGACGCATCGGGCATTGCGGAGCTTGGCGCACATGCCTTCGGTCCCATCGTGCCTGGCGGCACCGTCATCGGAAAACTGCGGTCTTCCGAGGCGGCGTTGTGCGGATTGCCCGCGGGCATTCCGGTGGCGATGGGCGCCATCGACCTGCTCGCCTCGATGACGGCGATCGGCGCTGAAGCGCGCGGCCGTGCGGTGTCGGTGTTCGGCACATGGTGTGTCAATGCTGTCGTCGGACCGGTGCTGGAGCCCAAGCCCACCGTCGCCATCGTCAACTTCGGCCGCACCCGCGAGCGCCTCTACATGGAGAACAGCCCCTCGTCGATGGCCAATATCGCTTGGCTTGCGGGCGTGCTCGCGCTGCCCGATTCGCGCGCGGTGGTCGACCTTGCCATGACAGTGCCGCTCGGCGCCGGCGGCTTGCGCTTTCTTCCTTTCGTCAACGGCGGAGGCGGTGTGACCGCAGGCTTCGTGGGCCTCAAGAGCCACCATACGCGCGCCGACATGGCACGCGCCGTGGTCGATTCCGTTGCGGCATTGCATGCGCGGCACACGGCGCGCCTTGCCGCAGCCGGCCTCGCGGTTGGCGAAACGACGGTACTCGGCGGCGGCGCGGGCGATGCGCGCCTCGTGCGCCTGCTGGCGTCCTTTCTCGGCCGGCCCGTCGAGCGCTGCGCCGACGACGAGACCGGTGCGCGCGGCGCAGCAATCTACGCGGCCATGTCGCAGGGCCTCGACGACGCGGCCCAGGGCAGCCCGCTGCTCGCGCCTTGCGAAGTGGTCGAACCCGATGCGCGGGACGCCAGCGCCCATGCGGATTTCAACGCCGGTTTCAACGAACTGATCGACAGCATGTCACCTGTATTCACCCACCTTGCGGGAGGCGCGAAATGAGCGCCGCCCGGCCGCCCGAAGGCGCTCGCACCGCAGCGCGCAGCGCGGAGGTTTTTCTATGAGCGCCGCCCGGCCGCCCGAAGGCGCTCGCACCGCAGCGCGCAGCGCGGAGGTTTTTCTATGAGCGCCTGGCAATTGCCCTTCGTGCGTCCTGCCTCCCTGGCGGGGCGGCATTTCTCCACCGTGATCGTGGGCGCCGGCATCAACGGCGTGGGCGTGTTTCGCGACCTTTCGCTGCAGCGCGTGGATTGCCTCATCGTCGACAAGGGCGACTTTGGCGCAGGCGCCAGCAGCGCGCCTTCACGCATGATCCACGGCGGCCTTCGCTACCTGGAGAGCGGCAGCTTCTCGCTGGTGGCCGAAGCCACGCGCGAGCGCAACCTGCTGCTGCGCAATGCACCGCACCTGGTGCGGCCGCTCAAGACGGTGGTGCCGCTGGCCAACTTCTTCGGCGGGCTGATGAGCAGCGCGCTCAAGTTCTTCGGCCGCACGCCGCCGCAGCGCACGCGGGGCCTGCTGGCCGTGGCGCTGGGCCTGCGGCTCTATGACCTCCTGGGGCGCCGCCAGCGCGTGATGCCGGGGCATCGCATCGGCCGCGTGCCTTCGGCCGACCGCGGCTTGTTCCGTACGGCAATCCGCTGGACCGCCACGTTCTTCGATGCGTGGATCAGCCATCCCGAATGGCTCATCCTCGAACTCATCGGCGATGCGTGCCGCGACCAGCCGCGCTCGGCGGCCGCGAACTACTGCCGCGTGATGGGCTGCGCGGGCAACATCCTCACGCTGCGCGACGAGATCACCGGCGCGCTCGTGCGCGTGACCGCCGACACCGTGGTGAACGCCACCGGCGCGTGGCTCGACCGCAGCGCGGCGGTGCTCGGCGGTGCCGGCCCGCGCGTGATGGGCACCAAGGGCTCGCACCTGGTGCTCGACCACCCTGCGCTGCGCGATGCGCTCGACGGCCGCATGGCCTACTTCGAGGCGGTGGACGGGCGCGTGTGCATCGTCTACCCGTTTCTGGACCGCGTGCTGGTGGGCTCCACCGACATTCCGGTGGAAGACCCGGACCAGATCGTCACCGAGCCGGCCGAGGTCGACTACCTGATCGACGTGCTGCGCGAGGTTTTTCCGAACATGGCTTTCGGCCGCGGCGACGTGGTCTACACCTACGTTGGCGTGCGGCCGCTCGCGCGCTCCGATGCCGACAAGCCCGGGCAGATTTCGCGCGACCATTCGGTGGTGGTCGATCCGCCGAATGCAACGCGGGACATCGCCATCGTCGGGCTGGTCGGCGGCAAGTGGACCACCTTTCGCTCACTGGCCGAAGAGGCGTCCAACGAAGTGCTGCAGTTGCTGGGCCGCTCGCGCACCGCATCGACCGAGCTGCTGCCTATCGGTGGGGGTGCGGACCTGCCGGCCGATGCATCGGCGACGGACCGTTTCATCGAGAAGATGATGGTGGCGTCGGGCATAGGCCGCACGCGCGCGCTGAACCTGCTGGCGCGCTACGGCTCGAAGGCGCTGCCGCTGGCGCAGCGCCTTGCCGCATCGGGCGACGTACCCCTGCGGCATGCGCCTGATTATTCGGCTGCCGAGCTGTCGTACCTGTGCCTTGAAACCGGCGTGGTGCATCTCGACGATCTTGTGATTCGCCGCACGCTGCTGGCCATTCGCGGCCTGGTGACCGATGCCGCGCTGGCCGAAATAGCGGGTGTCGCGGCCGAAGCGCTGGGCTGGGATGCAAGCCAGGCCCATGACGAGCTGTGCGCCTGCGCCACCGCGCTGCGCGAGCGACACAACGTACGCTTGCACGCCGTGGCGCCGGGCGAACAATCTTCTTTCGATGCATCATTGATGGCCAGCCCAGTGCTTGGCCAGGCTTAAAAAAGTGAACAGTCCCAACGACATGTCGACCGTGCTCGACCGCAACTCCGAATCGCCGCTGTGGGCGCAGTTTCGCGACGCCATTCGCCTGCAGATCCTGCAAGGCGTGCTGCCCATCGGCGCCAAGCTGCCCTCCGAAGCAGAGCTGGGCGAGCAGTTCGGCATTTCGCGCATCGTGGTGCGCGAGGCGCTGGCCGACCTGGTGCGCAACAACCTCATCTACAAGATCAAGGGGCGCGGCGCGTTTGTGTCGGCGCGCGAGCGCGACGAAGATTTTGTTTCGACCGTGCTGGGCTTCTCCGACGAGATGGAGCGCAAGGGCCGCTCGGTGCGCACCCAGATCCTCACGCAGGAACTTCGCGCACCCACTGCGCAAGAAGCCTCGTCACTGGGGCTGGCCGACGACACGCAGGTCGTCGCGCTCAAGCGCCTTCGCAGCGTCGATGGCGAACTGCGCCTCCTGGTCGAAACCGTGGTGCCGGCCGACCTGGCTCCCGGGCTGCACCGCGCCCGGCTGGAAGACCGTTCGCTGTACGACGTGCTGCGCAGGCAATACGGCCTGCGGCTGGTGCGCGCCGAGCGCTGGATCGATGCGGTGCTGCCCGATGCCGAAACCTGCAAGCTGCTCGACCTGCCGCAGCCCGAGCCGCTGCTGCGCATCGAGTCGATTGCCTACGGTGCCAACGGCCGGCCGCTGGAGCACTACCGCGCGCTGCACCGCTGCAAGACGAGCCGCCTGCACGTGCAGACGACGACCTGAGGCTTCTTCGTCAGGCCTTGGCTGTGGCACCGCGAGAGGGCCAGAGCACCGAGGCAATCGCCACCATCATCAGCGCAACGGCAACCCAGTCTTGCCAGTGCACCACCTCGCCGAGCCACACCGCGCCGCTGAATACGCCGAGCACCGGAATGAACATCACGCTCAGCGTCGATGCCACCGGCGGCAGGCCGCGCGCCAGGTAGAACCAGGCCGCGTGCGCAAAGCCGAAGATCAGCACCGCGTTGTAGAGAATCGAACCCCAGGTCACCTCGCCCGGCCAACGCCACTGGTCGCGCTCGAAAAGCAGCGTGAGCGCCGTCATCACGACAGCCGTCATTGCGGTCATCCAGAACGAGAGCGTGAGCGTTGGAAGCCCGATGCGCGTGTGCCGCAGGAGCTGCGTGCCCAACGCCCATGTTGCGGCAGCCGCCAGTGCGAGCGCCACGTAGCCGGGCCGCCCTGCAAAGTCGGTGAGCTCGTGCCACAGCAAGAGCCCCACGCCCACCGCGCAGGCACCCACGCCGATCCATGCGCGCCGCGTGAGCACGGCAGAGAACAGCACCGCGCCGATCACCGCAGAGAACACCGGCATCGTGTAGCCGAGGATTGCCGCGCGCCCGCCAGAGAGCGCCTTCACCGCAAGGATGATGCAGGCATGCCAGACGAACATGTTGGTGGCGCCGAGCCACACCAGGTCGGGCCACGCGCTTCGCGGCACACGAAACGGCACTTTCATCCACACCAGCGCAAGGCCCAGCACCGGCAGGCCCAGCCAGATGGAAATGGCGCGGAAGGCGAGCGGCGGATAGTCCGCCACGCCGAGCTTCATCACGGGCCAGTTGAGGCCCCATGCAAGGGTCAGTAGAACGAGCAGGACGAACTGGCGCGGCGTGAAGGAAGGCATGGGCCGCGATTGTGGCGCGGCTTGCGCATTCGCGCAGCAAGCCGGCGCTGCTGCCGGCTACAGCAGGCGCTTGAGGTAACGGCCCGTGTGGCTCGCCTCATTGGCCGCGATGTCTTCCGGCGTGCCTTCGCCCACCACCGTTCCACCGCCGGCGCCGCCCTCGGGCCCCATGTCGATGAGCCAGTCGGCCGTCTTGATGACGTCCAGGTTGTGCTCGATCACGACGATGGTGTTGCCCGCGTCGCGCAGCTGGTGCAGCACCTTCAGCAGCAGTTCGATGTCGGCGAAATGGAGGCCTGTCGTCGGCTCGTCGAGGATGTAGAGCGTGCGGCCGGTGTCGCGCTTGCTGAGCTCGAGCGCAAGCTTCACGCGCTGCGCCTCGCCGCCCGAAAGCGTGGTGGCCGACTGGCCGAGCTTGATGTACGAAAGGCCCACGTCGAGCAGCGTGCGCAGCTTGCGCTCGATGGTCGGCACGGCCTTCAGAAACTCGTGCGCCACCTCGACCGTCATCTCGAGGATCTGCGCAATGTTCTTGCCCTTGTACTGGACTTCGAGCGTCTCGCGGTTGTACCGCTGGCCGTGGCACACCTCGCAGGGCACGTACACGTCGGGCAGAAAGTGCATCTCGACCTTCACCACGCCGTCGCCCTGGCAGGCCTCGCAGCGGCCGCCCGCCACGTTGAAGCTGAAGCGCCCCGGGCCGTAGCCGCGTTCGCGCGCGGTGTTGGTCTCGGCCATCAGCTCGCGAATGGGGGTGAACAGGCCGGTGTAGGTGGCCGGGTTGCTGCGCGGGGTGCGGCCGATGGGGCTCTGGTCGACGTTGATGACCTTGTCGAAATACTCGATGCCCTCGACCGATTCGTGCGCGGCCGGTTCTTCGTGCGCGCGGTAGAGCGTGCGAGCCACGGCGGTGTAGAGCGTGTCGTTCACCAGCGTCGACTTGCCCGAACCCGAAACGCCGGTAACGCAGGTGAGCAGGCCGACCGGAAAGGCCACGCTCACATTCTTCAGGTTGTTGCCGGTGGCGCCGACCACGCGGATTTCCTGCAGGTCGGTTTGTGAAGCAAGGTGAGCCGCCTCGCGCGCGGCGCGCCGTTCGGCCGCGGGGCTCGGCGGAAAGCGCGAGGCCTTCTTGCCTTCGTTGAAGGCCGGCTTCTTCACGACCGGCAGCCAGGCGGTGCGGTGCTTGGGCACTTCGATCTTCTTCGTGCCCGACAGATACTGGCCGGTGAGCGAATCGGGGTTGGCCGACACCTCGGCGTAGGTGCCCTGCGCCATCACGCGGCCACCGTGCACGCCCGCGCCGGGGCCCATGTCGATCACGTGGTCGGCGGCATGGATCATGTCCTCGTCGTGCTCGACCACGATCACGCTGTTGCCGATGTCGCGCAGGTGCTTCAGCGTGCCGATAAGGCGGTCGTTGTCGCGCTGGTGCAGGCCGATGCTCGGCTCGTCGAGCACGTACATCACGCCCGTGAGGCCGGAGCCGATTTGCGAGGCCAGGCGAATACGCTGCGCCTCGCCGCCCGAAAGCGTCTCGGCGCTGCGGTCCAGGCTCAGGTAGTTCAGTCCCACGTCGTTCAGGAACTTCAGGCGCAGGCCGATTTCGCGCACCACCTTGTCGGCAATGTCGGCCTTGGCGCCGCGCAGCTTCAGGTTCTGGAACCAGGCGAGCGAATCGCGCAGCGTGAGGTGGCTCAGTTCGAAGATTGCCATGCGCGGCGGGTCGCCGCCGTCGGCCGGGCGATTGGCTTCGTCCACCAGGAACACGTTGCGCGCCTCGGGCCTGAGCCGCGAGCCGCCGCAGTCGGGGCAGGGCTGCAGGTTGCGAAAACGCGCAAGGTCTTCGCGCACCATCACCGAATCGGTTTCGCGGTAGCGCCGCGTCATGTTCGGGATGATGCCCTCGAAGGGATGCTTCTTCGTGAGCTTCTTGCCCGCGAAGTTGCCCGACTCCATGGTGTAGTTGAACTTGATCTCCTCGGCCGCCGAGCCGTGCAGCAGCACCTGCTGCACCGAGGCGGGCAAGGATTCGAAGGGCGCGTCGACGTCGAACTTGTAGTGCTTGGCGACGCTCTCGATCATGCTGAAGTAGTAGCCGTTGCGGCGGTCCCAGCCCTTGATGGCGCCACTGGCCAGCGAGAGCGACGGAAAGGCCACCACGCGCGCCGGATCGAACACCTCGCGGTGGCCGAGGCCGTCGCAGCTCGGGCAGGCACCCACAGGCGAGTTGAACGAGAAAAGGCGCGGCTCCAGCTCCGACAGCGAGTAGTGGCAGATCGGGCACGCGAACTTGGCGTTGAACAGGTGCTCCTTGTCGGACGCTCCCTCGGTGCCCAGCTCCAGTGCAATGGCGCGGCCTTCGGCCAGCCGAAGCGCCGCCTCGAAACTCTCGGCCAGGCGCTGCTGCATGTCGGGGCGTGCGCGCAGCCGGTCGATCACCACATCGATGTCGTGCTTCTCGGTTTTCTTGAGCTTGGGTAGGTCGTTGTATTCGTAGGTTTGCCCGTCGACGCGGAAGCGCACGTAGCCAGCCGCCTGCATTTCAGCGAAGAGCTCCAGGAACTCGCCTTTCTTCTCGCGCGCGACGGGCGCAAGAATCATCAGGCGCGGCTCATCGGGAATGGCAAGCGTGGCGTCGACCATCTGCGACACCGTTTGCGCCTGCAGCGGCAGGTGGTGCTCGGGGCAGTAGGGCGTGCCGGCGCGTGCATAGAGCAGGCGCAGGTAGTCGTGGATCTCGGTCACCGTGCCCACGGTGGAGCGCGGGTTGTGGCTGGTGGCCTTCTGCTCGATGCTGATGGCGGGCGAAAGGCCCTCGATCACGTCGACGTCGGGCTTGTCCATGAGCTGCAGAAACTGCCGCGCATAGGCCGACAGGCTTTCCACGTAGCGCCGCTGCCCTTCGGCATACAGCGTGTCGAACGCCAGGCTCGACTTGCCCGAGCCCGACAGGCCGGTGATCACCACCAGCTTGTTGCGCGGAATGTCGAGGTCGACGTTCTTCAGGTTGTGGGTGCGCGCACCGCGGATGCTGATGCGCTGCTGCGCGAGCACGGCGCCCAGGTAGGCGTCGCGTTCCGGGTTGTCAGTGGCGGGGGATTTCAAGGGTTCGATCGTCCGAGGGCAACCGAGCATGATAGTCCGCCCGCAATTTCATGGCGAGGGGGCGGGTTGTGGCGGTTTCTCCGCCGGGGCCTCCGGTTCCGCCCGGTGCACCGGCGCGGTGCTGCCGATGGCGCGGCCCACCATGTGCTCGGCCAGCGTCTCGTAGAGCGGCCGGCTGATCATGCGGGAGACCAGGCTGGCCAGCATGGCCGATGCCATGAGGCTCAGCACCATCGAATGGCCGTCGACCATTTCCATCACGATGATGAACGCCGTGAGCGGCGCCTGCGTGACCGCGGCCAGGAAGCCCGCCATGCCCATGGCGATGAGCGCGGGCCCCAGGTCATTGCCCGCCAGTCCGGCCACCGCATCGCCAATGCCCGCGCCGATGGACAGCGACGGCGCGAAGATGCCGCCGGGCACGCCGCACCAGGCGGTGAGCCAGGTGGCAATGAACTTGAGCGCGGTGTAGAGCGGCGTCAGTTCGTCATGGCCCAGCAGCATCTGCTTGACCGCTTCCGACCCTGCCCCGAAGGTGACCCCGCCCGTCACCAGCCCGATGACTGCCACCGCCAGCCCGCCGCAGGCCGCGAACCGCACCGGAAAGCGCGCCCGCCAGCGGTTGAGCCGCCCGGCTGTGCCGGTCAGCGAGGCAATCAGCAGCCGCGCGAACAGACCGCCCGCAGCGCCGCTCAGCAGAGCGACCAGCAGCCCGGGCCCGAGCGCGTCCCAGCCCAGCCGCGGCACGCGGATCACGCCAAAGTAACTGGTATTGCCGAACGCCGACACCGCCACCAGGCCCGCCAGCACAATGGCCGTGATGATGAGGCCGCTGGAGCGCGCCTCCAGCCGGCCCGACAGTTCTTCGATGGCGAACACTACGCCCGCCAGCGGTGCATTGAAGGCCGCGGCAATGCCAGCCGCCCCGCCCGCCACCAGCAGCGCGCGGGAATCGATGGTGGTGTTGGGCGACAGCCAGCGCCGCGCGTGCTGCATGACGCCAGCGGCAACCTGCACCGAGGGGCCTTCGCGCCCGATCGACAGCCCGGCCGCGAAACCCGCAACGCCCAGCCCGATTTTTGCGACCGTGAGCCGGAGCGACGCGAAGACGAAGCGCCGCTCCTCGGGCAGCGCCGGATGCAGCGCGGCCTTGATCTGCGGAATGCCCGAACCGCCCGCACCGGGAAAAAACCGCAGCGTGAACCACACGATGGCCGCCGTGATGAGCGGCGTGGTCAGCAGCACCGCCCAGGGCCACGCCTGGTAGAAGCGGTGGAACTGGCCGAAGACCCAGTCGCTGGCAACCGTGAAGCCCACCACGAAGAGCCCGGCCGCAATGGCGTAGCCGAGCACGATGGCGCGGTCGAGCCAGATGCGGCCACCGCGCAATTCGGCGCGCAGGTGCTCGAGGAAGTCGGGTTCTCTATTCATGCCGAACCCTCATTCTGGCACCCGACGGGGATGCCGGCGGCAGCCTGGGGCACAATCGAGGGTTCCTTTCAACCTTCTCCTTCATCTACTTATCAGGGGCAGTGCATATGGCATCGGTCAATAAAGTCATCGTCGTCGGCAACCTGGGGCGCGACCCCGAAATGCGTACTTTTCCGAGCGGCGACCAGGTGGCAAACGTCACCGTAGCCACCACCGATCGCTGGAAAGACAAGCAAAGCGGCGAAATGCGCGAAGCCACCGAGTGGCACCGCATCGTTTTCAACGGCCGCTTGGCCGAAATTGCCGGCCAATACCTGCGCAAGGGCTCGCAGGTGTACGTTGAAGGCAGCCTGCGCACGCGCAAGTGGACCGACAAGGACGGCATCGAAAAATACACCACCGAAATCCGCGCCGACCAGATGCAGATGCTGGGCAGCCGCCAAGGCCAGGGCGGCCCGTCTGGCGGTCCGGAGGACGATGGCGGCTATTCGCAGGGCGGCGGCGGTGGCGGCTACTCGCAAGGCGGTGGTGGCGGCGGCGGTGGCGGCGGTTATGCCCCCCGTGCACCCGCCGCAGCACCGCGCGCTCCGGCAGCGGCACCGCGCCAGGCACCGGCCAAGTCGTCGTCGGGCTTCGACGACATGGACGACGATATTCCGTTCTGAAAATCGATTCGCGGAATTCGCCGAATCGAAAGCCTGCAGTTCACCGCTGCAGGCTTTTTTTTATGGAGCGCGGTCAGTAGGTCACCGTGACCCGCATCGCATTGCTTCCGTCGCCGGCCGGGGCGGTGGCTTGAGACGGAGCGGAGCCCGAAGTCGCCGCCATTGCACCGATGACGCCTTGCCAGGCGGATGCGAGGCTGTCGCGGCCGTCGGCATCGTTTCCGGCCACCATGAGCCTTGTTTCGCCGATCTTGTCGAACCGGTACTCGCGGCCCTTGATGACCACCGACTTCATGTTGGTCCATACGCGGTATTCATGGCCGCCCTTGACCGGCGTGACCTCGAGCACCTTGAAGGTCGGCAGGACGACCATCGTCACGCCGAACTGGGCCGTTGAACTGTTCATGCCATGCGTCGGCTCCGCCGAACTGAGCCGCAGCGGGAGCGGCAGCAGCAACAGCAGCATGCCGACGGTGGCCAGCGGTGGCGCCACTCGCGTCGGGCGCAGGGCAATTGCACCTGCAGCGGACATGTTTCCGGACATTGGAACTCCTCCTCTCGTCGCACCTGGTGGAGGGCATCGCATTGATGCCCTGTCCAGGTTTATCGGCAGAGTCTCGGGAAAATGAAGGCCGTGCGCGGCATTCTTTACCCATAACCTGCTATTGGCTAGCAGGTTTTTCCGGGCCGGCTTGCTTGCCGGCGGAGTTCAGTAGGTTACGGCGACTGTGACGACGTCGCGGTAGTCGTCCGGACGCACGTTGGCGCTGGCGCCCAGAACGCGGCCGTACAGGGTGAGCGCCTGGGCCAGGCCGTTGCCGGTGCCCGCAACTGTATTGGTCCCGGTGACGCTGCCCCAGACGGTGGTGCGGGCGGCATTGCGATAGAGGCGGTATGGCACCGTGTCCGTGTTGCCGGGTACGCCGCCTGTCGGCGCCATGCTGCCGACGCCCGCCGTCGAGCCGTTCGACGGGGTCAGCGCTACCGTGTATGCGGTAGGCGTGGTGCAGGTAACGCTGATCGTGCTCGTCTGGTCCCGGTCGGCTTGGCCCGGCAGGCCGTTGACTGTGCCGAAGTTCAGCGGATCGGCCGTCACCAGGCAGCTCTTGGAGACGTTTGCAGTGACCGAGAAGGAAAAGTTGTCCGCCATCGAGGTGTTGCAAGTTGCCGGTGTGGCCGTGGTGCTCGACGACAGCGTGATCGAGGTGTGAATACCGCCGAAGTTGTCCTGGTAGGCACCGGGAGGCACCGTGCTCTGCAGGGGAAGCAGCTCCCCGCGCATGGTGGCGCTCCCCGAAGTGCTCGACCGGCGGGCAATGCTCAGGGTGGCGACGAAGGGGTTGGGCACCGCTGCGTTGCCGTTCGAGCCCCAGATGGTGCCGCTCGTGGATTGGTAGAGCTGGAATTTCAAGCTGTTTGTACCGCTCTTCATGACGCGTGGATTGAAGTTCGTCAGGCCTTCGTCGCCGTCGCCGATGTTGAAGCAGACCCTGACGAACTCGGTGCTGTTGCCGGTGTTGTCGCAGGTGTAGCTCAGTGTTGCGTTGGCCGACGGCGGCGCAGTCCCGTCGACAAGTTCGACCGTGCCGAAAGCAACGTTCGACATGTTCGCGTTGCAAGTGACCGCCGCCTGGGCGCTGCCTGCGGGCAGCCACCACAGGAGCGCGAAGAGCAGGGGCAGGCCGAGGGCCTTCAAGGAGCGGGTCAGAGAGCTCATGGCGTCTTGGTTTCCTTGGCGCAGCGCAGCGGCCCGATCTGCGGAATTCCGGCGCCGTCCTTGCGATAGTCGAAGCTCGCGCGGCAGCGGCCGGCGGGCGTCTGTACCTCGAGGGTGTTGCGGGGCTGCAGCGACTCGAGGTACACCGCGCCGTCGAAGCCCACCAGGGCGGGTTCGCTGCCTTGCGCGTTGGCGCGCACACGGCTGCCCAGCGGCAGCGGCTTGCCTTCGTCGTCCACCAAAATGAGCGCGGCCGCGCTGATGGGCGTAATGCCGAAGCGCACCAGCGTGCCTGCGCGGTCGCTCGGCGTGGCAACAGTCTTGACGCGCTCGATTCGCACGTCGGCCGGCAACTGCATCGGGTCGATGGACAGCTGGTTGTTCTGGTAGGCGCTGAGCGGTGCCACCAGCAGCATGCCATTGCCGTTGGTGATGCCGATGTCCCGGTTCTCCAGCCGCACCGGCACGCCGGCGATGCCGTCGGTAGAGACCACCGCGAAGGCGTCGTCGATGCGGCGCGCCGCAAAGGTCTGGCCGCCCATGAACACGACGGAACCCGTGGCCCCTGCGTAGGCGTAGCGGCTGTCGCCCAGCACGCTGATGCCGGCCATGGCGCGGCCGTAGCGGCCCAGGTAGTCGATCTCGGCCTGGCCGCCGTTCTGGCCGCCGCCCTGGCGCAGGCCCGCGCGCCAGCCGAAGCCGCCTTCGCCGGGGGTCGAGCTCTGCGCGTCGGCGCTGTAGATGGTGTGGTCGCGCTCGCGCTGGAGTCCCGCACTGGCCGTGATGTTGCCGTCCAGCGCCCAGGTAAAGCCGACGAACAGGCTGCGCTCTCGGCGGTCGTCCAGGTTCTGGTTGAGGCTGACGTTCACCGAGGCATTGCGGCCCACGCCCCTGAACCAGTACAGGCTTGCCAGGCGCGTGGGCTGCTGAGCGGGATAGCGCAGGTAAAGGTAGCTGAGGCCGAAACTGCCGAAGCTGCCCGTGCTGTAGCCGATCGAGGCCCGGCCCGAGCCGCGCGGCGGCGGCCCGCCGTACAGCGAGGCAACGTCGCGGTATTCGCCGCGCGTGCGGGTGCCTTCGACGGCAAAGTTGAATTGGTTGTCGCGCCAGCTGTAGCCCAGGTTGACCAGCGAGCCCTGCTCGCCGCCGTAGGTGCTGCGCGCCACGGCGCCCGAGACCACGCCGCTCTGGCCGAGCAGCCAGGCACCGCCGATGCCGCCCTTGACCAGGCCCCGCGTCGCCTCGCCATGCGTCTCCAGCGTGAAGCTGTTGCTCACGCCGTAGCGCCAGGTGCCCGATGCGGCGGCATCGTTGCCGTAGTCGAAGGAGCGCAGGCCGTAGCTCTTGCGCACCATGCCCAGGTCGACCGACCAGTCGGACAGGCCCTCCTGCAGCAGCCGCTGGGTGTCGTAGAGCGAAAAATCCAGCGTGGTGGCGCGGCCGAAGGCGTCGGTGAGCACCACCTGCGCGTTGCCGGCGCCATTGATGCTTGGCACCGTCTTGAGCTGGAAAGGCCCGGCCGGCACCTGGCCCGAGTACTGGCGCAGGCCATTGATGTAGAGCTCCACCTGCGAGGGCAGCGTGGCCGAGCCCAGGAATGCCGGCAGCGGGGTGGTGGTGCGATAGGGCTGCAGCGCAAAGTTGCGCGACAGCTGCACGCCGCCGATGCGTGTGGAGCGCGACCACGGCAGCGAGGCGGTGGTGGTGTCGCCCACGCGAAGCGTGAGCATGTCGTCGGGGAACGACTTGCTCCAGGTGGTGTCGAGCCGCACGGAGTCGTGCTTCCAGCCTTCGTCGCCGAGGCGGGAGGTGCGCGACATCATCGTGTTGCTGAGCACCGCGCTGCCGCTGAAGGCGCGCAGTTCGGTCAACGCATTGAAGCTGGACGTATTGCCGCGGCCCTGCGTGCCGTAGAGGTCGTAGTTGAGCAGCAGGCCGGTCGAGGAGCTGGCGCTTTGCGCGGTGATCGTCGAGGTGTCGACCACGGTCGTGGGCAGGCGCAGCACGTCGGCGGCAGCCATGATCGAGACGCGCTGGGTTGCCGCGTCGTATTCGACCTGCACGCCCGGAAGGCTCTTGATCTGAACGGGATCGGCCGTGCCGGCCGGCAGCACGAAGCCCAGCTGCCGCAATGTGGCGGCGCTGGCCCAGAGCTCTTTGCCGCGCAGGCCGAAGTGCACCAGGCCCTGGGGGTTGCCGTTGAGGCTGAGCTCCAGGTAAAGGTCGGTGCCGCCGGTGCCGGCGAGGTTTTCTTCCGCAGACGCGGCCACCAGCGAGCTGGACACGGCTGCAACGTTCTGCGCCTGAGCGGCCAAGGACGCCAGACCGGAAAGAAGCAACAGTGGCAGCAGGCGCTTAGCGGACGCGTGGGAGCGGCGGGATGTTTTCCTGCGTCGCGTTGCCATTGATCTTCGTTTCCAGAACGCCCCCGAGGGCGAATGTTTCTGTGGATGTCTTCAGTGGCCAGCGCATCCGTGCGCCGGGCAAGACATAGCCCATCAGTCCGGCATGCACGGGTGTGCGGCGGCCGACGGTGTCGACAAAATCCAGGTCTGCCAGCTGCGCGTGCATGCCGCCGTTGTTGGCGACTTCGAGCACGGCCTGGCCGTCTTCCCTGCGAAGGGACCATGTGAGCTGGGGTGCGGGCGACTGCGCGCCCGCGGCCGCGATGAAGATGGGCACCGAATAGCGCAGCACCAGCTGCAGGCCCTTCTTTTCCTTCATCTCGACCGGCAGCTCATCGATGATGACCCGGTACGAGCCTTCGACCGTACCGGCAGTGGCGCCGGTGCGGATGACGCGAATCAGTTGCCGCGCGGACGCGTCAAGCTGCACCATCGGCGGACTTACAAGAAGTTCACGCGAAGGTGTGAGCTTTTCGGCGCCGTTCTCCTGCGTCCACTGATAGACACGTACCTGGGCGTGCACCACTGTGTCGCCGGTGTTGCTGAGCCACAGGCCATCCGCGTTCTGCGTGGCCTGGAGCGTCAGCGTGACCGGTGAAACCTGCAGCCCGCTCGCCGAGGCGAACGCGTGCGCCAAGGCGAGCGCGAGGGCGGCGGTGTAGCGGAGCAAGTGGTGCACGGGGAGTCGATCAGTAGTTGACCGTGACGGTCACGGTGTCGGAGTAGGAATCAGGCGTCACGTTGGCGTTGGCGACCGTGGCAAACACGGGGATCGACTGCGCCGCGCCGGTGCCGGTGCCGGCCACGCCGTTGCCCACTGCGGTGGGGGTGGCGGTGCTGCCCCAGACCGGGCCCGTGCCGCTCACCGAGCGCAGCTGGTAGGCAACGGTGTCCGTATTGGTGGCCGGCGCGGACGACGACTTCATTACACCGGCGCCCGAGGTGTTGGTGTTCGAAGGCGTCAGGCCCACGTTGTAGGGCGTCGTCTTGGAACATGTAACGCTGATGTTGCTGGAGGCAACCAGGCCGGTGGCCGACGAGTTGACCGTGCCGAAATCGATGTTGGAGGCGTTGCCTGCCGTGACCGAGCAGGCCTTGGCGACCGTGATCAGGACTTGGAAGGTAGACGAGGACGTTGCAGCCATCGCAGCGCTGGTAGCCGTGATTGCGAGGATGGAAGCGAGGAGAAGAGAAGGTTTTTTCATGAGAGATGCCAACAGTTGTTAAGAAAACGACGGGAGAACGGGTGCGGATGGTGCCGGCTATTGTCGCGGATGAATAGTAGAATAGTTCACAGAATTGCACATTTAGTTGCAATGCGGCCGAAGTTTTTAACAATTGTTGTTACATCTCGATCGCCATCGCCGGGCGGGCGTTGCTCCCAAAAACGTAAACAACGGTCCTAAACGCGGACAAAATGTTGCCAATACGACTTTGAGGACACGCCGGTGCGCCAATGAGCTCCGCATTTCTGCCCTGGCTGCGTGCTCGGCTCCTCGAACGCTTTTCCAGATACCGCTTCGCTTCCTTCTGGGCGAACGCGGTGCTGGTCGTCTCCCTGGCGCTGCTGGTGATCATGGCGGCGTACTTCAGCGCGGCCGGCATCGAGCACGAATCGGCCGTTTTGCACATGACGCGCGCCGACTGGCAGGAAGAAGACACCAATGCCACGGCTTTTCGCCGGCTACCGCTTGCCGTAGACAGCAAGGCCCTGCCGCCCGCCTGGCAACCCGTCGAACTGCCCCTGGCCTTGCCCGTCGCATTGCTGAGCCAGGCCGATGGCAGCGCTTCGGCGGCTGCAACCCGCATTGCATGGCTGCGGCTTTCGGCACGCGACCTGCCTGCCACCCCGGCGCCGCTTGCTCTGTATGGCGCGCGAATCAAGACGGACGGCCCGATTGCGGTGTACGTCAATGGCCGGCTGGCCTACCAGGCACAAGTACAAGGCCTGCTGTGGAACAGCACCCGCACGCCGTTGTGGGTGTTGCTGGGCAAGACGCCCGAGGGCGCGCCGCCGGACGAGATCCTGCTCCGGATCGAAC
Source organism: Variovorax sp. 3319 (assembly GCF_031456585.1). NCBI lineage: Bacteria > Pseudomonadati > Pseudomonadota > Betaproteobacteria > Burkholderiales > Comamonadaceae > Variovorax > Variovorax sp. 3319. Next base: position 173,932 of record NZ_JAVDUZ010000004.1, read on the forward strand.
ACAAGCGAAGCGTGCAGGTGGCGGTTTCGTCGCTCTGGCTCGGCCCTGTGGAGGCGCTGGAAGTGCGGCACCGGATGCGCCAGTGGCTCCAGCAGGACCTGCCGGCCATGCTCAGCGCTGCCTTCATGGCCGTGGGCGTGTTCGCCCTGTTCGTGTGGTTCAAGCGCAGCCATGAAACCGGCTACCTGCTTTTCTTCAACCTCGCGACCACATCTTTCCTGCGGGGCCTCCACTTCTATGTGAGCGTTCCGGTTGCCAACGACTGGTTTGCCTGGCTCACGGTCAACTCCCTGTTCTGGCTGGTCGCGGTGGTGCACTTTGCGCTGCGCCAGCTGCATGGCCGGCCGCTCAGGTGGCTGACCTTCGGGGTGGTGGCCTGGACTGTGCTGATCGGCGTGTTGACGCTGCCGGGGCCGGCCATCCTGAGAAACACCCCGCAGGTCACGCCCTTGATCTACATCGGCGCCGCCTTGATGGGCGTGGCCGTTGCGCTGGTGGGCGGCGTCAGCGCATGGCGCCGTTCCAGCGAAGGGCGGCTGGTGGCAGCGGGCATTGGCGTGTGCGTGCTGCTGGGGGTGTCCGACTGGCTGCTGCAGAACAACTTCGTCAGCCCCGAGGGCTGGTACCTCGGCGCGTACACCAACGCAGTCACGTTCAGCGTTTTCGGGGTGCTGATGTACCGGCGCTACGTCAATGCCATTGCCGAAGTGGAGCGGGTCAACGCCGGCCTGGCCGAGCGCCTGCGTGCGCGCGAAGCCGAGCTCGAGTTCAGCCACCAGCGGCTGCGCGAGGTGGAAAAGCTGCAAACCATCAGCGACGAGCGCCAGCGCCTGATGCAGGACATGCATGACGGGCTGGGTTCGTCGCTGATCAGCGCCATTCACTCGGTGGAAAGTGGCGGCATGAGCGACGACAAGGTGTCGCAATTGCTCAAGAGCTGCCTGGACGACCTGAAGCTGACCATCGACTCGATGGAGCCGCTCGAAGACGACCTGCTCCTGCTGCTGGCCACGCTGCGCTACCGGCTGGGCCCGCGGCTCGAGAGTTCGGGCGTTGCGCTGCGGTGGAACGTGCAGGAGCTTCCCGCGCTGGACTGGCTCGACCCGACCAGTGCGCTCCATATATTGCGCATCGTCCAGGAGAGCATCGCCAACATATTGCGCCATACCCGCGCAAGCGAGATTCGCGTGGCGACCGCGGCCGATGCTTCAGGCGTGCAAGTGACCATCGAAGACAACGGCCAGGGTTTTCAGGTGGAAAAGGCAATGAACGACGCCAAGGGGCGCGGCATGCAGAACCAGCAGCGCCGTGCGCAATTGGTGGGGGGCAGGGTCTCGTGGCGCTCGGGGCCCGAGGGCACGCTTTTTACGCTGTGGCTGCCGCTCGCGCGCGGCGAGCGGGCGGGCCGGGCAAATCCAGGCCCGGCTGTGGCTTAGCCCGCAAGGCCCACAAAAACGTTCTGCACGTCGTCGTTGGCATCGATGGCCGCCAGGAATACTTCGACCTCTTCCAGGTGTTCCGCGCTCAGACTGGCGGGATCGACCGGGTTCTTGGGCTTGTAGCCCAGCTTGGCCGACAGCACGGCAAAACCCTGGGCCGGCAGCGCGCGGCTCACCAGGTCCAGGTCGGTCGGGTCCGTCAGAAACACCGTGGCGCCGTTTTCGCCGGCCGGCTCGAAGTCTTGCGCGCCTGCTTCGATGGCGGCCGTTTCGGCGTCGGCGTCTGGCCGCGAAGGCTCGGCTTCGATCATGCCGACGTGGTCGAAGTCCCACGACACCGAGCCCGAGGTGCCCAGTTGGCCCTTGCGGAACAGCACGCGCATTTCAGGCGCGGTGCGGTTCACGTTGTCCGTCAGGCATTCGACCATCACGGGCACCTGGTGCGGCGCAAAGCCCTCGTAGATCACGTGCTCGAAGTTCACCGCCTCGCCCGTGAGCCCGGCACCCTTCTTGATGGCACGGTCCAGCGTGTCCTTGGGCATCGAAACCTTGCGGGCCTGCTCCACCACCAGCCGCAGCCGTGCGTTCGAGGCCGGATCGGCGCCGCTGCGTGCGGCAATCATGATTTCCTTGGCCAGCTTGCCGAACAGGCGGCCCTTGGCATTGGCGGCCAGATCCTTGTGCTTTGCTTTCCACTGTGCGCCCATGGCTGATGTTCCTGTGTGTTGTGTATACGGCGGTGCCCTGCCTGGCGCTGGGCCGAGAAGCCGGACAGCCGGTTTGGGGCGACTACTTTAGCCGGAGCCCGCAGGTGGCGAGTTTCATCCAGGTAGCTCAGGTTTTCTTCCTCCGGCCACTGCCATTGTTTCCGTTCTGTGAACGCCGAGGTTCCTTTTGATGAGGGTTTTTACTTAGAGAACGGCGCACAATTCATCTCACAGACCGGCCACCAAGCCGATCTGGGTGAACAGGGCCCCGAGCGAGGTGGCCGCCCCCCGAAGGGACGGTGACCCACCCAAGACCGGTTCGAAATCATCCAAAGTCAAAACTGAACTGAATTGAAGGAAATCAAAATGAACGCCTCGAAGATCCTCTCCGCCGTCGCTGTTGCCCTCATGGCCGTTGCCGGTGCCGCCCACGCCGAAACCTATGAAGGCGTGCATCAACTGACCTCGGCCGCCAGCCGCGCCGAAGTTGCCAGCCAGGCCGTGGTTGCCGCGCACAGCGCCAACCCCTATGCCACCGGTGCCAACGCAGGCCCGGCCCAAGTGTTCGTTTCGTCGGCCAGCCGCGAAGCAGTGCGTGCCGACGCCGTTGCAGCTGCCCGCAGCGCCGATCCCTATGCTGAAGGCGCTTCCGCCGGCGTAGCTCCCATCGTCGCCAGCACGGTGGACCGCGCCACGGTGCGTGCCGCAGCCCGCGCTGCGGCCCGTGGCGACTCGCTGCCGCTGTAATCCTCGGCGAGCATCCGCTCCAGAAGCCGGCCATGCGAAAGCGTGGCCGGCTTTTCTTTTCGTCTTGGTGCAGCGGACGGATGAAGCTCGGTCATGAAGAAGAGACGGGGAGGGCGCGAGCATGTCACGCGCAGCCGTCTGATAAGCTGCCGGCGCCCATCTCTTCCCCCGACTGTTCCTTCCACCTGTCCTTGCGAACGCGTTGCGCATGTCGTCCGAAGAAACCCTGCGCCGCTGGCGCCTGATCCTCGGCCGCTATGCGGCGCAACCCTTGTCGCAGACGCAGTTCTCGGCGGGTGACTGGAAGCTCGACCAGGCGCTCGAATATCTGTACGGCCGTGAATACGAAGGCCGCGGCCTGGCCCGGCCGAGCGGCGGGCCGGGTTCGCTCGACCCGAGCCAGTTGCGCGCGGTCGACTGGCTCAGCCGCTCGCGAAGTCTCTTTCCGCAAGAGGTGTTCGAGCGCATGCAGACGCAGGCGATCGACCGCTACCAGCTGACCGATCTGCTCTCCGACCCGGCGGTGCTGCGCTCGCTCGACGCCACGCCGGGCCTCGCCAAGGCGCTGCTCGGCATGCGCGGCCGGCTCTCGGGCCAGATGCGCGACGCGGTGCGCGAGGTGATCCAGAAAACCGTCGACGAGATCACGCGCAAGCTCAGGAACGACTTTGTCAACGCGCTCGTCGGCCGGCGCAACCGCATGCGGCGCTCGCACATCAAGAGCGCGCAGAACTTCGATGCGCGCGCCACCATCGCGGCCAACCTCAAGCACTACGACGTGGAGCGCAAGCAACTCGTCATCGAGCATCCGCGCTTCAACGCGCGCGTAAAGCGCAACCTGCCCTGGGACGTGGTGCTTTGCGTCGACCAGAGCGGCTCGATGATGGATTCGGTGATCTACAGCGCCGTCATCGCCGGCATCATGAGCTCGCTGCCCGCAGTGCGCGTGAAGCTGGTGGTGTTCGACACCAGCGTGGTCGATCTCACGCACCTCGCGCACGACCCGGTCGAGGTGCTGCTCACGGTGCAGCTCGGCGGCGGCACGGATATCGGCCGTGCGGTGGCGTATTGCGAGTCGCTGGTGGGCAACCCGCAGCGCACGGTGTTCGCGCTCATCAGCGACTTCATGGAAGGCGCCGCGCCCGGGCCGCTCCTGGCTGCGGTGCAACGCATGGCACAGGCGCGCGTCAAGCTGCTCGGGCTGGCCGCGCTCGACGAATCGGCCAACCCCGTGTACGACCGGCAAATGGCGCAGCGCCTGGCCGACAAGGGCATGCACGTGGCGGCCCTCACGCCCACGCATTTTGCGCAGTGGCTCGCGGAAGTGATGAACTGATGGCCTGGTACGACGGCTACCGCGCCTACGACGACGACACCCTGGCCACCCTTGCCAATCCGGGTTTGCTCCGGCGCGCCGCAAAGGATGTGGAGGCGGGCAAGATTGCGTGGGCGGAGCAGGGCGCCGAGGGCGGCGTGGTCGCGGCCGACGGCCAGCGCGTGCAGCTCGATGCACGCGGCCCGCAGCAGGCGCGCTGCGACTGCCCGGCACCGGGCATCTGCAAGCACATACTTGGCGCGGCGCTGTGGCTGCGTGCGCTGGAGCCGGCCGTGTCGGGCAGTGCGGCCGGCGCACCTTCAGGCGATCAGGAAGAAACAAAGGCACCGCCCGCTGCCGACCCGCTCGCGGAAATCCTCGCGCTCGATGCCGCGGCACTTTTCAAGGCCGCGGGCGTGGCTGCCGTGCGCCGCGCCGCTTCCGCTGCCAGCAGCGTCGTCGAATGGCGGGTGCAGGGCGGCGCGCTCGTCATGGACTTGACCGAGCTCGGCGCCTCGTGCCGCTGGGTGGCGGGCGCGGGCTATGCGGGCATGGTGTCCGAGGTGCTTGCCGCAGAGCGCAAGGCGGTGCACCTGATCGCCATTGCCGCCCTGCGCAGCGCGCACGGGCAGCCCTTTGCATGGCCTGAGAGCGCGCGGCCCGCGCCGGTTGAAGACACCGCGCGCCTCGGCGAGCGCGAGCGCGCGTTCCTGCTGCAGGTGGAGTCGATGCTGGAAGAGTTGCTGACAGGCGGCCTCTCTCATGTGAGCGAGTTGACGTCGGCGCGCCTCCTGGCACTCAACATGTCCGCACGCGGCGAGGGCTTGCCGCGCCTGGCCGCATTGCTGCGCAACCTTGGCGGCACCGTCGACCTGCTGGTGCGGCGCGACCACCGCGCCGAAGAGCGCGACGCCTTCGCGCTCATGGCGCGCATCCATGCGCTGTGCGCCGCGCTCGCGCGGGCCGAGGGCGAACTTGCCGTGGCACTGCGCGGCCGGCTCAAGCGCGACTTCGACGAATCGGCTGCCCTCGATCTGCTGCCGCTCGGGGCGCACTGGTGGCAGACGCGCGGCGGCGCGCGCGGGCTCACCGTGGCTTTCTGGGACTTGGCGGGTGCGCGGGTGCTGCAGGCCTCGCTCGCACGGCCCGACGGAAGCGACACCGCCTTCACACGCAGCGGTGCATGGTCCGCCAACGCGCTGTGGTCCGGCGCGGGCGCCGCGCAGCGCGTGTGCGAGGCCGCCCTGCGCCTCGAACAACCCCGCCTTGCCGAAGACGGCCGGCTGGCGCTCGGCGGCGCCACCCGTGCGCAGCCCCTGCCTGCGTGGGCGGCCGACGACCCGCGCCTGAAGTCGATCGGCTGCGGCAACTGGTCCGAACTCGGCGAGCGCCTGCGCGGCGCCACCGGCCTTGTGGCCGAGCCTTTCGATGCAGTGCTGCTGCGGCCTTCCGATACGCGCCCGCCGGTGCTCGACGAAGCACTGCAGCGCCTCGACTGGCTGGTGCAGGACGACGCGGGCCAATGGCTGCGGCTTGGCATTCCCGTTGGCCCGGAGCACCGGCAGCGCGTCGACAACCTCGACCGCCTTGCCGCGCGCCGCGCGCCGGTGCATGCGGTGCTGGTGCGCATCGAGCGCTCCGCCGCGAGCACCGAACTCATGCCCATCGCCGTGCTGAGCAGCAATGCGAAGAAGGTGCTGCAAGCGGTGTCGCTCGACTTTGCCGACGAGCCCGCGCGCACCACGTCGCTCGCCAACCGCATCCTGCGCATGCTCGAGGCACGGCAGCAGCAGCGGCAGGCGGCGCCCGTGGGTGCTCCCACGCTGGCGGCACGCCTGCTCGCGCCCGTGGCTGAAGTGGCCGAGACGCAAGCCGCCACCGGGCGCATGGCATTGACCGCGGCACAGCGGCAGCGCCTGCACGATGCACTCGACCGCGCGGGCTCTGTCGGTTTGGAGGTGCTGTCGAGTGCGCTGCGCACGCACCTTGCTGCGCCGGCCGCGGTGCCGTTGCTGAGGCTGGGCTTTCTGTGCCAGTTGCTTGGCGAACTCGACGGATTGCCGGAGCAAAGGAAAGCGCAACCGGCTTAGAACCTTTGGCTTCGGTTGTTTCTGCAGGCCGCGAACTGGCCGAAGCGTCATGTCCAACTGCCAAAATCGGCCCCAGGAGAACGAGGAGAACGCATGGGATTTCTGGACAAGATCTTGGGCGCCGTCACGGGCAGCGCCGGCACCGCAGCCGCCAACGGCTTGACGCGCGAGCAGGCGCAGCTGTTGAAGCAGGCCTTCGAGCCGCTCGAAAAGGCAGGCAAGGAGCTGCCTCAAAAAGCGGCCGCGTTCCTGGTCGACGGCACGCAGGAAACTGTGCTGCTCGACCTGCAGGCGGCCAAGTCCTTCGAGCCCGGGCAACTGCTCGGCGCTCCCGGGCGCCTGCGTTGGGGTTTCAGCAACTACCAGAACAAGGCGCTGGAGAAAATCGGCAACCAGAGCCTGGAGCAGCGCGGCCGCTTCTACGCCGGCGTAGATGCCGGTGCGCCGCCGCTCGATGTGCTGGTGCGGCTTGGCAAGCTGCTTGCGGCGGCCGACGGCGGCCAGTCGCTCGAACATCCCGGCGCGCCGGTGCCCGACTGGCTCCAGTACCTCGTCAACGACGCGGTGTTCGCGAGCTTCAACAAGAGCAGCTCCAGCAACGCCGCCGACCGTGATCTTGCCAAGCACCGGCCCGCGTGGAATGTTCATCTCATTGCAGCCTTGCTCGCGCACGAAGGGCTCGATCCGCACATCGCCCTGCAAGAGGTCTTCGAGCGCAAGGGCCTGGACAGCTGGTATCACGACCGGCTCGACGGCCTGGTCGATGCCCCTGCCGTGGCCGACTACATGCGCAGCCAGCGCGATGCCACCGAGGCGTTGCCCGCAAAGCTGTCGGCCGCGGGCCGCGTTCTGCTGGCCAGGCGCATCGGCAAGGACAAGGCGCTTTTGAACGACTTTGCGCCGCTGTTCCTGCGCCTGGCCATCGACGGCAGCAAGACGGTGCGTGCCGAGGCGACGCCGCACCTGGAGGGCATTGCCGAGGCGCAGCGGCTCGAACTCCTGGGGCAACTGCTGAAAGACGGCGACACCACCCAGCGCACGCAGGCCGCCGAACTGCTTGCGCGCCTGCCGGGCGACGCCGCCCGGGCGCTGCTCGGCGCAGCGGCCGGCACCGAGACCAGCAAGGCCGTGCAGCAGGCCATCCGCTCGGCCATGTCGCGGCTCGACGCCGCGGGCGACGCGGGCGAGCTCGAATTGCCCGAGCCGCCGGCCTGGCAGCCCTTCGAGGACATTCCGCTCGGCGAAGACGCGGTGCAACTGCTCATTGCCAACCGCATCGAGCTGCTCGAGAAGAACCGCATCGCGGCCGAGGCCGAGATTGAGGAGAACAAGGCCGCCAAGCAAACCTACAGGTACAAGTGGCGCCAGGACAACTACGCCGCCCACAAGAAGCTCACCGACGAGGACATGCGCGTGGCCGTGCGTGTGCTCAACGGGCAGGGCAGCAAGAACGACCAGAACCGCGTGAAGAACGGCCAGTTGCAACAGGTCGTGGGTTTCGGCAATCGCCTGCAGGCAATGCCCGGGTTCGGCATGCCGCACCTGATCCGCTGGTTGGCAGTGTCGCGCCACTGGACCAGCTTCTGGTTCGACGACGGCTTTCACAAGTGGCTCGGCCGCCAGCCCGTGGGATCGGTCGACCTGCGCGCGCTGGCCGAGTTGCTCAAGCGCTCCGGCATGCCCATCGACGACGTGGCGCACACCGCGCTCTACCAGTACTGGAACCAGGCCACAGCGGTCGAGGTGCTGCCGGCCGACCGCGTGTGGCCCTTCTTCGCGGAACACCCCGAATACATCGACGAAGGCCTGGGCCTCATTGCGCCGCCAAAGCGCGAGGGCCGCCAGACCCAGCTCGACCTGAACGCCACGCTGCGCACGCTGGCCGTGTTCCCGACCGTGCAGGCACGCTGGCTGCCGCGCGTGATGGAACTGGCGCTCGGCGAAGGCAAGACGCACCGTGCAGCCGCGCAGAAGGCGCTGTCGATGCTGCCCGACATCGGCCGGCGCGTGGTCGAGTCGCTCGGCTCCACCAAGAGCGAGGTGCGCATCGAGGCCGCCAACTGGCTGGCCGAGCTCAAGTACGCCGATGCCGTGCCCGCCATTACCAAGGCGCTCGAGAAGGAAACCCGCGAGACCGTGCGCGCGGCCTACCTCACCGCGCTCGAGGCGCTGGGCGACGACATCTCCGCGCGCCTTGCGCCGGCCATTCTTCTGGCCGAGGCGAAGAAAGGCCTGAAGGCCAGGCCCCCGGCGGGCCTTGCGTGGTTCTCTCTCGACGCGCTGCCCGCCTGCAAATGGCTGGACGGCAGCGCGGTAGAACCGGAGATCGTGCGCTGGTGGGTGGTGCTCGCCTGCAAGCTCAAGGAGCCGGGCGGCAACGCACTGCTCACGCGTTACCTCGGCCTGCTCGACGCAGCCAGCCGCCAGGCCGTCGGCAGCCTGGTGCTGCGCCAGTTCATCGCGCAGGACACGCGCCACCCCACGCTCGACGAAGGCATTGCGCACGCCAACGCCCATGCGCCGCAGCGCTACCAGGGCAACCAGCAGCGCTACCAGAACGCGAAGGCCGAGCACAAGCAGTACTACGAAGCCGACTTCCAGAAGACGCAGGAGCAGGTCTTCGAGGAGTGCAAGCGCGAAAAGATGAGCGAATACCTCGGCAGCGCGATCGGCGAAAAAGGCATTCTGGCGCTGACGGCCCACACGCCGGGGCACGAGGTCGTCACGCTGCTGCAGCAGTACATGCGCGACCATTACCAGCGCCGCTCGCAGATCGAGGCCATGCTCGAAGGCGTGGCTCCGGGCAACGACCCGGTCGTGATCCAGCTGCTGCTGGGCATATCGCGCCGCTACCGCACCGCCTCTGTGCAGGAGAAGGCGCGCGCGCTGGTGCAGCAGATTGCCGACCGCAACGGCTGGACGCAGGACCAACTCGCCGACCGCACCATTCCCACCGCGGGCCTGGACGACACAGGCAAGCTCGAACTTGCCTATGGCGACCGCATCTTCACCGTGGTGCTCGATGCCGCGATGAAGCCCGAGCTGCGCAACCCCGAGGGCAAGATCGTCAAGGCCCTGCCCGAGCCGCGCCAGAACGACGACCCCGCGCTCATCAAGGATGCGAAGGCCCAGTTCTCGACCAGCAAGAAAGAGCTCAAGCAGGTCATCGACCTGCAGACCGCGCGCCTGTTCGAAGCCATGTGCACCGGCCGTGTCTGGCCGCAGGCCGAGTGGCGCGAATACCTGCACCGGCACCCGATTGCCGGGCGGCTGATACAGCGGCTCGTGTGGCTCGAACTGGACGCGGAAGGCGCGGTGCGCGGCAGCTTCCGCCCCACCGAGGACGGTAGCCTGATCGACACGCAGGACGACGAGGTCGAGCTTGCGGCCGACAGCCAGCTGCGCCTGGGCCACGCCTCGCTGGTCGACGAAGGCACGGCCGCCGCGTGGAACAAGCACTTCAAGGACTACAAGTTGGTGCCCCTCTTCGCGCAGATGACGCGCAAGCCGCCAGCGGTTGCGTTTACCGACGACAAGGGCCAGCCGGTGAGTGAAATCAACGACCGGCTGGGCTGGGTCAGTGACACCTTCACGCTGCGCGGCAGCTTTGCCAAGCTCGGCTACCAGCGCGCGCAAGCCGAGGACGGGGGCTTTTTCTACCAGTACACCAAGGAGTTTTCGTCGGCCGGCGTGCGCGTGGCCATCGAGTTTTCGGGCAACACATTGCCGGAAGAGAACGTGCCCGCGGCGCTCAAGACACTGGGCTTCGAGGACATGAAGACCAGAGGCTACAGCGACCGGGCGCTGCCGCTGTCGAGCGTGCCGCCGGTGCTCCTGGCAGAGGCCTATGCCGACTACCTGGCCATTGCCCAGGCCTGCGCCGGGTTCGACGCAGGCTGGGAAAAGAAGATGCCGTGGTAAGCCCGCCGCGCCTACACACAGCAAAACCAGCAGCAACACCATCATGAGCACCGGCACAACACCGCCTTCTTCTCCCGCCACCCAGGCCGTGCGCCTTGCACCCGAGGCGCGCTATGCGGACGAGCTCGCGCGCCTGCATGCGGCCGACACCGATGCGCGGCCCACCGGATGGAAGCTCTCGCCGCGCGCGGTGCGGCGCTTCATCCTCGGCGACGAGAAGCTGCAGGTGAGCCGCAAGTTCTACGGCGACGATCCGCTGGTCGACCGTGCCATCGTCACGCTCATGGGCCATCAGGGCCTGATGCTCGTGGGCGAGCCGGGCACCGCGAAGTCGCTGCTCTCGGAGTTGCTGGCGGCTGCCATCAGCGGCGATTCGGGGCTTACGGTGCAGGGCACGGCCGGCACCACCGAAGACCATATCAAGTACAGCTGGAACTACGCGCTACTGCTGGCCGAGGGGCCGAGCCAGCGCGCGCTGGTGCCTTCTCCGCTCTACCAGGCGATGCGTGCGGGCAAGCTGGTGCGCTTCGAGGAAATCACGCGCTGCCCGCCCGAGATACAGGACGTGCTGATTTCGCTCATGAGCGACAAGCAGCTCATGATTCCAGAGCTGGGCGACGATGCCCGGCTCTATGCGCAGCGCGGCTTCAACATCATTGCCACCGCCAACCTGCGCGACCGCGGCGTGCACGAGATGTCGTCCGCATTGAAGCGCCGGTTCAACTTTGAAACGGTCAAGCCCATCCGGGACCATTCGTTCGAGGTCGAACTGGTGATGGCGCAGCTGAAGCGCGAGCTCGACAGCGGCGGTGAGTCGCCGGTCGATGTGCCACGCGACGTGGTGGCGCTGCTGGTTACCACCTTCCAGGAACTGCGCGCAGGCCAGACGCAGGATGGCACCGCCATCAAGGGTCTCGATGCCGTGATGTCCACCGCCGAGGCCGTGAACGTTGCTTATGCGGCGGCCCTGCAGGCGCGCCATTTCAACGGCGGCCAGCTCACAGCGCGCGAGATCGCAGGCCAGCTGCAAGGCGTGGTTCTGAAGGACAGCACCGACGATGTGAAGCGCGTGCGCCATTACTTCGACACCGTGGTGCGCGAACGCGGCAAGCGCGATGCGCAATGGAAGACCTTTCACGACGCGGCGCGCGCGCTGTGGCAGTAGCTGCGGACACTGGCAGCGTTCTGCCTGCGGCGCTGGAGGCCGCGCGTGCGCGGTTGTTCGGCGAGGATGGCGAGGGCGTGTTCTTCGTGCCCGTGAGGCACCACAGCCCGGCCTGCGCATTTGCACTGAGGGCGCTGCTGCGCGAGATCAAACCGGCAGCCGTGCTGGTCGAAGGACCGGACGACCTGAACGCGCTGCTGCCTCTGCTGCAACATGCGCAAACCACCGCTCCCGTTGCATGGCTGTGCCAGAGCACCCGGCAGGTGCCTGTCGACGACCCCGACTCGGAAGACAAGACGCGCACCGAATCGCGCGCGTCTTTCTTTCCGTTCTGCGACTACAGCCCCGAGTGGATTGCGGTGCGTGAAGGCGCGGCGCTCGGCGCGCGCCTGGGGCTGATCGATCTTCCCTGGAGCGACAAGGCCTGGCATCGCGACGAAGGCGATTCGGACGAAGGCGATGCACGCGACGCAGCGCGCAGCCTGATGGAAGAGCGCCATTTTGCGCACAGCCGCTACCTGAACGCGATGGCCGCCCAGCTTGGCTGCGTCGACCATCAGGAGCTGTGGGACCGGTTGTTCGAACTGCGCACGTCGGCCGCTCTCAGCCACTGGCGCGCTTTCTTCTCGGACGTGTTCAGCTGGTGCGCCATGGCGCGGCTCGACTACGAGCCCGAGGTGCTCGAGGCCGAGCTGAGCTTGCCGCGGGAGCGCCACATGGCGGCGCACATTCGCCGCTGGCGCAACGAGGTCGAAGGACCGATCGTGGTCGTCACCGGCGGCTTTCACACGCTCGAGCTGGTCAACGCGTGGCAGAAGGCCAAGCCCTCGAAGGCGCCCGCCGGCAAGGACGCACCGGACAATGCATGGCTGATCCGCTACAGCTTCGAGCGGCTCGACGCGCTCAACGGCTATGCCTCGGGCATGCCGTCGCCCGGCTACTACCAGCAGGTGTGGGAGCGCCTGGGGGCCGGCGAGGCCGACCCCTTCACCGCGGTGGCGCTCGACAGCCTTACCCGCTTTGCGCGCCAGACCCGCGCGCAGGACGATGCCGATGCGGTGTCCACCGCCTTGGTGCAGGCCGCCGCCGCGCAGGCCATGCGCCTCGCGACGCTGCGCGGCAACGCCGGTCCGGGCCGGCAAGACCTGCTCGATGCAATCCGCTCCTGCTTCATCAAAGGCGCCATCGACGAAGGCACGCGCGGCTTTACCGCCGACCTGCGCAACTTTTTGAGCGGCACGCGCATCGGCGACGTGCCGCCTTCGGCGGGCTCTCCGCCGCTGATCGAAGACGCGCGCAGGCTCGCTCGCCAGGCCGGCGTGCGGCTGGACGACAGCACCGCCCGTGTGGCACGGCTGGATCTCTATCGCAAGCCGTCGCATCGCGAGCGCAGCCGCTTCTTCCATGCCATGGCGTACCTCGACGCGGGGCTCGGCACCTGGCTCGCGGGGCCGGACTTTCTTGGCAATAGCCGCTTGCACCTGCTGTTCGAAGAGTGGCGTGCCGCCTGGTCGCCGCTGGTGGAGGCGCGGCTCATCGAACTGGCAGCCGAAGGCGCAAGCGTGGAGGCCGTGTGCATGGCCAAGCTGCGCAAGGAAGAGGCCGCGCTTTCCGATGAGGGCCGCGGACGCAGCGCCAGCGCGGCCGTGGCGCTGTTGATGCGCGCATGCCTGGTCGGGCTGCAGTCGCGCCTGCCCCAGCTGCTCTCGATGCTTTCCACGCACCTCGACGAAGATGCCTCTCTCGGCTCGGTGGTCGAATGCGGGCATCGGCTCGTCACGCTATGGCGTGCTCGGGAGCCGCTGGGCGTGCAGCAGCATCCGCAGCTGCGAAGCCTGCTGGAGCGCGTGTGGCCGGCGGCGCTGTTCCTGCTGCCCGATGTGGGCGGGTGCCCTGAAGAGGGCGAGGCGGGCGCGGTGAAGCAACTGCTTTCGCTGCGCGAGCTTGGGCGTCTGCTGGCCTCGCTGCAAGGCGAACTGGGCGACACCGGCGACGGTGCCATCGACCTCGACCTGCTGCGTGCGCAGCTCGAACGATTTGCGACCGGGGCGTCGGTCGCGCCCGCCGTGGCCGGCGCTGCTTCGGCCCTGCTGTACCTCGATGGACACTGGGACGAGAACGCGCTCGACACCGTGGTGCGGCAACGCTTCGGCGCGGGCGCAGAGCCGCGCGAGGCGGTACGTTTTCTCAACGGGGTGATGGCTGCGGCGCCTGAACTGCTGCTGCGCCTGCCCGCGCTGCTCGAAGGCCTCGACGGCCTGGTGCAGGGCTGGGACGCCGAGGCCTTCGTGGCGCATCTGCCCGATCTGCGGCAGGCCTTTACGCGACTCAAGCCGCAAGAGACGTCGGACCTGGCCGGCCGCGTTGCCGCGCTGCACGGTATGGGCGAAACAGAAGGCCAGGCGCTTTACCAGATGCACTACGAAACCACCGAGCAAGACCTGCACGAAGGCGCACAGTTGCAGCTCGCTCTGGCCGAGTGCATGCGCCGCGACGGCCTCGCCGCGTGGCTGGCAACTCCCGAGCACAAGAAGAACAACATCGAAAGCGCGTCATGACCATCGATCTCCAGACGCTCAAGTGCGGCGAATGCGGCAGCAGCGCCCTCAAGCGCACCGGCCTGAACCAGTACGCCTGCCAGCACTGCGGCTCGGTGACGCTGGTGGAGGACAACGTTTCCGATCGGCTCGATCGTGTGCTCGAACAGGTCAAGAACGAGGCGGGCCGCCGCCTCGCGGCCGACGAGGCGCAGCGGCGGAAGGCACTGCTGCGCAACGCAGGCATCGGAATGGCCGTTGTGGCGGGTGTGCTGCTGGTCGGCGCCGCAATCGGGCTGGTAGCCGGGTCGCGGCCATCGACGAACACGTCCGCCTCGCGGCCAGTGGTTGCGCCGCCGGTCGACCGCACCATTCCGGCAGACGGGCTGAAGCTCGGCGAACCGCGCCAGGTGCTGGTGGGCGGCGGCAGCTCGGCCGTGCCCAAGTTGCTGGTGATGGCCCGCAACGACACCGGCAAGCCGCTCGCACGCGCGGGCATCAAGGCCGTGTACTACGACGGCGACAACCGCCTTGAAGAGCGCACCGAGACGCTGCCGATTTCGGTGCTGGAGCCGGGCGAGAGGGCACCGGTCCTCATCGACATGCCGAGCGGCAAGAACGTCACGCGGCAGGAACTGGGCGTGCAGAAGCTGGCCGAGCCCTACAAGGCCGTGCAAGGCGAGCGCCTGACCTTTGCCCGCGTGCGGCTGGTGCAACAGGCCGATCGGGTTCGGCTGGTGGGCCGCATCGCCAACGCGCGCAAGGACGCGGCCGTGCTCTCCGGCATCGACGTGCTGGCCACGCTGTACGACGATGCAGGGCAGGTGATCGGCTTCGGCCACGGCTATGCGCAAGCGAACGAGCTCAAGCCCGGGGCGCAGACCTCGGTGGACCTGAGCATTGCCCGCTTCGGCCGTGCGGCGGCCATTGCTGCCTGGGACTACCGCATCGGCTACAGCACTGTCGATGCTGGCGGCTCCCGCACCGCGGTGCTCAATGCCGAGCGGGTGGTGCGCGCCGCGGGGGCGCCGGAAAGCTTCAACCCCGAGCTGCGCCTGAGCACCGAGGACCTGCTGGCCGAGGACAGCGAGCGCTTCGATGTGAGCCAGCTGGAACTGCTGCCGCTGGTTGCAGGGCGCAGCAACATCCAGCGCCCCCTGTTCCTGACCGAACTGGTGAACCGCAGCGCCGACGCGGTGGTGGTGGCGCCGGGCGGCGTGATCTCGCGCTTCGGCGGCAGCAAGGCCGATGGCACCACCGCCATCGCCGGGCTCGCCTACGTTTACCCGGGGGAGCGGTTTCCGATATTGCTGGAGCCGAATGCCGTGGAGCGCATCACCCAGACCCGTGTCGAGTGGAAGCCGATGCGCCGCGCCACGCTGCCCGGACCGCGCGCACCGCTCGAGGTGCAGGTAACAGGCACCAAGGCCGAGACGGGTAGCGTGCTGCTCAACTTCAGCCAGCGCTTCACCTACAAGAGCGTGGAAGTCACGGGCACGGTAAAGAACCCGGGCAACAACGTGGTCGGCAAGGTGCGCGTGTGGGTGAGCCTGCGCGACCGGAACGGGCAACTCACCGGCTTCAGGCAGGTGCAGAACCTGCCGGCCATCGCGCCGGGCGAGAGCGTGCCGTTCCAGGTGGACGTGGAGCAGAACGGGCGGGATTTTGCGAGCGTTTCGACGCTATACCAAACCGAATAGCCCCGCCGCGGCGGCGTTGAGCGGTTCGCGCCATGATGGCGCCCATGATTCCGTTCTCGATCCTCGACCTTTCCCCGATCACCGAGGGCAGCGACGCCGCGCAGTCGTTCCGCAACTCGCTCTCGCTCGCGCAGCACGGCGAAAAGCTGGGCTACACGCGCTACTGGCTCGCAGAGCACCACGGCATGCCGGGCATTGCGAGCGCCGCGACCGCCGTGCTGCTGTCGTATATCGGGGCGGGCACCTCGACCATCCGCATCGGCGCCGGCGGCGTGATGCTGCCCAACCATTCGCCGCTGGTGATTGCCGAGCAGTTCGGCACGCTGGAGTCGCTGTATCCGGGGCGCATCGACCTTGGCCTGGGCCGCGCCCCCGGCTCCGACCAGCGCACCGCGCGTGCACTGCGCCGCAACCTGGAATCCGACGCCGACCGGTTTCCGCAGGACGTGGTCGAGCTGATGGATTTCATGTCCAGGGAACCGCAGCAGCCTGTGCGCGCAGTGCCGGGTGCGGGGCTCGAAGTGCCGGTGTGGATTCTGGGCTCGAGCACCTTCGGCGCCCAATTGGCCGCGCACCTGGGCCTGCCCTATGCGTTTGCCTCGCACTTTGCGCCGCAGCAGCTCATGCAGGCGATCCAGATCTATCGCGAAACCTTCAAGCCCTCGGCCCAATTGAAAAAGCCGTACGTGATGCTGGGCTTCAACGTGTTCGTGGCCGATACCGATGAAGAGGCCGAGTTTCGCGCCACCTCATGGCAACAGGCTTTTGTGAACCTGCGCAGCGGTCGGCCGGGGCGCTTGCCGCCGCCGGTCGAAAACTATCGGCAGAAGGTGGGCCCGGCGGAAAACGCGCTGCTCGATTCGGTGCTGTCGTGTTCGGCCATGGGTTCGCCCGCCAAGGTGCGCGAGGGCGTGCAGGCGTTCATCGAACGCACGGGCGCCGACGAGCTGATGATCACCTCGCAGGTGTTCGACCATGTGGCGCGGCTGCGCTCTTACGAGTTGCTGGCCGGGCTGCGCAAGCAGGGCTGATTTCCCCACGCCGCCCGCCCCGGGCGCCGGGCTGGGACAATGGCGGGCTTATGGAAAAGCAACGGATCGTGGTGGGACTGAGCGGCGGAGTCGATTCCGCGGTGACGGCGCACCTGCTCAAGCAGCAGGGGCACGAGGTGGTCGGCATCTTCATGAAGAACTGGGAAGACGACGACGACAGCGAATACTGCTCGTCGAACATCGACTTCGTGGATGCCGCCAGCGTGGCCGACGTGCTGGGCATCGAGATCGAGCACGTCAATTTCGCAGCCGACTACAAGGACCGCGTCTTTGCCGAGTTCCTGCGCGAATACAAGGCTGGCCGCACGCCCAACCCCGACGTGCTGTGCAACGCCGAAATCAAGTTCAAGGCCTTTCTCGACCATGCAATGCGCCTGGGCGCCGAGAAAATTGCCACCGGCCACTATGCCCGCGTAAGGCTGAACGAGGCCACCGGCAAGCATGAGCTTCTCAAGGGGCTCGATCCGTCCAAGGACCAGAGCTACTTTCTGCATCGGCTCAACCAGGCGCAGCTGTCTAAAACGCTGTTCCCGGTGGGCGAGCTGCACAAGACCGAAGTGCGCCGCATTGCCGAAGAAATCGGCTTGCCCAATGCGAAGAAGAAGGATTCGACCGGCATCTGCTTCATCGGCGAGCGGCCGTTCCGCGAGTTCCTGAACCGGTACATCTCCAAGGAGCCGGGCCCGATCAAGGACGACCGCGGGCGCAAGCTCGGCGAGCATCAGGGCTTGAGCTTCTACACGCTCGGCCAGCGGCAAGGGCTGGGCATCGGCGGCGTCAAGGACAAGGGCGCGCAACGCGGATCGGGCGACCACTCGCCGTGGTTCGTGGCGCGCAAGGATGTCGAGAAGAACACGCTATGGGTGGTGCAGGGCCATGACCACCCGTGGCTGTTGTCGTCTGCGCTGACAGCTGGCGATGCAAGCTGGGTTTCCGGCGAGGCGCCGGTGCCGGGCAGCTATGGTTCGAAGGCGCGTTACCGCCAGGCTGATGCGGCCTGCGAAGTGAACGGTGTGAAAGATGCCGGCGTCGAGGCAACTTTCAGCCTGCGCTTCAGTGACCCGCAATGGGCGGTCACGCCGGGCCAATCGGCCGTGCTCTACGACGGCGAGCGCTGCCTCGGGGGCGGCGTCATCGTCTGATCCGTTCGATGCCGTGCGCTGTGGCGAGCCTGTCAGCGCACCGATTCGTCGACGTGAATCAGCTCCAGCGGATACCGTTTGCCCGCCAGATAGTCTTCAACGCACTGCAAGAGCAGCGGACTGCGGTGGAGCGGCACGCTGGCGCGGATTTCATCGGCGCTCATCCATACGGTGCGCACAATGCCTTCGTCGAGCGCGCGGCCAGCTTCTTGGGCGCCGAGCGTCCCGG
The DNA here is from genome assembly GCF_031456585.1 of Variovorax sp. 3319. Lineage (NCBI taxonomy): Bacteria > Pseudomonadati > Pseudomonadota > Betaproteobacteria > Burkholderiales > Comamonadaceae > Variovorax > Variovorax sp. 3319. Next base: position 191,976 of record NZ_JAVDUZ010000004.1, read on the forward strand.
CAAAGGCAAAGCGCATGTAGGTCACGTCTTCCTTGCTGCCGGTGCGATGGCTTGAGCGCGCCATGTAGATGCCGATCAGCGCCGTGGGCGTGAAGGCATGGGCGGTTTCTTCGAGTGTTTCGCGCGCGCACCCCTCGACGGGAGATTCGCCGGGGTCGAGGTGCCCCGCCGGGGTGTTGAGTCGGAGCCCTTGCGCGGTGTGCTCCTCGACCAGCAGGAAGCGGCCGTTCTGTTCGATCACCGCGGCCACGGTGACGTTGGGTTTCCAGCGCGGAGTTGTCATGTGTCTACGATTTGTGGCGCAGCGCATAGCCGCTGGGGCGCAGTCTACTGGGCGAAGGCGCCGGCACGCGTATTTGGCTCTACGGTTTCCAGCCTGTAGCCCATGCCGTAGATGGCCAGCAGCAGGAACCCGCTCGACGGCCGCAAGGCGAGCTTGGTTCTGAGGCGCGAGACATGAGTGTCGAGCGACCGCGAGAGCGCCTCGACGCCCAGGCCCCACACCGCCTCGTGAAGGTATTCGCGCGAAAGCAGGCGCCCCAGGTTCTGGAACAGGAAGAGAGCCAGTTCGTACTCGCGGTTTTTCAGTTCGACCTGCACGCCCCTGACCTTGAGGATGCGCGAAGGCGGAAAGAAGTGGTAGTCGCCGAACACCAGTTCTGCTTCGTGCTGGGCGGGGTAAGACCGGCGCAGCAGTGCATTGACGCGGGCTTCGAGTTCCTTGGCATGGTCCGGATTCGCCATGAAGTCGTCTGCGCCGGCATTGAGCCCTTCGACCACGTCGGGATCGTCGCGTTCTGCGTTGACGAAAAGAATGGGCAGGCGGCTCTTGAGTTCGTTGCGAACAGTCTTCACCAGGTCGATGCCACTGATATCGGGCAGGCCCCAGTCGAGGATCAGGAGGTCGAAAGTTTGCCGGCGCAGTGCCTGCAGCAATGTTCGCCCCTCCGTATAGGGGTGGCACTCGTGCCCAAACCCTGCCATGGCCTGGTTGATCAGTTGAAGCTGATCAGGCTCGTGATCAAGTACTGCAATACGCATTCCGTCCCCTTCTTCTGACATGCCAGCCTCTGAGTGCCGTCGAAGAAGTGTATCTATCTGCGTCTGGGGTAATAAATGTTGCGCGCAATTAATGCACGTTATTCAACTTAATCAAAGCAAATTAGAGGTAGTTGAAAACAATTGAAAACAAATCACCTTTCCCGTCGGTTGGATGGAGTTCATCAGGTGACTGGCGTGGCAAATCGATGCGCCCTGCAGCGCGCACCCAAGGCGCCCGCCGTCGCGCCGAGGTACGGGGCTAACCCGGACGCACGCCGCAATTCCGTGCCACCGCTAGCATTTATGTAGCTACAAACGCAATGATCACGGTCATCAAGAGGCAAATAGATGCTGCGTGCAGGCGACAGTGATGCCCGTAATCTTGCTGTAAGCTCTGCCCGCGTTCCGTGTTGCCCTTGCCCTGAGGAGATCTCTATGCTGATAGGCGTGCCTGCCGAAACGACGGCCGGCGAAACCCGTGTGGCCGTTACACCCGAAACGGTGAAGAAACTTGTCACTGCGGGGCACACCATTCGCGTGCAGTCCGGAGCCGGCGTTGCAGCCAGCGTCACCGACGCTGCCTACATTGCAGCTGGCGCAGAAATCACTGACGTCGCGGGCGCCTTCGGGGCCGACATGGTGCTCAAGGTGCGCTCTCCGAACGACGCTGAAGCCGCGCTGATGAAGCCGGGCACCGTCGTCATCGGCATGCTCAATCCCTTCGACGCTGCCGGTCTGCAGCGCCTGGCTACGGCAGGCGTCACGGCTTTTGCGCTCGAAGCCGCACCTCGCACCACCCGTGCCCAAAGCATGGACGTGCTGAGCTCGCAAGCCAACATTGCGGGCTACAAGGCCGTGATCATCGCGGCCGACAAATACCAGCGCTTCTTCCCGATGCTGATGACCGCTGCCGGCACCGTGAAGGCGGCGCGCGTGGTCATTCTGGGGGTTGGCGTGGCTGGCTTGCAGGCCATTGCAACGGCCAAGCGCCTGGGTGCCGTGATCGAGGCTTCGGACGTTCGCCCGAGCGTGAAGGAACAGATCGAATCCCTCGGCGGCAAGTTCATCGAGGTGTCCTACGACACCGACGAAGAGAAAGAAGCCGCCGTGGGCGTTGGCGGTTATGCCAAGCCCATGCCCGCAAGCTGGCTGGCGCGCCAGCAGGTCGAGGTGGCCAAGCGGGTGGCGCTGGCCGACATCGTGATCAGCACCGCGCTCATTCCCGGACGCGCGGCGCCTACGCTCATTACCGAAGACATGGTCAAGTCCATGAAGCCCGGCTCGGTGATCGTCGACATTGCCGCCGGCAAGGGGCAGGACGGCGTGGGCGGCAACTGCCCGCTGTCGGAAGCCGACCGCACGGTGGTGAAGCACGGCGTGACCATCGTGGGCGAAACCAATCTTCCGGCGCTGGTGGCGGCCGATGCGTCGGCGCTCTATGCGCGCAACGTGCTGGACTTCCTCAAGCTCATCGTCACGAAGGAGGGCGCGCTGAAGATCGACCTCGAGGACGACATCGTTGCCGCCTGCCGCGTTGCGCAGGACGGCCAGGTCACGAAGAAGTAAGCGGCCCACCAGCGTTCGAACGAGGAGAAGAACCCATGGACATCGTTTCCCACACAGTCATCAACCTGATCATCTTTGTGCTGGCCATCTACGTGGGCTACCACGTGGTCTGGACGGTGACGCCCGCGCTGCACACGCCGCTCATGGCGGTGACCAACGCGATCTCGGCCATCGTGATCGTGGGCGCCATGCTTGCGGCGGCGCTCACTGAAACCGGCCTGGGCAAGACCATGGGCGTGCTCGCAGTGGCATTGGCCGCGGTGAACGTCTTCGGCGGCTTCCTCGTCACGCGGCGCATGCTCGAGATGTTCAAGAAGAAAGAAAAAAAGGCCGCGCCCAAGGCTGAAGGGGGAGTCGCCAAGTGAGCATGAATCTCGTCACGCTGCTGTACCTCGTTGCCAGCATCTGCTTCATCCAGGCCCTGAAGGGCCTCTCCCATCCCACCACCTCGATCCGGGGCAACGTCTTCGGCATGACCGGCATGGCCATTGCCGTGCTGACGACCGGCGCGCTCATCTACAAGCTGGCGGGCGGCAATGTCACGGGCCTGGGCTACGTGCTGGTTGCGCTGGTGCTGGGCGGCGGCCTGGGCGCCTACATGGCCAACAAGGTCGAGATGACCAAGATGCCCGAGCTGGTCGCCTTCATGCACAGCATGATCGGCTTGGCCGCGGTGTTCATCGCGGTGGCGGCCGTGGCCGAACCGTACGCCTTCAACATCACGCCCAAGGGCGAGATGATTCCTGCGGGCAACCGGCTCGAGTTGTTCCTGGGCGCGGCCATCGGCGCCATCACCTTCAGCGGCTCCGTCATCGCCTTTGGCAAGCTGTCGGGCAAATACAAGTTTCGCCTGTTCCAGGGCGCGCCGGTGCAGTTTGCCGGCCAGCACATGCTGAACCTGGTGCTCGGCGTGGCCACCATCGGGCTGGGCCTGGTTTTCATGTTCACCGAAAGCTGGCCCGCGTTCTTCGCGATGCTGGCGCTGGCCTTCGTGATGGGCGTGCTCATCATCATCCCTATCGGCGGCGCCGACATGCCGGTGGTGGTGTCGATGCTCAACAGCTACTCGGGCTGGGCGGCAGCGGGCATCGGCTTCAGCCTGAACAACGCGATGCTGATCGTGGCCGGTTCGCTGGTGGGCTCTTCGGGCGCGATCCTGAGCTACATCATGTGCAAGGCCATGAACCGCTCGTTCTTCAATGTGATCCTGGGCGGCTTCGGCGGCGATGCAGCCGCTGCGACAGGCGGCGCGAAGGAGCAGCGTCCGGTGAAGAGCGGCAGCGCCGACGACGCCGCCTTTGTGCTCGGCAATGCCGAGACGGTGGTCATCGTGCCCGGCTACGGCCTGGCGGTGGCACGTGCGCAGCATGCGGTGAAGGAGCTGGCCCAGAAGCTCACCGACAAGGGCATTACCGTGAAGTACGCCATTCACCCGGTGGCGGGCCGCATGCCCGGCCACATGAACGTGTTGCTGGCCGAGGCCGAGGTGCCGTACGACCAGGTGTTTGAAATGGAAGACATCAACGGCGAATTCGGCCAGGCCGACGTGGCCATCATCCTGGGCGCCAACGACGTGGTGAACCCCGCCGCGCACACCAAGGGCAGCCCGATCTACGGCATGCCGATTCTGGAGGCCTACAAGGCCAAGACGGTGATCGTGAACAAGCGCTCCATGGCGGCGGGCTATGCCGGCCTGGACAACGAGCTCTTCTACATGGACAAAACGATGATGGTCTTTGGCGATGCGAAAAAAGTAGTGGAAGATATGGGCAAGGCCATCGAATAGGCCAAAGGTTCCGCGCCCGCGCAGCGCGGGCCAGATCATCGCGGCGCCATCAAGTGCGCCGTTTTCGTTTTTCAAATACCCGATTTTTGGAGGAGACACATCCATGACCGATCGTCCCTGGCTCGGCAGCTACCCGCAAGGCGTGCCTGCCGATATCGATCCTTCCCAGTACCAGTCGCTGGTGGCGCTCATGGAAGAGAGCTTTGCCAAGTACGCCGACCGCACGGCCTACAGCTTCATGGGCAAGGATGTGAGCTACGGGGAGACCGACAAGCTCAGCAGGGCCTTCGCGTCATACCTGCAAGGCCTGGCGCTGGCCAAGGGCGACCGGGTCGCCGTCATGATGCCCAATTGCCCGCAGTACCCGATTGCTGTCGCGGCCATCCTGCGCGCCGGCCTCATCCTGGTGAACGTGAACCCGCTGTACACGCCGCGCGAACTCGAGCACCAGCTCAAGGACTCGGGCGCCAAGGCCATCATCATCATGGAGAACTTCGGCACCACGCTGCAGCAATGCATCGCGGCCACGCCCATCAAGCACATCGTGCTGGCGGCCATGGGCGACAGGCTCGGTTTTCTGAAGGGCGCGCTGGTCAACTACGTGGTGCGCAACGTCAAGAAGCTGGTGCCCCACTTCAGCCTGCCCGGCGCCGTGCGCTTCAACGATGCGCTGGACCAGGGCGCGAGCCGCACGCTGCAGCTGCCGGTCATCGGCCCCGACGATGTGGCCGTGCTGCAGTACACCGGCGGCACCACGGGCGTTTCGAAGGGGGCGGTGCTGCTGCACCGCAACGTGATTGCCAACGTGCTGCAGTCCGAAGCCTGGAACGAGCCCGCCATGGCGCAGGTGCCGGCCGGCGAGCAGCCCACGGGCGTTTGCGCGCTGCCGCTGTATCACATCTTCGCTTTCACGGTGGGCATGATGCTGAGCATGCGCACGGGCGGCAAGCTCATCCTCATTCCCAATCCGCGCGACCTGGCGGGCGTGCTCAAGGAACTCTCCAAGCACACGATCCACACCTTCCCGGCGGTCAACACGCTTTTCAACGGGCTGGCGAACCATCCTGATTTCAACACCGTCAACTGGAAGAACCTCAAGGTCTCGGTGGGCGGCGGCATGGCTGTTCAGGCAGCTGTTGCGAAGCTTTGGCTAGAGAAAACCGGCTGCCCGATTTGCGAGGGCTACGGCCTTTCGGAAACCTCGCCCTCGGCCACCTGCAACCCGACCAACAGCAAGGCCTATACCGGCACCATCGGCCTGCCGCTGCCGAGCACTTCGCTCAAGCTGCTCGATGACGAAGGGCGCGAAGTGCTGCCGGGGCAGCCCGGCGAAATCGCGATCAAGGGCCCACAGGTAATGGCGGGCTACTGGCAGCGCCCCGACGAAACCGCCAAGGTCATGACGGCCGACGGCTACTTCAAGACGGGCGACATCGGCATGGTCGACGAGCGCGGCTACTTCAAGGTGGTCGACCGCAAGAAGGACATGATCCTGGTCTCGGGCTTCAACGTGTACCCGAACGAGATCGAAGACGTGGTGGCGCAGATTCCGGGCGTGCTCGAATGCGCCGCGGTCGGCATCGTCGACGAGAAGACGGGAGAGGCGGTCAAGCTCGTGATCGTCAAAAAGGACGATTCGCTGACCGAAGCGCAGGTTCGCGAATACTGCAAAGCAAACCTAACGGGTTACAAGCAGCCGCGGATCATTGAGTTCCGCACGGACATGCCGAAGACGCCGGTAGGAAAGATCCTCCGGCGCGAGTTGCGCGACGCCAAAAAGTAAGGGTTCGGCCCGGGTAGGGCGGCGGCATCGATCTTGCATATTGCGGGTCGATGCTTCGCTTCCTACTCACGCGCGTGAGCTTGCTGGTGCCGACCTTCATCGGCATGACGCTGCTTGCCTTCTTTCTCATCCGGCTGGTGCCGGGCGATCCTATTGAAACCATGGCTGGCGAGCGCGGGATCGACCCTGCGCGCCACGCCCAGCTGCGCACGGCCTACGGCTTCGACAAGCCGGTGATCGTGCAATACGGCATCTACATTGGCCGCGTGCTGCACGGCGACCTCGGCAAGTCGCTCATCACGCAGGACTCCGTGATGGGCGAGTTTCTGGCGCTCTTTCCGGCTACCGTCGAGCTTGGCGTGTGCGCCATTGCCTTTGCGCTGCTGCTGGGGCTTCCGGCCGGCATTCTTGCGGCGGTGCGGCGCAATTCGATCTTCGACCACGGGGTCATGGCCACCTCGCTCACCGGTTATTCGATGCCGATCTTCTGGTGGGGCCTGCTGCTGATCCTGTTCTTCTCGGTGCAGTTGGGGTGGACGCCCGTTTCCGGGCGCATCTCGGTGCAGTATTTCGTCGAGCCCCAGACCGGCTTCCTGCTGATCGATGCGCTGCGCGCCGGCGACACCGATGCCTTCTGGTCGGCGCTGCACCATCTGGTTCTTCCGGCCATCGTGCTGGGCACGGTGCCGCTGGCGGTTATCGCACGCATGACGCGCTCGGCCATGCTCGAGGTGCTCGGCGAAGACTACATTCGCACCGCGCGCGCCAAAGGGCTTTCGCGGCTTCGCGTGGTGGGGCTGCATGCGCTGCGCAATGCGCTGATCCCGGTGGTCACGGTTATCGGGCTGCAGGTTGGCGTGCTCTTTACCGGTGCGATTCTTACCGAGACCATCTTCTCCTGGCCCGGGGTGGGCAAGTGGCTCATCGAGGCGATCGGTCGCCGCGACTATCCGGTGCTGCAGGGCGGCATGCTGCTGCTCGGCGGCATCGTGATGCTGATCAACCTGCTGGTCGATGTGACCTACGGCGTCATCAACCCGAGGATCAGGCGCTGAACATGGCTTCGACCCAGACCATTTCCGTGGCAACTGCGAACAAGGCGCCCCCCGGCCCCTGGCGTGAGTTCTGGACCGCGTTTTCCGCCAACCGCGGCGCCGTCATCGGGCTCGTCACCATCGTGGTGTTGCTTCTCGTGGCGCTGTTCGCGCCGTGGATTGCGCCGCACGCACCCAACGAAACCAACAGCGCGGTTTTTCTGCTGCCGCCGGCCTGGCAAGAGGGCGGCTCGACCAGCTACCTGCTGGGTACCGACGCCATCGGGCGCGACATTCTTTCGCGCCTCATGCATGGCGCGCGGCTCTCGCTGTCGATCGGCATGGCTGTGGTGGCGCTGTCGGTGGTGGCTGGCATCGTGCTGGGTCTTGTGGCCGGCTTTTTCCGCGGCGTGCTCGAGATCGCGATCATGCGGCTGATGGACATCGTGCTCACGCTGCCAAGCCTGCTGCTTGCCATCGTGATCGTCGCCATCCTCGGGCCGGGGCTGGTCAACGCGATGCTCGCGGTGGCCATTGTGGTGCTGCCGCACTACGTGCGCATTACCCGCGCGGCCGTCATTGCCGAGGTGTCGCGCGACTACGTGACCGCAGCACGCGTGAGCGGCGCCGGCACGCTGCGCCTGATGTTCCGCGAGGTGCTGCCCAATTGCGCGGCACCGCTCATCGTGCAGGCCTCGCTCGGCATTTCGACGGCAATTCTCGATGCCGCGGCGCTCGGCTTCCTGGGCCTCGGCGCGCAGCCGCCTTCGCCCGAATGGGGAACGATGCTCGCCGACGCACGCGAGTTTGTGCTGCGGGCCTGGTGGGTCGTCACCTTTCCCGGCCTGGCAATCCTTGCCGCCGTGCTGGCCTTCAACCTGCTCGGCGACGGCCTGCGCGACGCGCTCGACCCGAAGCTCAAGAGATGAACATGCTCCTGGACATCAAGGACCTGCACGTCGAATTTCCCACCCAGGGCGGCGTGCTGCACGCGGTCGACGGCGTGAGCCTTTCGCTCGAGGAAGGCGAGGTGCTCGGCATCGTCGGCGAATCGGGCTCCGGCAAGAGCGTGACCATGATGGCGCTCATGGGGCTCGTCGGCTTTCCGGGCCGCGTGCGGGCAGACCACATGCGCTTTGCGGGCAAGGAACTGCTCGGCATCTCCGACAAAGCGCGCCGCGCGCTGGTCGGCAAGGAGGTCGCAATGATCTTCCAGGAGCCGACCACCAGCCTCAACCCCTGCTTCACCATCGGCTTCCAGTTGATGGAAACGCTGCGGCTGCACCTGCAGCTGGACAAACGCACGGCAAGGAAGCGAGCGACCGAGCTGCTCGAACAGGTCGGCATACCCGCAGCCTCGTCGCGCCTGGGCAGCTACCCGCACCAGCTTTCGGGCGGCATGAACCAGCGCGTGATGATTGCGATGGCCATTGCCTGCAATCCGCGCCTCCTGATTGCCGACGAGCCGACCACCGCGCTCGACGTCACCATCCAGGCACAGATCCTCGACCTGCTGCGCGAGCTGCAGAAGGAGCGCGGCATGGCGCTGGTGCTCATTACCCACAACATGGGCGTGGTCAGCGAAATGGCGCAGCGCATTGCGGTGATGTATGCGGGCCAGGTCATGGAGCAGCAGCGTGTGGACCGCCTCTTTGCGAACCCGCAGCACCCTTACACCGAGGCCTTGCTGGCTGCACTGCCTGAGCGCGCCGCGCCCGAGGGCCGGCTTGCCACCATAGCGGGCGTGGTGCCCGGCGTGCACGACCGGCCGGAGGGTTGCCTCTTCGCACCGCGCTGCAGCTACGTGACGACGAAGGCCTGCAATGTGCGGCCGGCGTTGCGCGCGGCTGCGTCGCAGCAAGGCGCCCAGGTGCGGTGCCACTTTCCGCTCGGAGAGCCCGGGCGCATGGCGGCCATCGAGGCAGACCGGCCAAGAGTGGTGGAGACATTGTCGTGAGCGCAATGCCGGGTGAAGTCGTCATGGAGGCGCGCAACCTGCAGCGCACCTACGAAGTGCGGCGCGGCCTGTTTCGCCCGCCTGCGCAATTGCGTGCAGTGGGCGATATTTCCTTTCGCATCGAGCGCGGCCGGACGCTTGCGGTGGTCGGCGAATCGGGCTGCGGCAAGTCCACGCTCGCGCGCATGGTTGCGCTCATCGAAAAGCCCACCTCCGGGGAACTCACGCTGGTCGGCCACAACGCGGTAAGCCAGCCGCCCGACCGGCGGCGCGAGCTGCGGCAAGCCGTGCAGCTGGTGTTCCAGAACCCCTACGGCTCGCTCAACCCGCGCAAGAAGATCAGTACGGTGCTGGAGGATCCGCTCGCCATCAATACGAGCCTCGGCAAAGCGGAGCGCGCGGCCAAGGCCCGCGACATGCTTGCCCGCGTGGGCCTGCGGCCGGAGTATGCAAACCGCTATCCGCACATGTTCTCGGGCGGCCAGCGCCAGCGCATTGCAATTGCACGTGCGCTCATGCTGGAGCCGCGCCTCTTGGTGGCCGATGAGCCGGTATCGGCGCTCGACGTGTCGATCCAGGCGCAGGTGCTCAACCTGCTGGCCGACCTGCAGGCCGAGCTTGGCCTGGCGTATCTCTTCATTTCGCACGACCTCGGCGTGGTGCGGCACATTGCGCACGACGTTCTGGTGATGTACCTCGGCCATGCGGTGGAGCAGGGGCCCAAGGCGCGCATCTTCGCGCGGCCGCTGCACCCCTACACGCAAGCGCTGCTGGCATCCACGCCCGGTCTCAGCAGCCAGCGCATCGTGCTCAAGGGCGAGTTGCCTTCGCCGCTCAACCCGCCCACCGGCTGCGTCTTCAGCACGCGCTGCCCGCACGTCACGCAGCGCTGCCGCGATGAGCGGCCCCTGCTGCGCGCGCTTGACGAGCGGCTGGTGGCGTGCCACTACGCCGAAAAGTTTCTTGACGGCTCGCCTCCGGTTCGCGCCGATGTGCCGTTGTCTCCGCCGTTCGCCGCGCCCCTGGCGACGAACCTCTAGTTCTCTTCCACAGTGCCTGAAGGAGTTCCCATGAAGACCCAGCCATTTGTTTCGCGCCATTCGCGAAAGCTCGCCGCGCTGCTCGCGCCCACGGCACTTGCCGTGCTTACCCTGGCCGGCGGAGCCGTGTCCGCCAAGACGCTGGTCTATTGTTCGGAGGGCAGCCCCGAGAACTTCTATCCGGGCGTCAACACCACCGGCACTTCGTTCGACGTGACCACGCAGGTCTACAACACGATTGTCGAATTCGAGCGCGGTGGCACCAAGGTCGTGCCCGGCCTGGCGGAAAAATGGGACATCTCGGCCGACGGCACGCAATACACCTTTCACCTGCGCAAGGGCGTGAAGTGGCACAGCACCAGCAAGAGCTTCAAGCCCACGCGCGACTTCAACGCCGACGACTTCATCTTTATGCTTGAGCGGCAGTGGAAGGAGAGCGACCCGTTCTTCAAGGTCACGAGCCAGAACCACTCGTACTTCAACGACATGGGCATGCCCAAGCTGCTCAAGTCGGTCGACCGCGTTGATGAATACACGGTGAAGATCGTGCTCAACAAGGCCGAGGCGCCGTTCCTTGCCAACCTTGCCATGCAATATGCGGGGATCCAGTCGAAGGAATACGCCATTGCCATGCTGAAGGCGGGCACGCCCGAGAAGGTCGACCAGGACCCGATCGGCACGGGCCCGTTCTACCTGGTGCAGTACCAGAAGGATGCGGTCATCCGCTTCAAGGCCTTTCCGCAGTACTGGGGCGGCAAGGCCAAGATCGACGACCTCGTTTTCGCAATCACGCCCGACGCTTCGGTGCGCTGGGCCAAGCTGCAAAAGGGCGAGTGCCACGTAATGCCCTACCCGAACCCGGCCGACCTCGACGCCATCCGCAAGGACCCGAACGTGCAGCTGCTGGAGCAGCCCGGCCTCAACGTGGGCTACCTCTCGTACAACACCACGAAGAAGCCATTCGACGACGTGCGCGTGCGCAAGGCCATCAACATGGCCATCAACAAGAAGGCGATCATCGACGGCGTGTACCTCTCGACGGGCGTGGCTGCGAAGAATCCGATTCCGCCGACCATGTGGTCCTACAACGACGCGACCAAGGACGACGCGTACGACCCCGAAGCCGCGAAGAAGCTGCTGGCGCAAGCGGGCCTGGCCGATGGCTTCAGCACCGACCTCTGGGCCATGCCGGTGCAGCGGCCCTACAACCCGAACGCCAAGCGCATTGCCGAGCTCATGCAGGCCGACCTTGCCAAGATCGGCGTCAAGGCCGAGATCAAGAGCTTCGAATGGGGCGAGTACCGCAAGCGCCTGCAGGCCGGCGAGCACCAGATGGGCATGCTCGGCTGGACCGGCGACAACGGCGACCCCGACAACTTCCTCTACACCCTGCTGGGCTGCGCATCGGCGCAATCGGCAAGCGGCAGCAACATCTCCAAGTTCTGCTACCAGCCCTACGAAGACCTTGTGCTGAAGGCCAAGACCGCAACCAAGCAGGCCGACCGCGACGCGCTCTACAAGAAGGCGCAAGTCATCTTCAAGGAGCAGGCCCCGTGGTTCACCATTGCACACGCGGTGCAGCTGAAGCCGGTGCGCAAGGAAGTGGTCGACTTCAAGCTCAGCCCGTTCGGGCGCCACACCTTCTATGGCGTGGACATCAAGTAACTGATGGGTGCGCCCGTTGCCATCGTCGCGGCCATGCACGAGGAGTTGGGCGCGCTCCTCGCGCAGATGCCCGACGAGCAGCGGGTGCGCGCGGCAGGGCGCGACTTCTGGGTCGGCCACCTGCACGGTCAGCCGGTGGTGGCGGTGCTCTCGCGCATCGGCAAGGTGGCCGCGGCGGTCACGGCCACGGTGCTGCTCGAGCGCTTTGGCGTGCGGGGCATCGTGTTCACGGGCGTCGCCGGTGGGCTTGCGCCGGGCGTGAACGTGGGCGACGTTGTGGTCGCGTCGGAACTGCTGCAGCACGACCTCGACGCATCCCCGATTTTTCCGAAGTTCGAAGTGCCGCTCATGGGCATGGCGCGCTTCCCGGCCGATGCAGCGATTGCAGATGCGCTTTCGGCCGTGGCAACGCGGCTGTTGCACGATCCCGCAGCATTGATCGGCCAGCACGCGGTCGACGAGTTCGGCATCCGCTCACCCAGGGTGCATCGCGGCCTGCTGGTAAGCGGTGACCGCTTCGTGTCGACCAGCGCCGAAAGCGAGGCGCTCCGGCGCGACCTGCCTGACGCACTCGCGGTGGAAATGGAAGGCGCCGCAATGGCTCAGGTCTGCCACGACTACGGCGTGCCGTTCGCGGCCATGCGCACCATCTCGGACCGCGCCGACGACGCGGCGCATGGCGACTTTGCCCGCTTCGTTGTCGAGGTGGCGAGCCGCTACAGCCTTGCGCTGGTCGGCGCATGGCTGGCTGCGCTGCCGCCTTCAGGCGAAGCGCCCGCCGCTGCTGGCTGAGCTACTTTAGCCAGCCGCGCCGGCGGAAGTACCACATCGGCACCAGCGCGCTGGCCGCCATCAGGGCCAGCGCATACGGGTAGCCCAGCGACCAGTCGAGCTCGGGCATGAACTTGAAGTTCATGCCGTAGATGCTCGCAATCAGCGTGGGCGGCAGCAGCGCCACGCTGGCCACCGAGAAGATCTTGATGGTCTTGTTCTGGTTGATGTTGATGAAACCGACGGTCGCATCCATCAGGAAGTTGATCTTGTCGAACAGGAAGGCCGTGTGGTTGTCCAGCGACTCGATGTCGCGCAGGATCTGCCGCGCCTCTTCGAACTGCTCGGCGTTGAGCATGCGGCTGCGCATCATGAAGCTCACCGCGCGGCGCGTGTCCATCACGTTGCGGCGGATGCGGCCGTTCAAGTCTTCCTGCCGCGCGATGGCGCCCAGCACCTCGCCCGCCAGCTCGTCGCTCACGTTGCCTTCGAGCACCTTCTTGCCGGCGATCTCGAGTTCGTCGTAGATGTTCTCGAGCGTGTCGGCCGAGTATTCGGCGTCGGCGTCGAACAGCTTGAGCAGCACTTCCTTGGCGTCTTCGATCAACCCCGGCGCGCGGCGCGCACGCATGCGCAGCAGGCGAAACACGGGCACGTCTTCGTCGTGGATCGAGAACAGTACGCCGCGGCTGCGCAGCTCGGTGTTGTGCTGATTCAGGATGAACGCCACGCGCACCGAGCGCGGGTCTTCGTCGTCGTCGATCAGAAAGTCGGAGCGGATGTGCAGTTCGCCGTTGTCTTCTTCATAGAAGCGGGCCGATTCCTCGATGTCCTCGTCCATCGCGTCTTCGGGAATCGAGAGGCCGTAGTACTGCTTGATCCAGCGCTTTTCCTCGAGCGTGGGCGATTCGAGATCGACCCAGATCGGCTGGAACTTGGAAAGCTCCTCCAGCGATTCGATCTCTTCCTGGACGAGGCGACCATTGGCGAGCGTAAAGATATTGAGCATGGCTCACTCCCGTGAAATGACTGAGGCGATGGGGCGAGGGAGGGGCGCTTTCAAATCCCAGGCCCGGCAAGCAGGCGTCAGAGGGGAGTTGAAAGCTGCCGAGACGGGGCGGTTTCCATGATGCGGTCTCCAGTTGCAGCGAGGCGCGATTATGTCATCGGCCATGTGACGGCAGGCTCGCCGATCTGGATGGACATACAGTAAAGTCGCGGTCATGCAGACCGCTGCGCTCCCCGTTTTTTCTACCGCCGGTGCCACGCAGGCCGACCGCCTGGCCGCCGCGCTCGGCACGCTCAACGACGAGCAGCGCGCCGCGGTCGAGCATGGCATCGGCACGCTGGTAGGCCGCGACGAGCGCCCACTGCTGGTCATTGCGGGGGCGGGCTCGGGCAAGACCAGCACCTTGGCGCACCGGGTGGCGCACCTGATTGCCGGTGGCGTCGACTCGCAGCGCTTGCTGCTGCTCACCTTTTCACGCCGTGCCGCGCAAGAAATGGAACGCCGCGCCGGACAGGTGCTGGCGCGCGTGCTGGGGCTCAAGTCCGAAAAGCCGCCGGCGCTGCCGTGGGCCGGCACTTTCCACGGCATCGGCGCGCGCCTGCTGCGCGAATACGCCGCGCACATCGGGCTGAACGACAACTTCACGATTCACGACCGGGGCGACGCCGAGGACCTGATGGGCCTGGTGCGTCACGATCTCGGCCTGTCGACGAGCGTCAACCGCTTTCCGCGCAAAGGCACCTGCCTTTCCATCTACTCGCGCTGCGTCAACACGCGCGCTCCGCTGGCCCAGGTGCTGTCCGAAGCCTTTCCCTGGTGCGCCGAATGGGAAGCGGAGCTCAAGCGCCTGTTCGGTGCCTACGTAGAAGCCAAGCAGCAGCAGAACGTGCTCGATTACGACGACCTGCTGCTCTATTGGGCAGGCATGGTGGCCGAGCCTGCGCTTGCCGCACTGGTCGGATCGCGCTTCGACCACGTGCTGGTCGATGAATACCAGGACACCAACCTGCTGCAGTCCTCGATTCTTCTCGCCCTCAAGCCAGATGGCCGCGGCGTGACGGTGGTGGGGGACGACGCGCAGTCGATCTACTCTTTCAGAGGCGCAACGGTCCGTAACATCCTCGACTTTCCCTCGCAGTTTTCGCAGGCCGCGCGCGTTGTCACGCTGGAGCGCAACTATCGCTCGACGCAGCCGATTCTCGATGTCTCCAACCGCGTCATCGCCCAGGCCGCCGAGCGGCATGCCAAGACGCTCTGGACCGACAAGCCGTCCGCCGGCCGGCCGCAGTTGGTGCTGGTGCCCGACGAGGCGCAGCAGGCGGTGTGGGTGGCCGACAAGGTGCTCGAGCATCGCGAAGGCGGCCTCGTGCTCAAGTCGCAAGCGGTGCTTTTTCGCACGTCCACGCACAGCGCGCCGCTCGAGCTCGAACTGGCGCGCCGCAACATCCCGTTCGTCAAATACGGCGGCCTCAAGTTCCTCGAGGCCTCGCATGTCAAAGACCTGCTCGCGGTGCTGCGCTTTGCCGAAAACCCGCGCGGGCGCATGGCGGGTTTTCGCGTCACGCAACTCATTCCGGGCATCGGGCCCGCCACGGGCGCCCGGCTGCTCGACGCCATGGACCAGGCGGCCGATCCGGCCGCGGCCGTGCGCGACTTCGTGCCGCCCTCCGCGGCGCGCGCCGAATGGGCGGTGTTTGCCGAAGCCTATGCCGCGCTGCGCGCGCCTTCTTTGCCCTGGCCGGCCGATGTGGAGCAGGCGGTGGGCTGGTACTTGCCGCATCTGGAGCGGCTGTATGACGATTCTTCGGGTGTGCGGCGCGGCGATATCGAGCAGCTCGCCCGGCTTGCGGCAGGCTATGGCTCGCGCGAGCGCTTCCTGACCGAACTCACGCTCGATCCACCCGAAGCCACCAGCGACCGCCCGGGTCCGCCGCTGCTCGACGAGGACTACCTCATCCTTTCGACCATCCATTCGGCCAAGGGGCAGGAGTGGAACTCGGTGCATGTGCTCAACGTGGTCGACGGCTGCCTGCCGGCAGACGTAGCGCAGAGCGCGCACGAGCTCGAAGAGGAACGGCGCCTGCTCTATGTGGCGATGACCCGCGCGCGCGACCATCTGCACCTGCTGGTGCCGCAGCGCTTCTACGTGACGCAGCAGGCGGTGCGCGGCGACCGGCACCTCTATGCCAACCGCACGCGCTTTATCTCCGACCGCGACCTTGCAGGCTTCGAGCAGCAAACCTGGCCGCCTCCGCCCGTGCGGCCGCCAGCGGTACCGCCGCCCGCCGCGGTCATCGACCTGCGCAACCGCATGCGCGCCGCCTGGAGCTGAGCCAAGGCCCGCTTCGCCTGTAACCGGGCGAGGCCGCGCCGCGACCCCCCGGGCAACTCAGGTATTGCAATACCGTGACAGCTTGGGCATAGTGAATCGACCTTCTCCTCTTTCTCTTCTTCTCTTTCTCTCCCCCGCACCCATTTCATCTGTATGTCGCCGGCCACGCTTCATTCCGGAGCCGTGGTCATTTCCCAACCGTCAATTCCAGGAGGTCTTTCATGAATTTGACGATCAGCGGTCATCACCTCGACGTCACACCTGCCTTGCGCACCTACGTCACGAGCAAGCTGGACCGGATTACCCGGCATTTCGACCAGGTGGTCGATGTCAAGGTGATCCTTACGGTGGAAAAGCAGAAGGAAAAGGAACGCCGGCAAAAGGCGGAGTGCAACATTCACGTCAAGGGCAATGACATGTTCGCGGAGTCGAGCCACGCTGATCTCTACGCCGCGGTCGATGAGCTGGTCGACAAGCTCGACCGGCAAGTGGTGCGCCACAAGGACCGCCTGCAAGACCACCATCACGCCGCGCCCAAGCGCGTGATGTAAGGCACGGCACCGGCTGCCGCCGGGCCTGCGCAAGCCGCCTTCGGGCGGCTTTTGCTTTTTATTACGTCTTTTCGGCCCTTGATCCACGGGCCGCTGGGCAACATGTAGATAAAAAGTAAGTAACCGGACTGGGGGTTTTTACCAAGCAGGTGCATAATCGCCCCCGCCCCGCACCCACCATGAATCGCCTCGCGTCCATCCTGCCGCCCGCTCAAGTCCTCGTGAGCGTTGACGCTACGAGCAAGAAGCGTGCTTTCGAAGAAGCAGGCTTGTTGTTCGAGAGCCTTCACGGGCTGGGCCGTGCCCTGATCACCGACAGCCTGTTTGCGCGTGAGCGTCTGGGCTCTACAGGGCTTGGCCACGGGGTTGCCATTCCGCATGGCCGGATCAAGGGACTCAAGGCGCCAATGGCCGCTGTTTTCCAGCTGGCAAACCCCATCGGGTTCGACGCGCCGGACGAGCAGCCCGTCGGCCTCCTGATCTTTCTGCTGGTGCCCGAGGCGGCCACCCAGAAGCACCTTGAAATCCTTTCTGAAATTGCCGAGTTGCTGAGCGACGCAGGCCTGCGCGAGCAAATCAAGTCGAGCACCGACGCAGCCGCGCTGCACGGGCTCATTGCCGGCTGGCAGTCGACGCAAGTCGCGTAAAGGTGCTTCCCGCACCTTCAGGGCCGCAGCAGCGGCCCCGCAGCGCCGGTTCCGGGTTATTCTGGGCTGCTCCAATACCAGGCGCTGAGCGCCATCTCCCGCACGCATGAAGCCGACCGTCATCAGCGCCGATGCCATGTTCGAGGAATTCCGCGGCTCGCTCCGCTGGGAGTGGCTCGCAGGACTCGGCGCCTCCGAACGCCAATTCGACCCCGAAGTCATCAGCCGCGCGCAGTCTGCGGCCGACCTGGTCGGTTACCTCAACTACATCCACCCCTACCGCGTGCAGATCCTGGGCGCCCGCGAGGTCGCCTACCTGACGCGCGGCAGCCAGGAAGACTGCGCCCGGCGCATTGCCCGCATCGTCACGCTGGAGCCCCCAATGCTGGTGCTGGCCGACGGCCAGGCTGCGCCGGACGAATTGCTATCAATTTGCGAGCGCGCCCAGCTGCCGCTGTTTGCCACGCGTGAATCGTCGGCCTTCGTGATCGACCTGCTGCGGGCCTATTTGTCCAAGCACTTCGCCGAGCGCACCTCGATGCACGGCGTGTTCATGGACATCCTGGGCATGGGCGTGATGATCACCGGCGAATCGGGGCTCGGCAAAAGCGAACTCGGGCTGGAGCTGATTTCGCGCGGCAACGGCCTGGTGGCCGACGATGCGGTCGATCTTTACCGCATCAACCAGAACACCATCGAAGGGCGCTGCCCCGACCTGCTGCTCAACCTGCTCGAAGTGCGCGGCATCGGCTTGCTGGATATCCGCGCAATCTTCGGCGAAACCGCCGTGCGCCGGAAGATGCGGCTCAAGCTCATCGTGCACCTGGTGCGGCGCGACAGCTTCGAGCGCGACTACGAGCGCATGCCCTCGGCGCCCCTCACGCAAGACGTGCTGGGCATACCTGTGCGCAAGGTCATCATCCAGGTGGTGGCCGGCCGAAACATCGCCGTGCTGGTGGAAGCGGCCGTGCGCAATTCAATCCTGCAGCTGCGCGGCATCGACACGTACGCCGACTTCGTCGCGCGCCACCACAAGGCCATGGAAAGCGGCCGCGACGGGGATTGACCAGCTACCTTTTGCTGACGCAATCGGCGCAGAGGCCATACAGCGACATGGCGTGGTCCTGCAGGATCCAGCCCTTGTCCTTGGCAATCATCTGCTGGCGGCGCTCGATCTCGGCGTCGTAGAACTCCTCGACCTTGCCGCACGAAGTGCAGATCAGGTGGTCGTGGTGCGTACCCTCGTTGAGCTCGTACACCGCCTTGCCGCTTTCGAAGTGGCTGCGCTCGAGGATGCCGGCCTGTTCGAACTGCGTCAGCACGCGGTAGACGGTGGCCAGGCCGATGTCGGAGTGTTCGTTCAACAGCACGCGAAACACGTCTTCGGCTGTCATGTGGCGCTGGCTGCCGGTTTGGAAGATCTCCAGGATCTTCAGGCGTGGCAGTGTGGCCTTGAGGCCGGTATTCTTGAGTTCGTCGATATTGGCCATGATGGTTCCTGCCCAGTGCTGCGGGCGGGCCCCCAAGGGGCCAGCCGCTACAATGGCCGATCATATCGCTACCCCTCTTTCCTCCCATGCCTGCCATTCTCCAACGCCGTCCCTGGCTGCTGGCCGCGGCCGTCGCAGCGACGTTCTGCCTCAGCGCCTGCAGCGGTTTCAGCGATCGCACGCGGGGTGCGCTTTCGGCCATCACGCCTTACAAGGTCGAAGTGGTCCAAGGCAATTTCGTGTCCAAGGAACAGGTCGAGGCGCTCAAGCCCGGCATGTCGCGCCAGCAGGTGCGTGAAATCCTCGGCACTTCGCTCCTGACCGACGTCTTCCACAAGGACCGTTGGGACTACGTCTTCACTATCAAGCGCCAGGGCGTCGATCCGCAGGAGCGCCGCCTCACGGTCTTCTTCAACGGCGAGCTGCTCGACCGCTTCGAAGGCGACCAGATGCCGAGCGAAGAAGAATTCGTCGCCACGCTCGACACCCGCAAGAAGAGCGGCAAGATTCCGCCGCTCGAGGCCACGGAAGAAGAGCTGAAGAAATTCGCTCCCAAGGAAGACAGCAGCAAAAAGGCCGATGCCACTGCTGCTGCCCCCAACCTGCCGCCACTGCCGGCGGCGTATCCCCCGCTCGAAGCGGCGCGCTGAGCACGCGCCAACCAGCGAGGGCGGGCGCACCCGCCGAGTCAGGCGGGCGCTGCCGGCTTCCGTGCCCCATTTCGAAGGCTGAATCCGCGTGACTGAATCCATTTCTTCTCCTCTTTCCGAGTCCTCCACGCCCGCCCTGCGTCGCATTGCAATTGCCGGCGCTTCGGGCCGCATGGGCCGCATGCTGATCGAGGCCGTGCGCGAGGCGCAGGATTGCCGCCTTGCCGGCGCGCTCGACATGGCGGGCAGCGACGCCATCGGCGCCGATGCGGCCGCTTTCCTCGGCTTCACGAGCGGCGTGCCCATCGTCTCCGACCTGCGCACCGGCCTGCAAGACGCGCAGGTGCTCATCGACTTCACCCGGCCCGAAGGCACGCTCGCGCATCTGGCTATTTGCCGTGAACTCGGCGTGCAGGCCGTGATCGGCACCACCGGCTTCAGCGACGCGCAAAAAGCCGAAATTGCCGATATCTCCAAAGACATCGCGATCATGGTTTCGCCCAACATGAGCGTGGGCGTCAACGTTACCTTCAAGCTGCTCGAAATGGCAGCCAAGGCCATGGCCACCGGCTACGACATCGAGATCATCGAGGCGCACCACCGCCACAAGGTCGATGCGCCCTCGGGCACCGCTCTCAAGATGGGCGAAGTCATTGCCGACGCGCTCGGCCGCGACCTGAAGGAATGCGCCGTCTACGCGCGCGAAGGCATCACCGGCGAGCGCGATCCTTTCACCATCGGCTTCTCCGCCATCCGCGGCGGCGACATCGTCGGCGACCACACGGTGCTGTTTGCCGGCACCGGCGAGCGCATCGAAATCACCCACAAATCGGCCAGCCGCGTGACCTACGCACAGGGCGCACTTCGTGCCGTGCGCTTCCTGGCCGGCCAGAAGTCGGGCCTGTTCGACATGTTCGACGTGCTCGGCCTGCGCTGAAATGACGGCCCCCCGGCTTACCACTCCGTGTGTTTCGCCACCCCCCTTGGGTGAGGCGCGGCTCGCCTTGGGGCGGCCCGGCGGCGGCCGCAACCGATGAGCGTGCTCGAACTGCTGACCCAGGGCGACGGCGTCAGCCGCTCGGTGGCCGCGCTGCTGCTCGCAATGTCCATCTCGAGCTGGGTCGTCATTCTCTGGAAGGCTTGGTTGCTGCGCGGCGGTACGCGCGACGTGCTTCGCAGCATTGCGGCGTTCTGGCAATCCGCCACGCTGGCTGACGCGGAGCAGCGGCTCAAGGCGTTCGATCGCGCAACGCTGGTGCTGCCGGCAGTGAACGCCATCAAGAATGCCGCCGCCGATGTGAACAGCGCAACGCTCGGTGCCGCCGGCGACCGCAACCAGCGGCTCACACGGGCCCTGCGCGAGGCGCTGCATGGTGCGCTGCGCCGCCTGCAGTCCGGCCAGATCCTGCTGGCCACCGTTGGCGCCACGGCCCCGTTCGTCGGGCTGCTCGGCACGGTGTGGGGCATCTACGGCGCACTCTCCGGCATTGCCGGGCAGACGGGCGGCTTCACCATCGACAAGGTGGCGGGGCCCGTGGGCGAGGCGCTGGTGATGACAGCTTTCGGCCTGGCCGTGGCTATTCCGGCGGTGCTCGCCTACAACGTGTTCGGCCGCGTCATCGGCCGCGTCGAGGCAGAGCTCGAAGGCTTTGCGCACGACCTGCTCGGCAGCTTCGGCAGTGCGCCTGCACCGGCTGCGCCGCCGCCCGCAAGGCCGATGCCGGTTTCGGCCTGATTCGAAACGGGGCTCGACGCACCATGGCCTTCGGTCGCACCTCGCTCGGCAGCAGTGCCGCTGGCGGCGGGCGCGCGACCGGCGCTGGCGGACAGCGGCCGCTTTCCGACATCAACGTCACGCCGCTGGTCGATGTGATGCTGGTGCTGCTGGTCATCTTCATCATTACCGCGCCCTTGATGGCCAGTTCGATCAAGCTCGACCTGCCGCAGACCGATGCAGGCCAACCCAACGACGCGCCCAAGTTCGTGAGCGTTTCCGTCGATTCATCGGGCAAGGTTTTCTTCAATGACCAGCCGGTCACCGATGAAGAGCTGGCCGCCCGGTTGCAGAAAGCGGCCGCCGACAGCAAGGACACCGAAGTGCAACTGCGTGCCGACCAGACCGTGCCCTACGGCAAGGTCGTGGCGCTCATGGGCATTGCAAACAAGGCGGGCCTGAGCCGTATCGGGTTTGTGACCGAGGCCGAAGCGGCGCCGGCAAAACCGCGCTGATCGTGTCTTGCTCCCTCCCCCGAGAGGGGAGGGAGAGAACGACTCAGCCCAGCACCACCGGCTTGGTGCGCCAGATTTCATGCGCGTACTGCGCAATGGTGCGGTCCGACGAAAACGCCCCCATCCCCGCCACATTCAGGATCGCCATGCGCGTCCATGCGTCCGAGTCGCGGTACAGCGCATCGACCTCGGCCTGCTTCGCAACGTAGCTTGCGTAGTCGGCCAATAGCAGATAGTGGTCCCCCCAGTTCACCAGCGCGTCGAAGATGCCCTGGTAGCGCGCCGGTTCGCCGTGGGAAAAGGTCCCGTCGCGAATTGCATCGAGCACGCGCTTGAGCTCCGGGTTGGCCTCGTAGATGTCGCGCGGCTGGTAGCCGTGCGCGCGAATGTCTGCCACCTCGGGCGTGGTGTTGCCGAAGATGAAGATGTTCTCCGCGCCCACGTTGTCGCGCATCTCCACATTGGCCCCGTCCAGCGTGCCGATGGTGAGTGCCCCATTGAGCGCGAACTTCATGTTGCCGGTGCCGGAGGCCTCTGTGCCCGCCGTGGAAATTTGCTCCGACAAATCGGCCGCGGGCATGATCACCTCGGCCAGGCTCACGCTGTAGTTGGGCAGAAACACCACCTTCAGCAGCTTGCCCACCCGCGCGTCGTTGTTGATGGTGGTTGCCACGTCGTTGATCAGCCGGATCACGAGCTTGGCCATCTGGTACGCCGATGCGGCCTTGCCTGCGAACACCACCACGCGCGGCACGATGTCGATGGTTTCGCCGGCGGCCTGCGCATCGAGAATGCGGTGGTAGCGCGTGATCACGTGCAGCACGTTGAGCAGTTGCCGCTTGTATTCGTGGATGCGCTTTACCTGCACGTCGAACATCGCGTCGGTGTCGAGCACAAGGCTCATGTGCTGCTCCACCCAGTTGGCCAGGCGCAGTTTGTTCTCGCGCTTGGCATGGCGAAAGGCACGCGCGAAAGGCGGTTGGGCCGCCATCGGCCGCAGTGCCTCCAGCTGCGAAAGGTCGCGACGCCAGCCCTTGCCCAGGCGCTGGTCGAGCAGGCTCGCAAGCGGCGGGTTGGCCTGCGCAAGCCAGCGCCGCGGCGTCACGCCGTTGGTCTTGTTGTTGAAGCGTTCCGGAAAGATCCTTGCGAAGTCGGCAAAGATCGATTGCTTCATGAGCTCCGAGTGCAGGCCCGACACGCCGTTTATCGAGTGGCTTGCAAGCACCGCCACGTACGCCATGCGCACGCGGCGCTCGCCTGCCTCGTCCACCAGCGAGAGGCGGCGCAGCAGCTCCACGTCGTTGCCGGCCTTCTGCGTCACGGTGGCCAGGAACTTCGCGTTCATGTCGTAGATGATCTGCAGGTGCCGCGGCAGGATGCGCCCCAGCATCTCGACCGGCCATGTTTCGAGCGCCTCGTGCATGAGCGTGTGGTTGGTGTAGCTGAACACCTTCTGCGTGTGGGCCCAGGCCACGTCCCACGCCAGGCCGTGCTCGTCGAGCAACAGGCGCATGAGCTCGGGCACTGCGAGCACCGGGTGCGTGTCGTTCAGGTGAATGCTCACCTTGTCGGCCAGCTGGTCGAAGGTCTTGTGGTTGCGCAGGTACCGCCGCAGCAGGTCTTGCACGCTTGCGCTGCAGAAAAAATATTCCTGGTGCAGCCGCAGCTCCCGGCCCGATGGCGTGGAGTCGTCGGGGTAGAGCACGCGCGAAACGTTTTCCGAATGGTTCTTGCTTTCAACCGCTGCCATGTAGTTGCCGCGGTTGAAGGCAGAGAGATCGATCTCCTCGGTGGCACGTGCCGACCACAGCCGCAGCGTGTTGGTGGCCTGCGTGCCGTAGCCCGGAATGATGGTGTCGTAGGCCACGGCCAGCACGTCGTGCGTGTCGACCCAGTCGGCTGCGCCGTAGGGCGCATTGGTGCCTTCGCGCCTTTGCACGTGGCCTCCGAAGCGCACGCGGTAGTTCACCTCGGGCCGTTGAAACTCCCACGGGTTGCCGCGCGTGAGCCAGTAGTCGGGCGTTTCCACCTGTTGGCCGTCGACGATGCGCTGGCGGAACATGCCGTATTCGTAGCGAATGCCGTACCCCATGCCCGGCACGCCGAGCGTGGCCATCGAATCGAGAAAGCAGGCCGCGAGCCGGCCCAGGCCGCCATTGCCCAGCGCCGCATCGGGCTCGCGCTCGGCCAGCGCAGCCATGTCGACGCCGAAGTCGGCCAGCGCGTCGCGCACGGTGTCGTAAAGGTCGACCGCCAGCAGCGCGTTGGTGAAGGTGCGCCCGATCAGGAATTCCATCGAGAGGTAGTAGACGCGCTTCAGGTCTTGCGCATAGTTGGCGCGGGTGGTCGCCATCCAGCGCTCGACCAACTGGTCGCGCACGGCCATCGAGGTGGCAATCAGCCAGTCGTCCTGGCTGGCGGCGACGGGGTCTTTGCCGACGGCGTAGATGAGCTTGTTGGCCACTGCGCGCTTGAAGGCGGCCACGTCGCGGTCGGGGTGGTCATAGGCGAAGTCTTTGATGGTCATGGGCTTCGGTGGTAAATGGTTGTGGGTTGTGCGCCGTGGCGCAATCAGGCGACAGCGGGCTCGAGCGCCTGCCGGTACACTTCGATGTATTGGGCGGCGGCGGTGGCCCAGTCTGCCGGGCGCCGCATGGCGTTGCCGCGCACCCGCCGCCAGTCGGGCGCGCGCTGGTAAAGAGCGAAGGCGCGCCGCAGCGCGCGGTTGTAGTCGGCTGCGTCGAAGCGGTCGAACACGAAGCCGGTGGCGTCGCCGCTTGCCAGGTCTTCGAGCGTGCAGTCGACCACTGTATCGGCCAGGCCGCCGACGCGGCGCACCAGCGGCAGGCTGCCGTACTTCAGCCCGTACATCTGGGTGAGGCCGCAGGGCTCGAAGAGCGAAGGCACCAGCGTCACGTCGCCGCCGCCGAAAAGCTGGTGCGCCAGGGTTTCGTTGTAGCCGATGGTGACGCTGACCGATTGCGGCGCCGCCGCCGCACGCTGGCGAAAGGCTTCTTCGAGCCCGGCTTCGCCGCTGCCCAGCAGCGCAAGCTGGCCGCCTTCGGCCAGCAACGCATCGAGCCCACCGAGCACCAGGTGCAAGCCCTTCTGCTCGGTAAGCCGGCTCACCAGAATGAAGAGCGGCGCATCGGGCCGCACGGCCAGGCCCAGCTGATGCTGCAGCACCGCCTTGCAGCGCGCCTTGCCCGCCATGTGGCGGCCCTCGGGCGCATGGAAGCCCTGCACCAGCGTCGGATCGAGGGCCGGGTTCCAGACCTTGTCGTCGACGGCGTTGAGGATGCCCGTGAGCACGTCGCCGCGCAGGCGCAGCAGGCCGTCGAGGCCGAAGCCCTGTTCGGGCGTCTGGATTTCGCGCGCGTAGGTCGGGCTTACGGTGGTCAGGCGGTCTGCAAAGTAGAGGCCGCCTTTCATGAACGACACCTGCCCGTGGTATTCGAGCCCGTTCATGTGGAATGCAGGCCCCGGCAGGCCCAGGTCGGCAAAGTTCCATGGCGCCGAAATGCCCTGGTAGGCCAGGTTGTGCACCGTGAACACGCTGCCCACGCGGGGCGCACCGGCCTGCCGCGCAAAGTGCAGGTAGGCCGGCGCCAGGCCCGCATGCCAGTCGTGCGCATGCACGACCTCGGGTTGCCACGTGGGATCGAGCCCTTGTGCAAGCTGCGCAGCCGCCCAGCCCAGCAGCGCGAAGCGCCGATGGTTGTCGCCATAGGGCTGGCGCGTGCTGTCTTCGTACGGATTGCCTGGCCGGTCGTAGAGCGCCGGCGCATCGATCACGTAAGCGGGGATCGGCGCGTTGCCATCGACCACGATGTGCCCCGCGCGCAACGCGAAGCGTTCGCCCCACGGCGCAGCAAACCCGGCCACCAGCGACAGGTCGCGCACACCGGCAAGAATGGCCGGAAAGCCCGGCAGCAGCACCCGCGCGTCCTGCCCGGCGGCCATGAGGGCGAGCGGCAACGCGCCCGCCACGTCGGCAAGGCCGCCGGTCTTGAGCAGGGGAAAGAGTTCGGCGCTGACCTGGAGTATTCGCATCGTGGGAGCGGTGCGGCCTCAGGCAGCCAGTCGCTTGAGCATTTCGCGCGTGACAAGCACCACGCCGGTTTCGGTGCGCTCGAAGTTCGCGGCGTCGGCCTCCGCGTCTTCGCCGATCACCATGTCGTCCGGAATGACGCACCCGCGGTCGATCACCACGCGGTTGAGCTTGCAGCCGCGGCCGACCTCCACGTCGGGCAGCAGCACGGCTTCGTTGATTTCGCAGAACGAATGAATGCGCACGCCCGAGAACAGCACCGAGCTGCTCACCTTGGAGCCCGAGACGATGCACCCGCCCGAGACGATGGTGTTGACGGTCATGCCGTGCTTGCCGTCCCGGTCGAGCACGAACTTGGCCGGCGGCAACTGCCGCTGGTAGGTCCAGATGGGCCAGTCTGTGTCATAGATGTCGAGCTCGGGGGTGATCGAGGCCAGATCGAGGTTGGCTGCCCAGAATGCATCAATCGTGCCCACGTCGCGCCAGTAGGCCTTGGCGTCGGGCCCGCGCGAGGCACGGGTAACGCACGACATGCCGAACGGATGCGCCAGTGCACGGCCCTGCGCCACGGCGCGCGGAATGATGTCCTTGCCGAAATCGTGGCTCGAATCGGGGTTGGCGGCGTCTTCTTCGAGCAGCTGGTAAAGATATTCGGAGTCGAACACGTAGATGCCCATGCTGGCGAGCGCCAGGTCGGGGTGGCCAGGCATGGCGGGCGGATCGGCCGGCTTTTCGAGAAAGGCGGTGATCTGACGGCCGTCGTCGATGGCCATCACGCCGAACGCCGTGGCCTCCATGCGCGGCACCTCGATGCAGCCGACCGTGCAGCCCAGCCCGCGCTCGGCGTGGTCCTTGACCATGATGGAGTAATCCATCTTGTAGATGTGGTCGCCGGCCAGCACCACCACGTAGTCATGCTTGGTCGAGCGGGTCTGGATGATGTCCAGGTTTTGAAACACCGCATCGGCCGTGCCTCGGTACCAGTGCTCGTCGCCTGTGCGCTGCTGGGCAGGCAGCACGTCGACCATTTCGTTGAGTTCCGCGCGCAGAAAGCTCCAGCCGCGCTGCAGGTGGCGCATGAGCGAGTGCGACTTGTACTGCGTAACCACTGCCATGCGCCGGATGCCCGAGTTGAGGCAGTTGGACAGCGCGAAATCGATGATGCGGAACTTGCCGCCAAAGTAGACCGCCGGCTTGGCGCGCCGGTCGGTCAGCTGTTTCAGGCGCGAACCGCGCCCGCCGGCCAGCACCAGCGCGATGGTGCGGCGAACCAGTTGATGCGCCTGCAGGGGCGCTTGCGGCGTGCTGTTGTTGTCCATCTGAGGTCTCCGTTCGTTGTCGGGTTCGTCTCGTCGTCGTCGTCGGGGTTTCCGCGATCAGCCTAGCACCGTGCCGCACGGCTGGCTCCTACGTTCTTGCAATCCAGAGGCTCGAATGAGGCACTTCCACCGTGCCCGCATGGGTTTGGCCGGGGCTGCTGCCGATGTCCGCCTCGGGGTCGGTCGCGAGCCGGCAGCGCCAGCCACCGGAAGGCAGTGCAAAAGAAACAGCTTTCGGCCCCGCATTCACCAGCACCAGCCAGGCCGTTTCATCCGTCGCCGCGGCTTCGAAAAGGATTGCAAGTGCCGTGCCGTGGTTCCAGTCGGCATCTTGCATGGGCGCTCCGTCAGGACGCAGCCAGCGGATGCCCGGTGTTCCCGGTGCCGGTCGAGCGGGCCACCATCGCGTGCTGCGCAGGGCGGGGGCTTCGCGCCTCAACGCGATGAGCCGTGCCACGAAGGCGCTCAGGCGGGCGGCATTGCTCGCGGGTTCGTGCGTGCCGATCCAGGCGAGCCAGGTGGTTTCGTTGTCCTGGCAATAGGCGTTGTTATTGCCTTGCTGGCTGTGGCCGAGCTCGTCTCCGGCCAGCAGCATGGGCGTGCCTTGCGAGAGCAGCAGCGTGGCGAGCAGTGCCCGCTGCAGCCGGCTGCGCCAGGCCAGCACCGCGGGGTCGTCGCTAGGCCCTTCGACGCCGAAGTTGTTGCCGAGGTTGTGGGCATGGCCGTCGCGGTTGTTCTCGCCGTTGGCCAGGTTGTGGCGTTCTTCGTAGCTCAGCAGGTCGCGCAGCGTAAAGCCGTCGTGCGCGGTGATGAAGTTGACGCTGGCGGTGGGCGCGCGGCCGTGGTGGGCAAACTGCGAACTCGATGCGGTGAAGCGATGCGCAAAATCGCCAAGGCCTGCCGCTCCGCTGCGCCCCTGCCGCAGCCAGAAGCCGCGCTGCGTGTCGCGGTAGCGGTCGTTCCACTCGAGCCAGCCCGGCGGAAATTCGCCGAGCCGGTAGCCGCCCGCGCCAATGTCCCAGGGCTCCGCGATCAGCAGCGTGCGCGAGAGCACCGGGTCTTGCGCAACGGCCGCAAAGAAGGCTGCCTGTGCATCGAAGCTGCCATCGGCGCCGCGCCCCAGCACGGGAGCCAGATCGAAGCGGAAGCCGTCCACGCCGAGCTCGCAAACCCAATGGCGCAGGCTGTCCATCACCAGTTGCAGCACGCGCGGCTCGGCCAGGTTGAGGCAGTTGCCGCACCCGGTCCAGTTGGCATACAGCGCACGGTCGTCCGCACGCAGGTGGTAGTACAGCGCGTTGTCGATGCCGCGCAGAGAGAGCGTGGGGCCGAACTCGTCGGTCTCGGCGCTGTGGTTGTAGACCACGTCGATCACCAGCTCCATGCCGCGCGCATGCACCGCATCGGCCATGGCGCGGAATTCGCTCGCAGGCGTGGTGCCCGGGCGGCCGCTCCAGTAGCGAGCCTCGGGCGCAAACCAGCCGATGGTGTTGTAGCCCCAGTAGTTGCTGAGGCCCATGGCGAGCAGCCGTTGCTCGTCGGCGCGGTGCTGCACCGGCATCAGGCTCAGCGTGGTCACGCCGAGGCCTTGCAGATGGTCGAGCACCGCGGGCTCGGCCAAGCCGGCGTAAGTGCCGCGCAATGCGGCGGGCACGGCGGGGTGCAGCCGGGTCTGCCCCCGCACATGCAGTTCGTAGAGCACGCGCTCCCCGGCCGGGATGCGGGCATGGCCTGGGGTTGCCGCCGTGCTGCCGGCCGCCGTTACGCGGGCCTTCAGCGCCACGGCCGCGTTATCGCGCGTGCTCCGCTGGTCCGGGCTCGCGGGGTCATGCCCCAGGAACAGGTCGCTGCCGTCGTATGCGCCGACGATCTCGCGCGCATACGGGTCGAGCAGCACCTTGGCGGCGTTGAATCGCTGCCCCTCGTGCGGTGCCCACGGGCCGTGCACGCGAAAGCCGTAGACCAGCCCGGCGCGTCCGCTCGGCAGCAGCCCATGCCAGACACCGTCTGTAAAGGCGGGCAGCCGGATGCGTTGCTGCTCGTTGCGGCCCGTGCCGTCGAACAGGCAAAGCTCGACGGCCTCGGCATTCGGCGCCACGAGCGCAAAGTTCACGCCGTTCGGCGAAAGCGTTGCGCCAAGGGGAAAAGGGGAACCCGTATTCAGCATGCTCTCAAACCAACACCCACATCACGGTGGCCAAGGGAGGCACGCTGATCTCGATTGCATGGTCCTTGCCGTGCCACCGGGTCGATGAACTCCGGACCACGCCATTGCCCACGCCGCTGCCGCTGTATACCGCGGCATCGGTGTTGATGGCCTCGCGATATGCTCCCGCCACCGGTACCCCGAGCCTGTATCCGTGCCGCGGCAGTGGCGTGAAGTTGCACACCGCCACCACGAACGAACCGTCGCGCGCCCGGCGCACGAAGGCGAACACCGATTGGTCGGCATCGTCGTGGACGATCCACTCGAAGCCGGCTCTTTCGGTGTCGAGCTGATGCAAGGCAGGAAAGTGCCGGTACACGTTGTTCAGGTCGCGCACCAGGCGCCGAACCCCCTGGTGCTGCGCGTGCTCCAACAGGTGCCAGTCCAGGCTGCGGTCCGCGTTCCATTCGGCCACCTGAGCAAATTCGCTTCCCATGAAGAGCAGCTTCTTTCCCGGGTAGGCCCACAGGTAGCCGTACAGGTTGCGCAGCCCCGCAAACTTTTGCCACTCGTCGCCCGGCATGCGCCCGAACATCGAGCCCTTGCCGTGCACCACTTCGTCGTGCGACAGCGGCAGCACGAAGTTCTCGCTGTGCGCATACATCAGCCCGAAGGTGATCTGCTGGTGATGGTGCTTGCGGTGGACGGGGTCGGTGCCCGCATAGGCGAGCGTGTCGTTCATCCAGCCCATGTTCCATTTGTAGTGAAAGCCCAGGCCGCCGTCTTCGGGCGGCCGCGTCACGCCCGGAAAACTGGTCGATTCTTCGGCCAGCGTGATCGCGCCCGGCCGCTCCACGCCCACCACGTGGTTCATGCGCCGCAGGAAGCCGATGGCCTCGAGGTTCTCGCGTCCGCCATAGGCGTTGGGCACCCACTCGCCCGCCTTGCGGCTGTAGTCGCGGTAGAGCATGGAGGCCACCGCATCGACGCGCAGGCCATCGACCCCATAGCGTTCGAGCCAGTACAGCGCATTGCCGACGAGATAGTTGCGCACTTCGGTGCGCGCGTAGTTGAAGATGAGCGTCTTCCAGTCGTTGTGAAAGCCTTCGCGCGGGTCGGCGTATTCGTAGAGCGCAGTGCCGTCGAAGCGGCCGAGGCCGTGTGCATCGGTCGGAAAGTGCGCGGGTACCCAGTCGAGGATGACGCCGAGCCCCGCCGCGTGCGCCGTTTCGACAAAGTGGCGAAAGTCGCCCGGTGTGCCGAAGCGCGACGTGGGGGCATACAGGCCGATGGGCTGGTAGCCCCACGAGCCGTCGAACGGATGCTCGCTCACCGGCAACAGCTCGATGTGCGTAAAGCCCATGTCGCGCGCATAGGGCACCAGCGTGTCGGCCAACTCGCGATAGTCCAGCCACTCGTGCCCGTTCTTGCGGCGCCACGAGCCCAGGTGCACTTCGTAGATGCTGACCGGTGCATCGCGGCCGTTGGCTGCTGCACGTTCGGGCGGCATGGCTGCCGGGGCGGGCAGCGGTGCCACCACGCATGCGGTTTCGGGCCGCAGGCGCGAAGAAAAAGCGAACGGGTCGGCCTTGCGCAGCACCTCGCCTTCGGAGGAAAGAATCTCGAATTCGTAGCTGTCGCCGGTGGCCACTTGCGGCGCAAAGATTTCCCACACACCGCACTCGCGGCGCAGCCGCATCATGTGGCGACGGCCGTCCCAGTTGTTGAAGTCTCCCACCACGGACACCCGCCGCGCGTTCGGCGCCCACACCGCAAACGCAACGCCCTTGACGCCATCGACCTCTCGCAGGTGCGCGCCCAGCTGCTCCCAAGGCCGCAGGTGGGTGCCCTCGGCCAGCAGCCACACGTCCGTTTCGCCGAGCACGAACGGAAAGCGGTAAGGGTCTTCGAGCCGCGAAGTGTGCGTGCCCCAGTCGACCTGGAACGAATAGCCCAGCAACGCCTCCGCCGCCGGAACCAGGCCCGAAAAGATGTCGGTACCGTCTTGCCGGGTGAGCATGGCCAGCGGCCAGCCGGTGCGCGAGTGCATCACGGCCACGCTGAGGGCGCCGGGCAAGAGAGCGCGCACCTGCAGGCCGTCTCGTGTTTCATGCGGCCCGAGCACCGCGAAGGGATCGCCGTGTTCGGCGCGCATGAGCGCACGTGCTTCGCGTTCGGGCAGCAGCATCGGTGGCATGTTCTTCACATTTGCTCTTCGCTGGCGGGGCGACCGAAAAAGACGCCGTAGGGTGCCAGTGTCAGCGTGCACGTGTCGCCGGTTGCCTGCACGCGCGCGCCGGCCTGCGGCGAATGCGGGTGTCCCGGCAACGGCAAGAGCGGCTCGTGCAACGCGACCGAAACGGATTCGTCGCCCAGGTTGAAAAGGGCTTGCAGAGACTGGTTGCCTTCGCGCCGCTCGAACCACAGCACCGGCTCGGGCGCATCGAAGAACGTGATGCTGCCCGTGCGCAGCAGCGGCTGCGTGCGGCGCCAGTGCAGCAGCGCGCGGCTGAAGGCGAGCATGGAGTCGGGGTCGGTCGATTGGCGATCGACAGCCAGCGGCAGGTGGCGGCCGTGGACCGGCAGCCATGGCCCGCCGGTGGTGAAGCCGGCGTGGAGCTCGTCGGCCTTCCAGGGCATGGGCGTGCGGCAGCCGTCGCGGCCCTTGAACTCGGGCCAGAACGCGCGGCCGTAGGGGTCTTGCAGCAACTCGAACGGCACCTCGGCTTCGGGCAGGCCGAGTTCCTCGCCCTGGTAGATGCTGGCGCTGCCGCGCAGGGTGAGCAGCAGCGTCAGCCAGAGCCGGTCGCGCCGGGTGTCTTCGGGTTTGCCGTTGCTCCAGCGCGTGGCCACGCGGGGCACATCGTGGTTGGACACGGCCCAGCAGCCCCAGCCGCCCGTGGGCGCAAGCGCCTGGTCGAGTGTTTCGACCTGGTGGCGCAGGTGCTGCACGCTGTGGTCGGCCGTCAGCAGGCTGAAGCTGTAGGCCAGGTGCAGGCGACGGCCCAGTTCGGTGTACTGCGCCATCACGGGCGGTGCGTTCTCGTCGCCCACTTCACCGAGCGCGACCGCGCCGTAGGCATCGAGCAGCTTGCGCAGGCTTTCGAGAAAGAGCAGGTTCTCCATCTGGCTCTTGTCGTAGAGGTGCTGCTGCATGGCATAGGGGTTGTCGGCGCGCACGGTGCTCACCTCGTCCAGCGCGGCCGTGCTGGCGGGCGGGTTGTCGCGCAGCAGTGCATCGTGGAACTGGTGGTTGCATGCATCGAAGCGAAAGCCGTCCACGCCGCGCTCGCACCAGAAACGCACTTCGCCCAGCAGCGCCTCCTGCACCTCGGCGCAGTGAAAGTTCAGGTCGGGCTGCTCCTTGAGAAAGCTGTGCAGGTAGTACTGCCGGCGGCGCGAGTCCCACTGCCATGCCGGGCCGCCAAACACCGACAGCCAGTTGGTCGGCGGCGTGCCGTCGGGCTTCGGGTCGGCCCATACGTACCAGTCTGCCTTGGGATTGGTGCGGCTCGAGCGGCTTTCGGCAAACCAGGCGTGTTGGTCCGAAGTATGCGAAAGCACCTGGTCGATGATGATCTTCAGGCCCAGCGAATGCGCGCGGGCCAGCATCTCGTCGAAGTCGTCCAGGGTGCCGAAGATCGGGTCCACGTCGCGGTAGTCGGACACGTCGTAGCCGAAGTCCTTCATCGGCGAGCGGAAGAAGGGCGACACCCAGATCGCGTCGACCCCCAGGCCTGCCATGTGCTCGAGCCTGGAGGTGATGCCAGGCAGGTCGCCAATGCCATCGCCGTTGCTGTCCATGAAGCTGCGCGGGTAGATCTGGTAGATCACCGCGCCGCGCCACCATTCGCTGTTACTGCCGTGATTGCTGCGCATGCTGCCCCTGTGGTCTGAAAATCATTGTGGCATGCGAGATCCGGGCCCGGTCCATGCATGGGCCCAAACCGGCACACCTGAAAAGCTTTCTACACTGGGCAGGGGTTTCATGTGAACCCCGCTCCCGTTCCCGCTTGCAAGATGACAACCGACCCCGCTCCCTTCGTACTTTCTTCTTCGCCGGAAGGCCTTGCCGCGCTCGAGAAGCGGCTTGCCAAGGATCTGGAATGCCTCGGCTGGCCAGCACGTCCATGGATGCCCGTTCGCGAGCACGCAGGCGAGCCGGTGCTCGACGTGGCCATCATCGGGGGCGGACAGGCCGGGCTCGCGGCCGCCGCTGCCCTTGCGCAGCAAGGCATTCGCGCGGTGGTGTTCGACCGCTCGCCGCCGGGCAACGAAGGGCCATGGGCCACCACCGCGCGCATGGAAACCCTGCGTTCGCCCAAGGAGCTGACCGGCCCTGCGCTCGGCCTGCCCGCGCTGACCTTCCGCGCCTGGTTCGAGGCCCAGTTCGGCGCCGAAGCCTGGGCGGTGCTGGACAAGATCCCGCGCCTGCAGTGGATGGATTACCTGGTCTGGTACCGACGCGTGATGAACGTCGATGTGCGCAACGAGACCGCGGTCACCGCAATCAGGCCGTTGCCCGATGCGCCGCTGGTGCGGCTGGAGCTGCGCACGCCCGCCGGAGCGCAGCGCGTGCTGGCGCGCCGCGTGGTGCTTGCCACGGGGCGCGACGGGCTCGGCGGCCCCGCCGTTCCTGCTTTTGTCCATGCATTGCCGCGCTCGAAATGGGCGCACTCGTCCGACGCGATGGACTACGGCAAGCTGGCCGGCCTGCGCGTGGGTGTGATCGGCGCAGGCTCCTCGGCCATGGACAGCGCGGCCACCGCACTCGAATGCGGCGCGCACAGCGTCGAGCTGCTGATCCGCCGGCCCGACCTGCCGCGCGTCAACAAGGGCAAGGGCGCCGGCGTGCCGGGCCTGACGCAGGGGCACTACGACCTGCCCGATGAGCTCAAGTGGCGCATTCGCCACTACATCAACGTGGCGAACGTGCCGCCTCCGCACGGCAGCACGCTGCGCGTGTCGCGGTTTCCGAATGCGTTCTTCAACTTCGGCTGCCCGGTTCTTTCGATCGAGCCGCAGGGCGCGTCGATGCGGGTGTCCACGCCGAAGGGCGATTTCGTTTTCGACTTTCTCATTGTCTCGACCGGCTTCAAGGTCGACTGGAGCAACCGTCCCGAGTTCGATGCCATTGCATCGCATGTGCGCACCTGGAAAGACCGCTTCGTGCCCACGCCCGGCAACGAAGACCAGGAGCTGGCCGACTCGCCCGATCTCGGCCCGGTGTTCGAGTTTCAGGAGCGCATGCCCGGCGAATGCCCGGGGCTCGAGCGAATCCATTGCTTCTGCTACCCGGCGGCCTTGTCGCACGGCACGGTGTCGGGCGACATTCCCGCGATCAGCGACGGCGCCAAGCGGCTTGCGAGCGGCATGGCCAGCCTTTTCTATCGCGAAGATTTCGAGCACCACTTTGCCAACATCGAAGCCTACAGCGAGCCCGAACTGTTCGGCGACGAATGGGTGCCCGCACCGCCGCCGGCCGAACGTGGCTGAACCTTCGGACTTTTTGAACCGGATTGAACTGAAACGCATGACAACAACTTCCTACGACGCATCTGCACCGCTCGACGTGGTCGACGCCTCGGTGCCGCTGGCACCAACCCAGGCCACCCGCACGCTGCGGCTGCAGCGCGACAAGGTCATGGCGGCCACGCAGGGCAGCTACGACGCCATGTTCTCCCCCACGGTCGAAGGCATTTCGGTGGCCGAGCGCCTGCTGGTGGCGCTGCACGCCTGCAGCGTTTCCAAGGCCGCGACGCTTGCCGGGCACTACCGCGAGCGCTTGCTGGCCGAGGGCGCAGACCGCGAACTGGTTGCAGCCGTTGGGAGCGGCGCCCCGGTGGCGGATACGCGGCTGCGCACCGTGCTGGCGTTTACCGCCAGCCTGATCGAGCGCCCCATCGAAGGCGACAAGGCCTCGGTCGAGGCACTGGCCCAGGCGGGCCTTTCGACGCCCGCCATCGTCGCGCTCGGCCAACTGATTGCCTTTTTGTCCTACCAGATACGCATGGTCGCGGGCCTGCAGGCGCTCGCAGCTTCGGAGGTATCGCAATGACCACGCCGATCCGCATCAAGGGCTTTACCAACGAGGTGCTGAGCTGGAGGCCCTGGCTCGACCCGGTCGACGTTGCCTCCGCCACGCCGGCGCAACTGGCCGCGCTCGACGAGATGAGCCCGCAGGCGCGCACCTCGCCGTACTTTCTGGTGCTGGCGCATCAGCCCGAAATGCTGCTGCAGCGTTCGATTGCCTTCAACGCGATCATGTTTGCGCCGGGCGGCATGCCGCGGGCCGAGCGTGAACTGGGCGCCACGGTCGAATCGCGCGTCAACGGCTGCGTGTATTGCGCCTCGGTGCATGCGCAGCGCTTCGAACAGCTTGCCAAGCGCAACGACGTGATCTCGCAGGTGTTCGAGGAGCCGGCCTCGGCGGGCACCACGCCGCGCGAAAAGGCCATCGTCGAGTTTTCGATACGGCTTGGCGCCGAGCCCGACAAGGTGTCGGCGGAAGACGTGAAAGCGCTGAAAGAGGTGGGGCTGGCCGAACTCGAGATTCTCGACCTGATCCATTCGGTGGCGCTCTTTGCCTGGGCCAACCGGCTGATGCTCAACCTGGGCGAGCCGGTCTTTCCCGAGGCAACGCCCGCTTCATAGCCGGGCGAGCAGCCCCGCCACGGTTTCGGCGGACAGATTCAAGGGGGCCAGCAGGTCGTTCTGTTGCCGGTAGTCGGTGCCGCTCACCAGCGAGGCGGCATCCACGATGGTGCGCGTTGCGGGCGTGGGCACGCCGGCAATCCGGCCCAGCGCCTCGATGAACGCCAGGCCATAGGGCATGTCTTCGGTCACATAGCGGGTGTCGGTGCGCACAGGCCCCGGCGGGCCGCCCCGCTTGGCATGCAACTCGGCCGCAATGTCTTCGAGCCGCGCCGATTCGGTGCCGAAGGAGCGCGCAAAGTGTTCCTCGATGGGCCCGAGCTCGATGCCGAATGCCTTGGCCACGGCCAGCCTCTCCAGGTCCAGCGCCTCGATCGCACGGGCCACGCCGGGGGTCATGCAGTGGTATTGAGGCCAGTTTTCCGCGCGTTCGATGCGGCTCCAGTTGAAAACGGCAAGCGGGCCATGGGACTGCGGATTGACGTTCGCGAGTGCGCTGGCGAGCGTGTTTTGCTGCGGAAAGAAGCCGTTGCCGAACAGGGCGGTGCACAGTGCAAGGGCCTCTTCGAGGTTGGCGCCCGGCAGGGCGGATACGCCCACCGCCTTGCGCCGCGTCATCACCCTGACCTGCGTGCCCGACTCGCGGCGCGCGGTCAGCACCGTGGTGCCAAAGCTCGCAACGGTGATTCGCCTGCCCGCGCGAAGAGCGCTTTCATACAGGTACAGCGCGGACAGCGAGGCCATCGAGCTGACGATCACGACCTGACCGTCGCGCAGGGAGGGCAGCAGCGCATCCATTACGCGTTTGTGCCCGTTCACCGGGAGCGCAATCAGCAGCACGTCCGAGGCAAGGCAGAGTTCGGCCGCATCGTTCGCAACCTCGACGGCAACGGTGCACGGCTGCACGCCGCTGGCTTCGAGCGGCTGCGTGCGCAAGGCCTCGGCCCCTTGGCCGCCGGGCGACCAGAGCATGGCAGCGTGCCCCGCCTGCCTCAGCCACGCCGCGCTGGCGAGTGCGATGGCGCCTGCGCCCGCAATGCCGACCCGATAGCGCCTTGCCGGCTTTGCCTCTGCCTCAGTCAACCTTGATCCCGCCCTGCCTGATCACCTTCTCCCAGCGTTGGCTGTCTTCTGAAATGACCTTGGCCAGCGCCGGGCCGCCGCCGCAGGTGTTCACGGCGCCAAGCTGTGCAAAACGCTGTTTCGTTTCGGGCAGGTTGCACACCTCGACCAGCGCCGCCGACAGCTTTTCGATGCCGGCCGCCGGCATGCGTGCCGGCGCCATCACGCCCACCCACACCGGCACGTCCATGCCCGGCAGCCCTGTGGCCTCGGCCACCGTAGGCGGGGTGCCGAGACTGGGCAGCGCCGCGCGCGAGAAAGTGCCGAGCACGCGGGCCTTGCCGCTTGCGACCATCGGCTCGATGGAGGCTGCGCTGGTAACGATCAGCGCCACCTGCCCGCCCAGCAGGTCGGTGAGCGCCGGGGCCGCGCCACGGTATGGCACATGCAGCAGGTTCACGCCCGCCGCCTGCGCCAGCAGCGCGCCCGTCAGGTGAGACACGGTGCCGTTGCCGGTGGATGCGTAGGTGACCTGGCCCGGCTTGGCCTTGGCGTCGCGCAGCACGTCGGCCAGGGTTTTATAGGGGCTTTCAGTGCGCACGGCCACCGTCATGGGCGTGTCCCCGACCAAGGCCACGGGGGCGAGGTCGTGCGCCGGGTCGTACGGCATCTTTGCCTGCAGATGGGGGGTGATGGTGATGGCGCCGCCGGTGGCCAGGAGCACGGTGGCGCCGTCGGTTGCCTTGGCCACCGCATCGGCCGCCACGATGCCGCCGGCGCCCGCCTTGTTGTCGACGATGACGGTGCCGCCCAGCTTTTCGGTGAGCTTGGCGCCCAGGTAGCGGGCAATCACGTCCTGCGCGCCGCCCGGGGCGAAGGGCACGACGATTCGCAGCGGCTTGTCGTTGGCCTGCTGCGCCCACAGCGGCGTGGCAGTGGCAAGGCAGGCCGCAAGGCCCAGGGCGAGGGGTTTCCAAAGCAGTTTCATGGCTTTTTCCGATCCGCGTCAGGTGGCAGGAAGTCCTGCATTTCTGGGGACGAGTCTAGTCCGGCGCGATAATCCGCCTTCCCCGGCCGCTCCGAGCCGGGCTCCTGCCGAACCGTCATGAACCCCAGCTACAAACCCAGCGACGTCGAGTCCGCTGCCCAGGCGCAATGGAGCGCCGCCGATGCCTACCGCGTCACCGAGGACGCGAGCCGTAAAAAGTACTACGCCTGCTCGATGCTGCCGTACCCCAGCGGCAAGCTGCACATGGGCCATGTGCGCAACTACACCATCAACGACATGCTCACGCGCTACCTGCGCATGAGCGGCTACAACGTGCTCATGCCCATGGGCTGGGACGCCTTCGGCCTGCCGGCTGAAAACGCGGCGCTCAAGAACGGCGTGCCGCCGGCCAAGTGGACGTACGAGAACATCGACTACATGCGCGGACAGCTCCAGGCCATGGGCCTGGCGATCGACTGGAGCCGCGAGATTGCCACTTGCGACCCGAGCTACTACAAGTGGAACCAGTGGCTGTTCCTGAAGATGCTCGAAAAGGGCATTGCCTACCGCAAGACCCAGGTCGTCAACTGGGACCCGGTCGACCAGACCGTGCTCGCCAATGAGCAGGTGATCGACGGCAAGGGCTGGCGCACCGGCGCCACGGTCGAGCGCCGCGAGATTCCGGGCTACTACCTGAAGATCAGCGACTACGCCGAAGAACTGCTCGAGCACACCCAGCACAAGCTGCCGGGCTGGCCCGAGCGCGTCAAGCTGATGCAGGAGAACTGGATCGGCAAGAGCGAAGGCGTGCGCTTCGCCTTCACGCACGGCATCAAGGACGCGAGCGGCCAGCTGATCCAGGACGGCCGCATGTACGTGTTCACCACGCGCGCCGACACCATCATGGGCGTTACCTTTTGCGCCGTGGCGCCCGAGCATCCGCTGGCCGCGCACGCCGCCACGCTCGACCCGAAGGTTGCGGCCTTCATCGAGGAATGCAAGTCCGGCGGCACCACCGAGGCCGAGCTCGCCACGCAAGAAAAGAAGGGCGTGCCCACGGGCCTCACCGTGACGCACCCGATCACCGAAGAGCAGGTGCCTGTGTGGGTGGGCAACTACGTGCTCATCAACTACGGCGACGGCGCCGTGATGGGCGTGCCCGCGCA
This sequence comes from Variovorax sp. 3319, assembly GCF_031456585.1. NCBI lineage: Bacteria > Pseudomonadati > Pseudomonadota > Betaproteobacteria > Burkholderiales > Comamonadaceae > Variovorax > Variovorax sp. 3319. The sequence continues at coordinate 230,913 of NZ_JAVDUZ010000004.1, forward strand.
TGACGAGCGCGACTTCGCCTTTGCCAACAAGTACGGCATCGAGATCATCCAGGTGGTGCTGGTCGACGACGAGCCGCACTTCGACTATCACAAGTGGCAGGACTGGTACGCCGACAAGCAGCGCGGCGTCACCATCAACTCCGACAACTTCAGCGGCATGACCTACAAGGAGGCCGTGGCCGCCGTGGCGCATGCACTTGGCCAGAAGGGCCTGGGCGAGATGCAGACCACCTGGCGCCTGCGCGACTGGGGCGTGAGCCGCCAGCGCTACTGGGGCACGCCGATCCCGATCATCCATTGCGACGAACACGGCGCAGTGCCGGTCCCCGAGAAGGACCTGCCCGTGGTGCTGCCAACCGATTGCGTGCCCGACGGTTCGGGCAACCCGCTGGCCAAGCACGAAGGCTTCCATGCCGGCGTGGTCTGCCCCGTGTGCGGCAAGCCCGCGCGGCGCGAGACCGACACGATGGACACCTTCGTCGACAGCTCGTGGTACTTCATGCGCTATTGCGACCCGAAGAACGACCAGGCGATGGTTGCCGAGGGTGCCAACTACTGGATGCCGATGGACCAGTACATCGGCGGCATCGAGCACGCGATTCTTCACCTGCTGTATGCGCGCTTCTGGACCAAGGTGATGCGCGACCTGGGCCTCGTGAAGGCCGATGAGCCCTTCAGCAAGCTGCTTACGCAGGGCATGGTGCTGAACCACATCTACTACCACCGCGACGAAAAGGGCGGCAAGAACTACCACCCGCCGCTGGAGGTGACGCCCGTGCTCGACGCGCAGGGCCGCATCGTCGGCGGCACCACCGCAGACGGCATGAAGGTCGAGTACGGCGGTGTCGGCAAGATGGGCAAGAGCGAGCGCAACGGCGTCGACCCGCAAGACCTGATCGAAAAGTACGGCGCCGACACTGCGCGCCTGTACACCATGTTCACCGCGCCGCCGGAAGCCACGCTCGAGTGGAACGACGCGGCCGTCGAAGGCAGCTACCGGTTCCTGCGCCGGGTGTGGAACTTCGGCGCGGCGCAGGCCGACGTGCAGCCGGTGGCCCTTGGCGGCCAGTCTTTCGGCAAGAACGCCCAGGCGCTGCGCCGCGAGGTGCACACCGTGCTGCGCCAGGTCGACTACGACTACCAGCGCATGCAATACAACACGGTGGTGTCGGGCGCAATGAAGCTGCTCAACGCGCTCGAAGGCTTCAAGCCCGACGGCAGCCCCGGCGACGCCGCCGCGCTGCGCGAGGGGTTCGGCATTCTGCTGCGCTGCCTCTACCCCGCCACCCCGCACATCGCATTCCAGCTGTGGCAGCAGCTCGGCTACGACAAGGAACTGGGCGGCCTGCTCGATGCGCCGTGGCCGGTGGTGGACCTGGCTGCGCTCGAGCAGGACGAGATCGAGCTCATGCTCCAGGTCAACGGCAAGCTGCGCGGCGCGCTGCGCGTGCCGGCGGGCGCCTCCAAGGCCGAGATCGAACAGCTCGCGCTTTCCTGCGACGACTTCGTCAAGTTCGCGGAAGGTGCGCCGGCCAAGCGCATCATCGTGGTGCCCGGCCGCCTGGTCAACGTGGTCATTTGAATAACGACACAAGCATGAACAATCGAATTGCCTCGCTGCCGCGCCGCAGCTTTCTACAGGGCCTTGCCGCCGCGGGCGCAAGCCTGGGGTTGGCCGGCTGCGGGTTCGAGCTGCGCAAGGCACCCGTGTTCGCATTCAAGACGCTGGCCGTGTCGGGCAATTCGGAGCTCATCAACCGGCTGCGCCGCGAAATGCGCGCCGCCGGCACGGTAACGCTGGTGCCGCCCACCGAGGCACAGAACGCCGACGCGATTCTCGAGATTCTCAACGAGAGCCGCGATCGCTTCGTGATCTCGACCAACTCGGCGGGCGCACTGCGCGAGCTGCAACTGCAACTGCGTGTGCGCTTCTCGCTGCGCACGCCCGGCGGCAAGGCCTTGCTGCCGGCAACCGAGGTTTCGCAGACGCGCGACCTGAGCTTCAACGAAACCAACGCGCTTGCAAAAGACGGCGAGGCCGAGCTGCTGTACCGCGACATGCAGGCCGACATTGCGCAGCAGCTGATGCGCCGCCTGGCTGCGGTCAAGGAACTCTAGGCACGAATCTGCGACTGCCGCGATCCCATGCAACTTGCCAGCGCCCAGCTCGGGCCCCATCTGCAAAAGGGGCTGAAGTCTCTCTACACGATCCACGGCGACGAGCCGTTGCTCGCGCAAGAGGCCGCGGATGCGATTCGCGCCGCGGCGCGCACCCAGGGTTATACCGAGCGCAGCTCTTACACCGTGGCCGGTGCGCACTTCGACTGGAGCGCGGTGCTTGCGGCGGGCGGTTCGCTCTCGCTCTTCGCCGACAAGCAGATCGTCGAGATCCGCATTCCCTCGGGCAAGCCCGGCAAGGACGGCAGCACGGCGTTGCAGCAACTGGCCGAGGCGGCGCAGGGCAACGACAGCACGCTCACGCTGGTGATGCTCCCGCGGCTGGACAAGGCCACGCGCACGGGCGCCTGGTTTTCGGCGCTCGAGAACAACGGCGTGAGCATCCAGGTCGATCCCATCGAGCGCGCCGCGCTGCCGCAATGGATTGCACAGCGCCTGGGCCTGCAGGGCCAGCGCGTGATGCCGGGCGATGAAGGCCAGCGCACGCTGCAGTTCTTTGCCGACCGCGTCGAAGGCAACCTGCTCGCTGCGCACCAGGAAATCCAGAAGCTCGCGCTGCTGCATCCGGCGGGCGAACTGAGCTGGGAGCAGGTCGAGGGCGCAGTCAACAACGTGGCGCGCTATGACGTGTTCAAGTTGTCGGAGGCCGTGCTTGCGGGCAATCCGCAGCGAGTGGCACGCATGCTCGACGGCCTGCAGGCCGAAGGCGAGGCCGAGGTGCTGGTGCACTACACGATTGCCGAGGACATCCGTGCGCTGAAGCGCGTCAAAGATGCGATGGCCTCGGGCCGCCCCCTGCCCATGGCGCTGCGCGAGAACCGCATCTGGGGCCCGCGCGAACGGGCTTTCGAGCGCGTGCTGCCCCGGCTTGACGATCGCATGCTGGCCCGGCTGCTGCGCGCTGCGCATGTGGTCGATGGCATCTGCAAGGGGCTCAAGCAGCCTGATTGGCCTGCTACTGGCTGGCAGGCGCTGCAGCGTCTGGCGCTGATGCTGTGCCGCGCCTGCAGCAGCGGCCCGGCTCCCTCTCGCTGAGAGAGAAAGGACAACACCAAGGGGTGCAAAGCCCGGGGTTGATCCAAATGCAGGAAAATGCCGACATGAACGCGTTCAACGTCAGCGAGCACATGCAGGCCCTCGGCCTGCAAGCCAAATCTGCCGCATTCCTCATGGCCCGTGCGGATGCAGCTACCAAAAACAGAGCATTGAAGGCCTTGGCCAAGCGCCTGCGCGAAGCCGGCCCCGGCCTTTCGGAGGCCAACCAGAGGGATCTGGAGCGTGCCACGGCCGCGGGGCTGTCGGCTCCGATGGTCGACCGCCTCAAGCTCACGCCCAAGGTCATCGAAACGGTGGCCCAGGGCTGCGAGCAGCTCGCCGGCATGGCCGATGTGATCGGCGAGATCATCGGCATGAAGCAGCAGCCCAGCGGTATTCGCGTGGGCCAGATGCGCGTGCCCATCGGCGTGTTCGGCATGATCTACGAGAGCCGGCCCAACGTGACCATCGAGGCTGCGAGCCTGGCCATCAAGAGCGGCAACGCAGCCATTCTGCGCGGCGGTTCGGAAGCCATCGAATCGAACAAGGCGCTGGCGCTGCTGGTGTCCGAGGCGCTGGCCGAAGCCGGCCTGCCGGTCGATGCAGTGCAACTGGTGCAAACCACCGACCGCGAGGCCGTGGGCCAGCTCATTGCCATGCCCGAGTTCGTGGACGTGATCATTCCGCGCGGCGGCAAGGGCCTGATCGAGCGCATCAGCCGCGACGCGAAGGTGCCGGTCATCAAGCACCTGGACGGCAATTGCCACGTCTACGTGGACGACTCGGCCGAATTTGAAATGGCGCTGCGCATCGTCGACAACGCCAAGACCCAGAAATACAGCCCCTGCAACGCGGCCGAAGGCCTGCTGGTGTCGGCGGCGGTGGCCGAAGACTTCCTGCCCCGCATCGGCGCCATCTTTGCAGCCAAGGGCGTGGAAATGCGCTGCGACCCGGTCGCGGCCCGCATCCTGCGCGCGGACGATGCCGCAGGTTCAAACGCAAGAATCGTCGATGCGGTCGAGTCCGACTGGTCCGAGGAATACCTTGCCGCCGTGATCAGCATCAAGGTGGTCGAAGGCGTCGACGAAGCCATTGCGCACATCAACCGCTACTCGAGCCATCACACCGACGCCATCGTCACGCGCGACCACGTGCATGCGCAGCGCTTTTTGCGAGAGGTCGATTCGGCCAGCGTCATGGTCAATGCGAGTACACGCTTCGCAGACGGTTTCGAGTTTGGCCTGGGGGCCGAGATCGGCATCAGCACCGACAAATTCCATGCGCGCGGACCGGTCGGCATCGAAGGGCTGACCTCGCTCAAGTACGTGGTGCTCGGGCAGGGCGAAGTGCGCACCTGAGACCTGGAAGGCGGCGGACTGAACCAAGTCCGGTATACGTAGTCTTGTCATTGGGGCGGCCACCCCCAAATCCTACAATTCCGCTATACCTTCAAGTACAAATCCAATAAGGCCGCCGCATGGTTCCGCATCTAGTCACCGCCCTGACCGGCCCGATCAACGAACTGGAGCAGCGGGTACTCGACTCCACGCCCGCCATCGAGCGCTGGTTCCGGCTCGAATGGATGGAGCACACGCCGCCGTTCTACAGCGCGGTCGACATCCGCAATGCCGGCTTCAAGCTTGCGCCGGTCGACACCAACCTTTTTCCGGGTGGCTGGAACAATCTCACCAAGGAAATGCTGCCGCTCGCGGTGCAGGCCGCGCAGGCCGCCATCGAGAAAATCTGTCCCGAGGCGCGCAACCTCCTGGTCATTCCCGAGAATCACTCGAAGAACACCTTCTACCTTGCCAACATTGCGCAACTGGTGCGCATCTTCCACATGGCGGGACTCAACGTGCGGGTGGGCTCCATCGACCCGGCGATCAAGTCGCCCAAGAAGATCGAGCTGCCCAACGGCGAAACCGTGTGCCTGGAGCCCGTGGTGCGCAGCAAGCGGCGCCTGGGGCTCAAGAACTTCGACCCCTGCACCATCCTGCTCAACAACGAGCTTTCGGCCGGCACGCCAGGCATTCTGGAAGACCTGCACGAACAGTACCTGCTGCCGCCGCTGCATGCCGGCTGGTCGGTGCGGCGCAAGAGCAACCACCTGCACAGCTATGAAGAGCTTTCCAAGCGTTTCGGCAAGCTGCTGGGCATCGACCCCTGGCTCATCAACCCCATCTATGCGCGCGCCGAAGGCATCGACTTTGCCGAAGGCCGCGGCATCGACGTGCTGACCAGCCATGTGGACGCCGTGCTGACCAAGGTGCGCCGCAAGTACAAGGAATACGGCATCAACGAGAAGCCCTTCGTGATCGTCAAGGGCCATACCGGCAGTGACGGCCCGGGCGTGATCACGGTGCACGACGCGAAAGAGGTCGAAGGCCTCGTCGGAAAGCCGCGCGCCGCAGCCGGCAGCAAGGCCGCCGCGGCCAGGGAACTGCGCGGGCCCGGCGAGGTGATCGTGCAGGAAGGCGTGCTGACCAACGAGCGCGTGCACAACGGCGTGGCCGAACCGGTGGTCTACATGATGGACCGCTACGTGGTGGGCGGCTTCTACCGCGTGCATGCCGAGCGCGCCCCGGACGAAAACCTGAAGTCTCCCGGCGCGAGCTTCGTGCCGCTGGCTTTTTCGGAAAGCGCGCATCTGCCGCAGCCCGGCGCCAAGCCCGGCGCGAGCGCACCCAACCGCTTCTACATGTATGGCGTGGTGGGCCGCCTGGCCATGGTGGCAGCCAGTTACGAGATGGAAGCCACAGATCCGGACGCTGAAATCTACGAATGATTTCCCGGGGCGGCTTGCGGCAGGGGCAGGCGGCGGCAAAATAGCGGCCCCACAGTAAAGGAAACAAAAGGGCGGAGGGTGCGCGAAGCGGCTGGATACGCCACCGCGGCAGCACTCCGTTGCGTGTGACGTCTTGTTACGCGCTTGCAGTCCGTTCTTTTTCCCATCGACTTCGTGTCACCTCCCAAATCTTCTTCCGCCGCCGCCTTGATCATCGGCACCATCGGTGTCGTCTATGGCGACATCGGCACCAGCGTGCTGTATGCAGTCAAGGAAGTGTTCGGCCACGGCCATCTTCCTTTCACCGTCGAGAACGTCTACGGCATCCTGTCGATGTTCTTCTGGACGCTCACCGTCATCGTCTCCATCAAGTACGTGGTGCTGGTGCTGCGGGCCGACAACGAAGGCGAGGGCGGCCTGGTCGCCATGCTGGCCCTGGCGTCGCGCGCGGTGGCCGACAAGCCCAAGCTGCGCAACGTGCTGCTGCTGGTGGGCATCTTCGGCACCTCGCTTTTCTATGGCGACGGCGTCATTACGCCCGCCATTTCGGTGCTTTCGGCGGTCGAGGGCCTCGAAGTGGTGTCGCCCCACTTCAAGCACTATGTGCTGCCGGTCACGCTGGTGGTGCTGTTCGGCCTGTTCGTGGTGCAAAAGCGGGGCACTGCGGGCATCGGCAAGTTCTTCGGCCCGATCACGCTGGTGTGGTTCCTGGCCATTGCCGTGCTCGGCGTCTCGCAAATCATTCACCACCCCGAAATCCTCAAGGCGCTGAACCCCTGGTTCGCGCTGAAGTTCATGTGGGACAACCCGGGCACCAGCTTCATCCTGCTGGGCGCCACGGTGCTGTGCGTGACGGGTGCCGAGGCGCTGTATGCCGACCTGGGCCACTTCGGCAAGCGGCCGATTCGCCTGGCGTGGTTCACGGTGGTGATGCCGGCGCTCACGCTCAACTACTTCGGCCAGGGCGCATTGCTGCTCGAGAACCCCGACGCAGTGAAGAACCCGTTCTTCATGATGGCACCTGAATGGGCGCTCATTCCGCTGGTGCTGCTGGCTACGGCGGCCACCGTCATCGCGTCGCAAGCGCTCATTACCGGCGCCTTCAGCGTCACGCGCCAGGTGATCCAGTTGGGTTACCTGCCGCGCCTGAACATCGAGCACACGAGCGTGCGCACGGCCGGGCAGATCTACATTCCGCTGGTCAACTGGGGCCTGTTCGTGGCCATCGTGCTGGCGGTTGTCATGTTCCGCTCGTCGAGCAGCCTGGCCGCCGCCTACGGCATTGCGGTAACCACCGACATGCTCATTACCACGGTGCTCACCTTCTTCGTGATCCGCTATGCATGGAAGCTGCCGCTGGCCCTGTGCATTGCGTCCACGGCCGTTTTCTTCGTGGTCGACTTCCTGTTCTTCGCATCGAACCTGCTCAAGCTCTTCGAAGGCGGCTGGTTCCCGCTGGTCATCGGCGGTGCAGTGTTCACCTTGATGATCACCTGGAAGGAGGGCCGCCGCCTGATGGGCGAGGTGCAGCGCGCCGATGCGATCGAGCTCAAGGCCTTTCTCGACTCGGTGTTCGAAAGCCCGCCCGCGCGGGTGGAAGGCACGGCGGTGTTCCTTACCGCCGAGCCGGGCGTGCTGCCCAATGCACTGCTGCACAACCTGAAGCACAACAAGGTGCTGCACGAGCAGAACATGTTCGTCACCGTGCGCAACCACGAAGTGCCCTGGATCCCGATGGACAAGCGCATCGAGATCGAGGCGCTCGGCCACCATTGCTGGCAGATCATCGTGCACTACGGCTTCAAGAACGACGTCGACCTGCCCCGCGCGCTCGACCATGCGCGCCTGCGCGGCTGCCAGCTCGAGCCCATGGCGACGAGCTACTTTCTCTCGCGCGACGTCGTCATTCCCACCCTCGGAAGCGGCATGGCGCCGTGGCGTGAAAAGCTGTTTGCGCAAATGCACCACAACGCGAGCGGCGCGGCCGCGTTCCTGGGGCTGCCGAACAACGCGGTGGTGGAGCTGGGCTCGAAGATCGAGATTTAAGGTGATGGCTCGGGCCGCCTGCGCCCGGCTGCCTCATTGACTGGTTACGCCTCAGCCGAGGCCCAGCATCTGCCCCAGGCTGCGCTGCGAGGCCGGGCGGTCGAGCGCGATGTTGCGCTCCAGCACCAGCAGGTGCTCTTCCATGAGCCGCACCGCGGTGTCGGCGTCGCCCCGCGCAATTGCGTCGACCACTTCGGCGTGTTCGTCGTGTTCGCAGGCGGCATTGCCGGGCGGCTCGTAGAGCGCAACGATCAGCGAGCAGCGCGACATCAGTTCCGTCAGGTAGCGCTCCAGGATCGGGTTGCGCGCGAGCCGGGCAACGCGCAGGTGGAACGAGCTCGCGAGCCGCGCCCACTCCGGCTGCGTGTAGCGGTGCATTGCCGCATGCTCTTCTTTCAGGTGCCGGCGCAGCTCGGCAATTTCGGCGCGGGTGGCATTGCGCACCGCCATGCGCACCAGCGCCGCCTCGAGCGCACGGCGAGCCTCGAAAATCTGCCGCGTTTCCTCGGGCGAGGGCATGGCCACGATGGCGCCGCGGTTCGGCCGCAACTCCACGATGTGATCGTGCGCAAGCCGCTGCAGCACCTTGCGCACCATTGCGCGGCTCACGCCGAAGAGTTCGCACAGCGATGCCTCGGGCAATTTGGTGCCGGGCGCAAGACGCTGGTGGGTCACGCCTTCGAACACCGAGCGGTAGATGCGCTCCTCGATGTCGCCATCGTCAGAAGCGGCGTCCTGCGCGGGCGGCCTTGCGGCGGTGGGTTTCAGCGAAGAAGGAGAGCGGGCCATGGGCAGGATGAGCAGGTCGACGCGCCGATTATCGAGCCCGCCTCAGTCGAACTCCCCGGGGCGCTGCCCGGCAAGCTGCGCAACGTGCGCAGCAATTGCACCCGGCGTGGTGAACCAGATCTCGCCTCGGTCGCGCGCGCGTGCAAGGTGCGCGAGCGCCGTGCGCAGATGCCGCAGCCGGTAAGGCTGGCCCACGATGTATGGATGCAGCGCGAGGCCCATCACCAGCGGCTGCGCGCGCGCCTGCTCGCGCATCTCGTCGAAGTTGTCGATCACCATGGCGCTGAAGTCTTTCGCATCCATCAGGCGGCCGACGATCATCGGAATGTCGTTGAGCTCCTGCGGGTAGGGCACCGACCAGATCGCGCCGCCTCCGCGCGTGCGCATTCGCACGGGCTGGTCGTCATGGCACCAGTTGAGCGTGTAGCCGTAGCCAGTCTCCGCAAGCAGGTCTGGCGTGAGCGCGCTTTCGGAGATCCACGGCGACAGCCATCCCGCCGGCGCCTGCCCGCTTTCGCGCAGCATGCGCTCGCGGCAGCGCACAAGCAATGCGCGCTCGTGGGCTTCATCCAGGGCGCCCTGGCGCTCGGCATTGCTGTGCCCATGCCCGATGAGTTCGTCGCCGCGCGCCACCAAGGCCTGCACCAGTTCTGGACAGTGGTCGTAGAGCGCGGTGTTCACCAGCGCACCCGTGGGCAGCCCGAGCGCATCGAAGAGCTCGAGGCAACGCCATGCGCCCACGCGGTTGCCGTACTCGCGCCAGCCGTGGTTCAGCACGTCGGGCTGCGGCGAGGCCGGGCCGATGCAGGCGCCGAGCCCGTCGCCGAACGCGAAGTGCTCGATGTTGAAACCCAGGTACACGGCAAGCCGTGCACCATTGGGCCACGCGTAGTCGGGCCGCCGCGTGATCGGCCGGTAGTCGAAGCGGCCGTGCGAGGGCAGCAACTCGGGCCAGCGCGTTGTCATGCGCCCTGCCTCACAGCACCGCAAGTCCGGCGCGCACCAGCAGCCACTCGGCGCTGTCGTTCCACACGTCCATCTGAACGATGAGTCCGTGGCTCACCACGTAGCGGTCGACATAGCGGTTGCCCTCGAAGGCCGTGCCGTCCGGCCATGCGCCATAGAGCGTGCCCAGGCTGTAGACCACGGATTCTTCCGGCGTGCCGCCGGCCACTACCTCGGTGCGCTCGATCTTCTTCTTGACCCATGCATAGCGCTTGGCATTGAAGGCCGAGGTGTCGCCGGGTGCCTGCATCGGGCGGTTGCCCGTAAAGCGGATGCGGATGCCGGGCGCGGTGTAGCGCGACGCCGATTCGGGGTCCGGAATCATCACCAGCCGAAGGAATTCGTCGACCACTGAAGCAGGGTCGGTAAGCGTGGGTGCGGTGCGTGTATCCATGAGGTCTCCATTGGTGGGCCATGGTGGTGCATGGCGAAAGGCGTGGAATCGGTGCAGCAATTCCCGTGCCGAATTGTCAACTTGGCAGATATCGAATTGTCGACAATATTGATGATGAATTGTTAACTTGGCATGGCGCTTGCATCCGGATCGAACCAGCCGCTTCGGCGGACGTCGATGCACCTTGTTGGGTGCCGCCCGTTGTTGTCCCCTTCGATCCAGGAGCTCGCCATGACCCGCACCATCCGCCTTCCCCGCCTGAGCCGCCGCTCGCTTTGCCTGGCCGCCGCTGCGGCCGCAACCGGCCTGGCTGCGGGCTCGGCCTTCGCTGCCGATCCGATCAAGATCGGCCTCGTTACCGCGCTCTCGGGCCAGTCGGCGTTGGCGGGCGAGGCCATCACGCGGGGCCTCACGGTCGCCATCGACGAGATCAACGCCAAGGGTGGCCTGCTTGGCGGGCGCAAGCTCGAACTGGTGCGCCGCGACGACGAGGCCAACCCCGCCAAGGGCGTGGTTGCCGCGCGCGAGTTGATCTTCAAGGAGAAGGTGGCGGTACTGTTCGGCGGGCTCGACACGCCCGTGTCGATGGCCATCGTGCCGATTGCCAACCAGGAGAAGACCCCGTTCATGGGCCCTTGGGCCGCTGGCACGCCAATCACCAAGAACGGCGCCAACCCAAACTACGCCTTCCGCGTGTCCGCGGTCGATGAGATCGTCAACGTCGGCATGCTCGACTACGCACAGAAGACCTTCAAGTCGAGCAAGTTCGGCATGATCCTGGTGAACAATCCTTGGGGCGAGTCGAACGAGAAGGGCTTGCACACCGCGCTCGCGGCCAAGGGCCTGAAGGCCGTGGGCGTTGAAAAGTTCGACGGCAACGACGTCGACGTGGTGCCGCAGCTCACGCGCCTGAAGGCCGCGGGCGCCGACACGCTCTTCATGGTGGGCAACGTCGGTCCCTCGGCCCAGGTGGTGAAGTCGCTCGACCGCATGGGCTGGCAAGTACCTATCGTTTCGCACTGGGGCCCTGCCGGCGGCCGCTTCACCGAACTGGCCGGCCCCAACGGCAAGAACGTGCACTTCGTGCAGACCTACAGCTTCTTCGGCAAGCAGTCGCCGGTCGGCGAGAAGGTGATTGCGGCGCTCAAGGCAAAGTACCCGGCGATCAAGGGCCCGGACGACATCACGCCGGCCGTGGGCGTGGCCAATGCCTACGACGGCATGCAGCTTGCCGCACTCGCAATCGCAGCCGCCGGCTCGACCGAAGGCGACGCAGTGCGCCAGGGCTTCTACAAGATCGGCAAGTACGAAGGCCTCATCAAGACCTACGACAAGCCCTTTTCGCCCGGCGTGCACGACGCGGTGACCGCGGGCGACTATGTGTGGGCGCAGTTCATCGACAACCGCATCCTGCCGGTGGGCATGGCCGCGGCTAAATGATGCTGCTGTCCGCATGGATCAGCGGGCTGGGGCTCGGCAGCATGTACGGGCTGGTCGCGCTCGGCTTCCACGTGACCTTCGCCGTCTCGGGCACGGTCAACTTCGCGCAGGGCAGTGCAATGATGCTGGGCGCGGTGTTCACCTTCTGGTTTGCGCAGACGCTGGGCTGGCCGATGCCGCTTGCGGTGCTGCTGGCGCTTGCGCTCTGCGGCGCCTACGGGCTCCTGGTCGAGTTTGCGGCGGTGCGGCCCTTCGCGAGCCGCGGTTCCGAAGCCTGGCTGATGGCGACCGTGGCGCTTGGCATGGTGGTCGACAACCTGGTGATGTTCACCTTCGGCAAGGAGCCGCGCAGCCTGCCTTCGCCGCTCGCCGTCACGCCGCTGCAGGTGGGCGAGGTGGGGCTTGGCGTGTATCCGCTTCAGTTGCTGATTCCGCTGGCCGGCCTCGCGCTTGCGGCGGTGCTGCACATGGTGGCGCGCCGCACGCGCTGGGGCATCGGCATGCTGGCCGTGGTGCAGAACCCCGCGGCCGCGCGGCTCATGGGCATTCCGATCCGCCGCGCAGTGGCTGCGGCCTTTGCGCTGTCGGCGGTGCTCGCGGGCGTGGCGGGCGTGCTGATCGCGCCGCTCTTCAACGTGCAGGCCGACATGGGCACGCTATTCGGGCTCAAGGCTTTCGCGGTCGCGATTCTCGGCGGCATTACAAGCGCATGGGGCGTGATGGGCGCGGGCCTGCTGTTCGGCCTGGCCGAGGCGCTGATCACCGCCACTCTCGGCTCGGGCTACACGCAGATCCTGACCTTCGGTCTTGTGATCGCGGTGCTGGCGCTGCGGCCCCAGGGGCTCTTCGGCCGCGCAGCGGTAAAAAAGGTATGAGCGGAACCGGCATGCGCTGGGCCGCGCTGGCAGGGCTCGCGGCGGCCATGGCGGCGGGTGTGGCGCTCGCGGCCACGGTCAACGGCTACTACGTCTTCGTGCTCGCCAACGTTGCGCTGTTCGCCATTGTGCGTCGGGCTCAACGTGCTGCTCGGCCTCACGGGGCAGATGTCCTTCGGGCATGTGGGCTTCTACGCCATCGGCGCCTACGCGGTCGCCATTCTCACGGGCAAGGCCGGTTGGAGCTTCTGGGCCGCCTGGCCTGCGGGCGCGCTGATCGCCGGCGGCATGGGCGCATTGCTCGCGTTGCCGGCGCTGCGGGCCAGAGGGCCGTACCTTGCGATGATCACCATCGCCTTCGGCTTCATCGTCGAGCATGCAATCGTCGAGGCGCGCGACCTCACGGGTGGGCAGAACGGGATCATGGGTATTGCGGGTCCGGTGCTCGGCGGCCTTGTGCAGGGCGAGCGCGCGGCGGCAATGCTCGCGGTGCTCACGGCAGGCGCGGCGGTCGCGGCCTTTGCGATGCTTTCGCGCGGCGGCTGGGGTGCTGCGATGCGCGCGGTGCGCGACAGCGAAACAGCAGCCGAATCGGTCGGCCTCGATCCGCTGCGCATCAAGACAGTGGCCTTTGCCATCTCTGCGCTCTGTGCCGGCGCGGCGGGCGGGCTGTTCGCGCCGCTCTCGGGCTTCGTCACGCCGCACACCTTCGGCTTCGGCCAGTCGATCCTGTTCGTGCTCGTGGTGATGATCGGCGGAGCGGGCTCCGTAGGAGGGCCGCTGGTGGGAGCGCTGGTCGTGGGCTTGCTGCCCGAGCTGCTCGCGAGCCTCGAGGAATACCGGCTGCTGATCTTCGGCCTGCTCTTGCTGGTCGTGCTGTGGGTTGCACCCGAGGGCGCAGCCGGGCTCTGGCGCCGCATCGCTTCCGGCATGGGCAAGCAGCCAGCAGAAGCGCCGCTTGCGGCAAGCGGAGATGCAGGCCTCGCGCCGCGCACAACGGGCACACCGATCCGTACCGAGGGCCTCACGATGCAGTTCGGCGGGGTGCGCGCGGTGGGCGACCTGGCCTTTGCCACGCAGCCTGGCGGCATCACCAGCCTGATAGGCCCCAATGGTGCAGGCAAGACCACGGTGCTGAACATGCTGAGCGGGTTCTACCGGCCCACTGGCGGTGGTTTTTGCCTGGGCGAGTCGGCCTTGCAAGGGCAGCGCGCCTATCGCATTGCGCGAGCCGGCGTGGCGCGCACCTACCAGACCTCGCAGCTCTTCGGCAGCCTCAGCGTCGAAGACAACGTGGCGCTCGCCCTGGGCCGCGGCACGCTCGGGCCGCTGCTCGGCGCGCGGCGCTTCCGCTCGTCGGCAGCGCGTGCCGAGGCGCGGAGGCTGCTTGCGTTCTGCGGCTATGCAGGGTCTGCAAAGGCGCGGGCCGCAGACCTCGCGCACGTCGACCGGCGCCTCGTCGAAATCGCACGCGCGCTGGCCACCGCGCCGCAAGCGCTCTTGCTCGACGAGCCCGCGGCCGGCCTTTCGCGCGAGGACAAGGCCCGCCTTGCGGCGCTGCTGCAGCGCATCGCAGCCGCGGGCATCGGCGTGCTGCTGGTCGAGCACGACATGGAACTCGTGATGGGCATCTCGGACCACATCGTGGTGCTGGACGCCGGCCGAAGGCTCGCCGTGGGCGGCGTGGCCGCGATACAGGCGGACCCTGCGGTGCGCAAGGCCTACCTTGGCGAAGCCATCGCGGCAGACGATGCGCCGGCAGACAGCCGGCAGCCGCGCCCGCCGCTTGACGCCGACGCGCCCGAGTTGCTAGGCGTTGGCGGCCTTGTCGCCGGCTACGGCGCGGAGCCGGTGCTGCACGGCATCGACCTGCGCGTGCGGCGCGGCGAACTGGTGGCGCTGCTCGGCGCCAACGGCGCGGGCAAATCGACCTTGATGCGTTCGCTCGCGGGCTTGCACCGGCCGGTGCAGGGCGGTATCCATATCGACGGCATCGAACTCGCGGGCCTGGCGGCCGAACGCATCGTGGCGCACGGCCTGGTGCTGGTGCCCGAAGGCCGGCAGGTGTTTCCCGAACTCAGCGTGCGCGACAACATCCGCTTGGGCGCCTTTCTCGACGGCCGCGACATCGAGGCGCGCACCGAGGCCATGCTCGGGCGCTTCCCGCGCCTGCGCGAGCGCCTGCACCAGCGGGCCGGCCTGCTTTCGGGCGGCGAGCAGCAGATGCTGGCGATTGCGCGCGGCCTGATGTCGAAGCCCCGCGTGCTGCTGCTCGACGAGCCCTCGCTGGGCCTGGCGCCGAAGATCATCGCCGAGCTGTTCAAGGCGCTCGACGCGCTGCGGGCCGAGGGGCTGACCGTGGTGCTGGTCGACCAGATGGCGGCACTTGCGCTGGCCCTGTGCGACCGTGCCTACGTGATCGAGGGAGGGCGCATCGTGGCCGAAGGCAGTGCGGCCGAGATCGCGGCCGACGGGGCGCTCGCGCGGGCTTACCTTGGGGCGAACTGAAAGGCAGCTTGGCGCGGTTGGGCCGGGCTGCCTGCCGGGCACAATCGCCCGATGTCGTTTTTCAAGGATCTGAGCCTTTCCGCCTTCACCGCCGGCTTCGTTGCGGTGCTCGTGGGCTTTACGAGTTCGGTGGCCATCGTGTTCCAGGCCGCGCAGGCTTTCGGTGCCACGCCCGAGATCGCGGCCTCCTGGATGTGGGCCCTGGGCATCGGCATGGGCCTGCCCTCCATCGTGCTGTCGCTCTGGTGGCGCAAGCCGGTGATGATTGCCTGGAGCACGCCGGGCGCGGCCGTGCTCGCCGTGGCGGCTGGCAGCTACGGAATGGGCGAGGCGGTCGGCGCCTTCATTGCCTGCGCCGCGCTGATCGTGCTCGCGGGCGCCACGGGCTGGTTCGAGCGGGTCATGAACAAGATCCCGATGGCGATTGCCTCGGCGCTGCTTGCCGGTGTGCTCGCGCGCTTCGGGCTGGATGCGTTCATTGCCGCCAAGACCGCGTTGCCGCTGGTGCTGCTGATGCTCGGCACCTATCTGGTTGTCAAGCGTTTGCTGCCGCGCTATGCGGTGCCGATCACGCTGCTGGCCGCTATTGCCTTCGTGGCCGCGCGCGGCGAGCTGAGCTGGTCGACGGTGCATTTTTCGCTCACCTGGCCTGTGTTCACCATGCCGGTGTTCAGTTGGCAGGCCATCGTCAGCCTGGCCTTGCCTCTCTTCATCGTCACCATGGCCTCGCAGAACCTGCCGGGCGTGGCAACAATACGGGCGGCGGGCTACGGCGACCTGCCGGTGAGCAAGCTCATCACCATCACCGGACTGACAACGCTGGTGCTGGCACCCTTCGGCGCATTTGCCTTGAACCTGGGCGCCATCAGCGCCGCCATCTGCATGGGCCGCGAGGCGCATGAAGACCCGGCGCGCCGCTACACGGCGGCCGCAAGCTGCGGCGCAATCTACGTGGTGATCGCATTTTTCGGTGCGGCGGTCACCGGGCTGCTCACGGCGTTTCCGAAAGAACTGGTCGCCGCCATTGCCGGACTGGCGCTGCTGGGCACCATTGGCAGCGGGCTCGCAGGCGCGGTGCGCGACGAGCCGCACCGCGAGGCCGCGATCATCACCTTCCTGGTCACGCTCTCGGGCGTGGCCATTCTGGGCATCGGCTCGGCCTTCTGGGGCGTGGTGGCCGGCGCACTGGCATTGGCGGTGCAGCAGGCCGGGCGCACGAAGACAAAGGCCTCCGCCGGCAAGGACATCGCCGCTTCCGGCAACATCGCGCCAGACAGCAGCAACATGGCGGCCACACCCGGCGCCGGAAAGACTCCCTGATGAAAAACATCCTCTTCGTCGCCGATCCGCTCGATCATTTCAAGATCTACAAGGACACTACCTTCTCGATGATGCGCGAGGCCCAGCGGCGCGGCTATCGCATTGCTGCCTGCCTGCCGCAGGACATCCAGTGGAAGTCGGGCGGGCAGGTCACCGCCACGGTGCAGCAGATCACCCTCACCGGAGACGCAAGGGACTGGTACCGCGTCGATATCGGCGAGGCCAAGGCGCTGAAGGACTTCGACGCGGTGCTGATGCGCAAGGACCCGCCTTTCGACGCCGAGTACATCTACGCAACGCACCTGCTCGAGCAGGCCGAGCGCGAAGGTGCGCGCGTGGTGAACAAGCCGCGCGCGCTGCGCGACCACCCCGAGAAGCTCGCGATCATGGAGTTTCCGCAGTTCGTCACGCCCACGCTGGTCACGCGCAGCGCGCAGGCCGTGCGCGACTTCCATGCCGAGCATGGCGACATCATCCTGAAGCCGCTCGACGGCATGGGGGGCATGGGCATCTTCCGCGTGAAGCAGGACGCGCTGAACCTGGGCTCCATCGTCGAGACGCTCAACAAGGACGGCGCCGAAACCATCATGGTGCAGCGCTTCGTGCCCGAGGTTGTGCAGGGCGACAAGCGCATCCTGATCATTGCGGGCGAGCCAGCGCCCTTTGTGCTGGCGCGCATTCCGCAAGGCACCGAGGTGCGCGGCAACCTGGCGGCGGGCGGCAAGGGCGTGGCGCAACCGCTCACACCGCGCAACCGCGAGATCGCCGAGGCCATTGGCCGTGTGCTCGCGCCGCGCGGGCTGCTCCTGATCGGGCTCGACGTGATCGGTGATTCGGTCACCGAGATCAACGTGACCAGCCCGACCTGCTTTCAGGAGATCACCGAGCAGACGGGCTTCGACGTGCCGAAGATGTTCATCGATGCGCTCGAAGCGCACCTTGCCGTACCGCGCTGAGTCCCTCGGGTAGCGCCTCGCGCTGCCGGCGCGTCTGCAGCAGCCGCGCGCGCCGCTTGCGCCACCAGATCACGATGCCCGTGACGGACAGGCCCGCAACCGCCAGCCCCATGAGCGACATCAGGATGCGTCCTGGCAGCCCGAGGATGCGCCCGCCGTGCAGCGGCAATTGCAATTGCGCGAACACGTCGGCTGCAGTGCCGTGCCACGGCCGGTTGCTGCTGATGATGTGGCCGTCGCGGCCGTCCAGGTAGAGGTTGGACAAGCCCATGCCGTCGCTGTCGTCGTGCGAGGCATGGTCGAAGAACGACACGTTGTAGAAGCCGCCGCGCTGGTTGTAGAACACGCCGCCCAGCGGCGTGGTCCAGCCGCGCCGGCGTGCTTCGGCCTCGGCGTCCGCAACGATCTGGCGAAAGCCTATGGTGGGTTCGATGCGCGTGCCCAGTGGCGCAAGCGGCACCAGCGCCGAGGGGCCGGGCGTGGTCTTCGACACCAGCGACAGCATCGGGTGGAAGATCTCCTTGTAGAGGTTCAGCGAGAACGAAGTAAAGGCGATGAGGATGATCAGCGCCCACAGCCAGAGCCCGCCCGCGCGGTGCAGGTCGAAGTTGAGCTTGTAGCCGCCGGCCGCCCAGCGGACGGCCCATGCCGGCTTCCAGCGGCGCCACCATTCGCCTGCGGGGCGGTGCTCGGGGTGCGCGGCCCGGCGCTGGCGACGCGGCGTTGTGAGGTAGAGCGCAACAAAGCTGTCGAGCAGCCACACCAGCGCCACGCCGCCCATGATCCAGTAGCCCAGTCGGTCGGTGCCCCAGACGGCCGGCACATGCAGCGTGTAGTGCAGCTTGCGCAGGAACGGCATCAGCGTCTCGGGCTTGAGCGAGATGGCGGTCGAATCGCGCCGCCCGCGGATCTCGGCCGTGACCGGATCGACGTACACGCGGTTGTAGTCAAGCCGGTAGGGCTTTCCGGTGGCGGGGTCGGTGCGCGGCTGCACGAAGTAGCCGGCCGCATGGCCTTCCTCGAAGCCAAGCGGCATGTACGCGACCCGTGCACGCGGGTCGTGGGCCTCCACCGCGGCAGCCAGGTCGAACGGATCGCGGAACGGGCCGCGCGACGGGGTGTCGTAGAGATCGCTGTTGAGCCAGCCGTCGATCTCGTGGTCCCACGAGATCACTGCGCCGGTCAGGCCCGAGACAATGAGGAACAGTGCAACCGCAAGGCCCGCCCAGCGGTGCACTGTCGTCGCGAAGGCACGCATCTCAGAAGTCGATGGTGCCGCTTACCGCAAAGGTGCGCGGTGCGCCGAGGACCAGGTAGTTGGAGCCCTGCGTGCCGCCCACCGACGCCCAGTACGACTTGTTGAACAGGTTGTCGATGCGCGCGCGCAGCGTGAGTGCGCGGCCGTTGCCCAGGTCGACCAGGTAGCGCGCGCCGATGTCGAAGCGCGTCCAGCCCGGGATCTGCTGCGTGTTGGCGGCGTTGGCGTACTGCTTGGAGGTGTACAGCAGGCGCGCGTTCAGCGACAGGTTGCGCACGCCCGGCACATCCCATTCGGCGCCGATGTTGGCCTGCTGCTTGGCCACGCCGATGGCCGTGCGGCCGTCGGTGGCACCGCCTTGGGTGTTCTTCTGCTTGGCGTCGAGCAGCGTCAGGCCGCCCAGCAGGCGCAGGCCCTTCGTGGGCTGGCCGAATACCGAGAACTCCAGGCCCTGGTTGCGCTGCTTGCCGTACAAGCCGTAGGTCTGGCCCTCGTACTGGTACGTGGGCTGGTCGGTGGTGAAGAACGCCGCGCTTGCACCGACAGTGCCGCCGTCGTACTTGACGCCGACTTCCTTCTGCTTGGCCTGGTACGGCGCAAACACCTCGCCGGCGTTGGTAACCGGGCGG
Organism: Variovorax sp. 3319; assembly: GCF_031456585.1. NCBI lineage: Bacteria > Pseudomonadati > Pseudomonadota > Betaproteobacteria > Burkholderiales > Comamonadaceae > Variovorax > Variovorax sp. 3319. The sequence continues at coordinate 250,131 of NZ_JAVDUZ010000004.1, forward strand.
TTGTTCACCGTGCCGGGCGCCACGTTGCCCTTGACCAGCGCTTCGATGTAGTTGGCGTAGGCCGACACGGTCGGCGTGATCTTGAACACGACGCCGGCCACCGGCGTGGTCTTGCTCTTGTCGTAGGTGCTCGACTGCTTGATCGTGTTGTAGGCGAAGCTGGTCTGCTCGATCGTCTGGCGGCGCACGCCGAGCGTGACCAGCAGGCGGTCGTCCATGAAGGACATGGTGTCGGCAATGGCAACGCTCGAGGTGTCGATCTTGTCGGTCAGGCGCGGGTCTTCGAGCGTGTTGCCGGTGAAGTTGTTGGCGACCGGGTAGGGCGACGCGTATGGCGCGTAGATGTTGTTGCGCAGGCTGCCGCGCGAGATCGTGTAGGCGTTGTCGCGGTCGTTGCTGTATGTGGCGGCCGAAGCCACCACCGTGTGCTTCACCGGGCCGGTGGCGAAATTGCCGCGCACGCCGATCTCGGCGGTGCCGATGCGGTCCTTGCGCGTGTTGCTGAAGCGCGTGTTGCTGGTGTTGCCGAATGCATCGGTAAGGGTGGGGTTCGACAGCACGTTGTCTTCGTTGCTGCGGCGCACGCCGCCCGCGGCCCAGGCGGTGATGTTGTCGGTAATGTCGACCTCGCCGCGGAACGTGGCGAACTTGTCCTTCTCCTTCGAGTAGGTCCACGGCTGCGCAAAGTTGGTGCTGGCGTCGGGGGCGCGCGGAATCGGCAGCGTCGACGAGGGCGTGAGGCTCGGGCGGCCGTCCTTCAGGTCGTAGTCCTGGTAGCCGAAGTCGGCCGACAGGCGCACGTTGCGGTTGCGCCAGTCCAGGCCGACGGCGAAGGCGCTGAGCTGCTGGCTCTCTTTGTTGACGCCGGTGCCGCCTTCGCGGCGCACGGCATTCACGCGAACGCCCAGGCTGTCGTCGGGGCCGAAGCGGCGCGCCAGGTCGAGGTTCACGTAGCCCTGGCCGCCGGTCTGCACGCCGAAGCCGACTCGCGTGAGCGGCTCGTTCGGCGCGCGCTTGGGCAGCAGGTTGATCGCGCCGCCAATGCCGCTGCCGCCGGGCGCGGCGCCGTTCAGGAAGGTGTTGGCGCCGCGGAACACTTCCACGCGCTCGAAGAATTCAGAGGCGATGTACTGGCGCGGCAGCATGCCGTAGAGGCCGTTGTAGGCCACGTCGTCCGAGTACACGGGGAAGCCGCGCACCACGTACAGCTCCTGGAAGTTGCCGAAGCCGCGTGCCTGGCGCACCGACGGGTCGTTGAGCAGCACGTCGGCAACGCTCTTGGCCTGCTGGTCCTGGATGAGTTCGTTGGTGTAGTTGGTGCTGGAGAACGGCGTGCTCATCATGTCCTGGTTGCCCAGGATGCCCACGCGCCCGCCGCGGGCCACCTGGCCGCCGGCAAACGGCTTGGTCAGGCCCTCGGCCGAGGCGTCGGCGCTGGCTTCGACGGTAACGGTGCCAAGGGTTCCGGCGGCTTCAACCGGCGCGGCGGTCTGGGCCGAAGCGGCCAGGGCGTGGAGTGCGAGCAGCGTGGCGGCAGCGGTCGGGCGCAGGCTGGGGCGCAGGAAGGGGGAGGAAGAAGACATTGAAAGGCTCGAAAGGGACGCAAATGAGAACCATTATTGTTACCTCGTCGAGCCAGTTTGCCGATACTTTCTCTCAATGTTGCGAAAAAGTGTCAGTAGAAACGCCTCAGTGCCCCAGCCGCTGACCGTCCACGAACACATGCAGCTCGCCCGGCACGAAAGGCGTCCAGCTTTCGTTGCTGGTGAGCGGCGCGGTCACCACCACGGCCACCCGGTCGTTGGGCGTGGTGTGCCGCGCAAAGTCGATCTCGAGGTCTTCGTCCGCGAGCTGCGCGGTGACGAAGGGATGGCGGCGCTCCACGTACCAGAGGTTGGTGGAAGCATGGGCCCAGAGCGCCTGCCCGTTCGACAGCATGAAGTTGAAAGTGCCGTGGCGCGCGAGCTGCGGCGCCAGTTCGCGCAGCGTGAGCGTGAGCTCCTCGATGCTCGGCACGCCCGCATGCGACTTGGCCAGCTCTTGCATCAGCCAGCAGAAGGCGTGCTCGCTGTCGGTATTGCCCACAGGGTGAAAGTTGCCGTGCAGGCGCGGGCGAAAGTCCTTCAGGTCGCCGTTGTGGGCAAATACCCAGTAGCGGCCCCACAGCTCACGCACGAAGGGGTGGCAGTTCTGCAGGTTGATGGCGCCTTGGGTCGCCTTGCGGATGTGCGCAACGACGTTGCGGCTTTGAATGGGGTAGCGCCGGATCAGCTCGGCCACCGGCGATTCGCTCGCGGGCATGTGATCGACGAAATGGCGCAGGCCCCGGTCTTCGAAGAAGGCGATGCCCCAGCCGTCGGCGTGGTGGTCGGTGCGGCCGCCACGCTGGGCAAAGCCCGTAAAGCTGAAGGTCACGTCCGTGGGCGTGTTGCAGTTCATTCCGAGCAGTTGGCACATGGCGCTATTAAAGCGCGAGCGCAGCCGCCGCGGGCGAACCCGCCCAACGCTCAGCGAACGAAGCGGCCTTCGGGCGTGACGCGCACCATTTCGATGAAGCGCGAGCCGGTGGTGGCACCGGTCGAAAAGTCGATGTCCATGCCCGCCAGGCGCAGCTTGAGCGCGCGCAACGTGGCATGCAGGCGGGCGCGGGTCAGGTCGCGTCCGGTGCGCTTGAGCGCCTCGATCATCACCAAGCCGTTCAGGTAGCCCTCGAAGCTGCCGTAGCCCACGGGCACCTGGGCGCGTTCGGCCAGGCGCCGGTAGTCGCGCGTTACCACTTCGACCTCGCCCCACGGATACGGCGTGACCTGCGAAATCGCTAGGCCGCCGGCCTGCAGCGGAACCACCTTGGCCGTGACCTCGCCCGAAACGACCGACATGCCGTAGAACATCGGCTTGCTGCCTGCGGCATACATGGCCTTGATCACTTCGCCCGTTACCGTGCCGGCCAGGTACATCAGCACGGCCTGGGGTTGGCTGTCGGCAAGCGTCTTGCCGGCGGCTGCAGAGGTCGAACCATCGCCCTTTACCGCAACCACCACCGTGGGCGCCTGCTTGTGGGTGGCCATGGCCGTCTCGATCAGCTTGACCGCCTCGAGGCCGCCGGGATTGTCCAGGTGCGCGATGGCGATCCTGCTCACGCCGATGGTCGAGAGGTGCTCCACCAGCGCCTGCGCCTCGCGGGCATTGCTTGCGCGCACGAAGTAAGCCGAGCCCGCCACGCGTTCACGGGCGCTGTCGCCCACGCCGTAGCCGCCCACGCTGGGTGCGCCGCTTTGCTGCAGCAGCTTGGCCGCGGCGGACGTGGTGCCCGAGCCCACGCAGCCGAAGAATGCGAATACGCGGTGGTCGTTCAGCAGCTTGCCGTAGTTCTCGAGCGCCTTCTCGGGCTTCAGCTCGTCGTCCAGCGCCACCAGCTTGATCTTGCGCCCGTTCACGCCGCCTTGTTCGTTGACGGAGTCGAAAGCCAGCGCAGCGCCGTTGTGCACAACCTTGATCTGCGAACCGAGCGGCCCGCTCAGAACGGCCGAGCTCCCAAGCACGATCTCGGTGTCGCTAACGCCCATTTCGGCGGCACTTGCCGACGACATACGGGCCAGGCCCGCAGCCAAAACCGCCGACGAAGCGACAAAACTTCTGCGTTGCATACGGAGCCCATTCCATCAATGTCTAACAATATTAACAATTAGAAACTATGGATGCTTAGGTATTACTTGGGGCTTACCCTTGGGGCTCGGACTGCCGAAGTTGCCACGCCGCGCAGATGGCAATTGCGCACAGCGCGGCCAGCATCAGGAACACCTCGTCGAACGCCGCCAGCCGCGCCGGGCTGGTGGTGGCGTTGGCAAGCGAATCGCCGTGCGCGGCCAGCCGCCACTCGAGCACGATGGCGCACAGGCTCACGCCGGCCGCACCGCCGAGCATGCGCAAGAAGTTGATGGCGCTGGCACCCTGCGGAATGAGCGGCTTGGCCAGCGGCCGCATCGAGCCGAGGTTGAGCGAAGGCAGGATGAAGCCCAGCCCGACGCGCCCGATGATGGCAAACGCCACCAGCAGCCACAGCGCGCTGTCGAGCCTTACCACCACCATCAGCGCAAAAGAGGCCGCCAGCAGCGCCAGGCCGACGCTCACAAGCAGCCACGTCGGCTGCCGGTCGGCCAGCCGGCCCACGCCGGCGATGGTGACGGCCAGCACAATGCCCGCCGGCAGCAGGATGGTGCCGACGTGCGAAGCCGACAGGTGCAGCCCCACTTGCATGTACACCGGCAGCAGGTAGGTGGAGCCGAACAGCGCCGTGCCGTAGATGAAGGCGACCACGCTCCCCATGGCGAACTGCCGGTACTGAAAAAGGCCCAGGTTCATCAGCGGCGTGCCGCCCGAGGCCGCAAACCGGCGCTGCCACCATATGAAGGCCGCAAAGGAAACCATTGCACCGGCCAGCAGCAACGCCGCCTGCAGCGGCGAATCGCCCCGCAATTCGACCAGCCCGTTCAGCAGGCAGAGCGTGCCGGCCGTGCCCAGGGCCAGGCCGCGCCAGTCGAGCCCGCTGCCGCGCGTGGCCGCCACCCCGCCGGGCGCCGTGGTGGGCACGAACTTGTAGGCAAGCCAGAGCGACGCCAGGCAGAACGGCACCACCATGAAGAAGATGGAGCGCCAGCCGAACAGGTCGACCAGCACCCCGCCGATGCTCGGGCCGATGGCCGGCGCCAGCACCACGCCCATGCCGAAGATGCCGCTCGCACGGCCTTGCTCGTGCGGCTCGAAGGCGCGCAGGATGATGATGGCCGGAATGGGCTGCACCACGCCTGCCGCCAGCCCTTCCGCCACGCGCGCCAGCAGCACCAATGAAAAATTGTTGGCCAGCCCGCCCGCCACGCCGCCCGCCAGCAGCAGCGCCATGGTGCCCGCGTAGGTGCGCCTGTAGCCGTAGCGCGACAGCAGCCAGGGTGTGGTGAGCATCGAAACGGTCATGGCCACCATGAAGCCGGAGCTCACCCATTGGGCACGCTCCTGGCCGAGCGAAAAGTGGTGGCTCATGCCCGGAATCGCCACGTTGACGATGGTCGACGACATGATCGACGCCATCACGCCCACCATGACCGAGAGCAGCAGGTACCAGCGGTAGCGCGGACCGTAGCGTTCGCGCATCGTGCCGAGGGTGGGCGGGGCCGGCTGTGCGGCTTCGGGCTGGGAAGTGGGCATCGTGAGGCGGCGGCCCGGCTTCGGTGCGGGTCCGTCGTCCTACAAGCATATCGGTCTTTGCGCGAATGGGCGCCGATGCAACGGTCGCACAATGCACAAGCTGTCCCGCACTGCTCTCGAGAAAACAAAAAACGACATGGCTCCCCAATCCGATCAACCCGCCGTGCAACCTGGCAATCAAGCCGCACAGCCCGGTGACCAAGCGGACACCCAGGCCGCGCCGGCCGCACCCAACCTCGCGGCCGAACTTGCCGCGCCCACCGTCAGCCGCGCCTACCGCTGCCAGTGCGGCCGCCCGGTGTTCCTGCGCAACAGCCAGTGCCTGGCCTGCCACACACCGCTCGGATACGTGATCGAGCGGCTCGGCGTGGTGCCGCTGGCGCCTGTCGAAGAGACGGCCGACAACGCAGCGCAGGCGGAGGGCGAGAACCCCTTGCCCGACACCTTCACCGTCTTCGGCAATCCGGACGGCAAAAGGTACCGCCGCTGCGCCAACCTGATGACGGCCGCCAGCTGCAACTGGATGGTGCCGGCACCGCGCGAGGGCGACGATCCCGCCTTCAGCACCGACGGCCTCGCCCCCGGCTACTGCCTGGCATGCAGCGTCAACCGCACCATTCCCGACCTTTCGGTGGAAAGCAACGGCGAGCTGTGGCGCAAGCTGGAGCACGCGAAGCGCCGCCTCATTTCGCAGCTGCTGGCGCTCGGGCTGCCGGTGGTGAGCCGCCACGCCGATCCGGCGCATGGACTGGCTTTCGACTTTCTCAGCAACATGCCCGGCAGCCCGCACGTGATGACCGGCCACGAGCACGGCGTGATCACCCTCAACGCAGAAGAGGCTGAAGATGCGGTGCGCGAGCGCATCCGCGCAGAGATGCGCGAGCCTTACCGAACGCTGTTGGGGCACTTTCGGCACGAAATCGGCCATTACTACTGGGACCTGCTGGTGCAGCCCACGGCATGGCTCGACGAGTTTCGCGCGCTCTTCGGCGACGAGCGTGCCGACTACACCGCCGCACTGCAGCGGCACTACGAGCAAGGCCCGCCGCCCGACTGGTCGATTCACTTCGTCAGCAGCTACGCCAGCATGCATCCGTGGGAAGACTGGGCCGAAACCTGGGCCCACTACCTGCACATGGCCGACACCACCGACACGGCGATGAGCTTCGGCGTGGACGCCACCAACGTCGAGCTTGCAAGCGACCTGTTCACGCTCGAAGACCTGTGGCGGCCGGAACACCCCGGCGCCGCCAAGTTCCTGGATTTTCTGAATGGCTGGGTGCTGCTCACCAACGTGCTGAACGAACTGTCGCGCAGCATGGGCCAGCCCGACTACTACCCCTTCGTGCTGCCGCGTGCGGCAGTGGGCAAGCTGCAGTTCATCCACTGCGTGGTGACCGAGCAGCGCGACCGCCCTTCGTCCACGGCGGCCGCACCGACAGTGCCGATGCCGGGGGATTCGCAGCCCCCGGCGCCGGCGGAAGAACCGGTGAACGAGCCCGCGAACGGGCCGGAACCCGAACAGTCACAGACGCAGGTGCAAAGCCAGCAACAGAACGCGGCGCAGTTCTAAAACGGGGGGAAAAGCTAGGAGCCGGCAGGCGCGTTTGCGGCGCAGCGCGCACAAATGCAGGCCTTGCCGCGCATCTGCTGCGGCACCGCCGCCAACGGCGCATTGCGAAAGTCCGTCGCCATGCACCAGCAGGGCGGTTGCGGCTCTCCGGTTTCGCGCGCCACTTCCATCGCACAGCGATTCTGCTCACCGCAAAGCGGACAGCGCGTGGCATCGATCGTGTCTGGAAGAGCAGGCGTCATGGCCATCAGGCGAGCTCGAAAGCCGGCAGCTTCTTTGCCACCGCCACATTCCGGAGCGTTGCGTATACCGGCAAGCCATTGCGATAGGCGGGGTAGTCCTCGCCCTCGATCAGCGGCAGCAGGTAAAGCCGGCACTTGTCTGTAATGCCGTAGCCGTCGTCCGAAATGAAGTCGCGCGGCATCGGCTTTTCGACGTTTGCAACCGCCTCGAGCGGCGCACTGCCGATGCGGTACGTGTACGGCGCATCGGAGGTGCGTTCGATCGTCGGCATGACGGCGTTGTGGCCCTCCAGGGCGAGTTCGACTGCGCGCTGCCCCAGCTCGTAAGCCTGCCGCACGTCGGTGGCCGAGGCAATGTGCCGCGCCGCACGTTGCAGGTAGTCGGCCACCGCCCAGTGGAACTTGTGGCCCAGCGCGTCCTTGACCATTTGCGCCACCACCGGTGCGGCGCCACCCAGCTGCGCATGGCCGAAAGCATCGCGCGTGCCTTGCTCCGCGAGGAAGCTGCCGTCAGGGTAGTGGCAGCCTTCGGACACCACCACCGAGCAGTAGCCGTGCTGCTTTACCAGTTCGTCCACGCGTGCCAGGAATCGAGCCTTGTCGAACTCGATCTCGGGGAACAGCACCACCACCGGAATGCCGTGGTCCGCCGCCAGCCCGCCAGCCGCCGCAATCCAGCCCGCGTGCCGCCCCATCACTTCGAGCACGAACACCTTGGTGGAGGTGGCCGCCATCGAACGCACGTCGAACGAGGCTTCGAGCGTGGACACCGCAACATACTTGGCCACCGAGCCGAAGCCCGGGCAGCAGTCGGTCAGCGGCAGGTCGTTGTCGATGGTCTTGGGCACGTGAATGGCCTGCAGCGGATAGCCGAGCGACTGCGACAGCTGGCTCACCTTGAAGCAGGTGTCGGCCGAATCGCCGCCGCCGTTGTAGAAGAAGTAGCCGATGCCGTGCGCCTTGAAAACCTCGATGAGCCTCTCGTACTCGCGCCGGTTCTTTTCGAGCGACTTGAGCTTGTAGCGGCACGAACCGAATGCGCCCGAAGGCGTGGAACGCAGCGCCGCAATCGCCTCGTCCGGCTCGGCGCCGGTGTCGATGAGCTCTTCGGTCAGCGCGCCGATGATGCCGTTGCGCCCGGCGTAGAGCTTGCCGATGCGGTCCGGGTGTTTTCGTGCCGTCTCGATCACGCCGCAGGCCGACGCATTGATGACCGAGGTGACGCCGCCCGACTGGGCGTAGAAGGCGTTGAGGATGGGCATGCGGCCATTCTCCCGCAGCCCTTCCCCGGGCGCCAGTGGCGCCGTTTCAGCGCCCGCCCAGGCCCATCGAACGCGTGATCACTTCCTTCATGATCTCGTTGGTGCCACCGTAGATGCGCTGCACCCGCGCGTCGGCGTACGCGCGGGTAATCGGGTACTCCCACATGAAGCCGTAGCCGCCATGCAGCTGCACGCACTCGTCCATCACCTTGCATTGCAGGTCGGTGGTCCAGTACTTGGCCATGCTGGCGGTGGCGGTATCGAGCTTTTCGGCCATCAGCAGCTCGATGCATTTGTCGACGAAAACCTGCGCCACCTGCACCTCGGTCTGCAGCTCGGCGAGGGTGTATCGCGTGTTCTGGTAGTTGCCCACGGGCTGGCCGAACACCTTGCGGTCTTTAACGTAAGCCACGGTCTGGTCGATGGCCGCCTGCGATGCGGCCACCGCGCTGATCGCAATTTGCAGCCGCTCCCACGGCAACTGCTCCATCAGGCAGACGAAACCGCGGTTCAGCTGCGCCGCATCGCCGAGCAGCGCGCTGGCGGGCAAGCGCACATCGTCGAAGAACAGCTCCGACGTGTCCTGCGCCTTGAGGCCAAGTTTCTTGAGCCGCTTGCCTTTCTCGAAGCCCGCCATGCCGCGCTCGACCAGGAACAGGCTGGTGCCCTTCGCTCCCGCGGCCGGGTCGGTCTTGGCCACCACGATCACCAGGTCGGCATGCCAGCCGTTGGTAATGAAGGTCTTGCTGCCGTTGAGCAGGTAGCTGCCGTCGGCCTGCCGGATGGCGCTGGTCTTTACAGCCTGCAAGTCGCTGCCCGCGCCGGGCTCGCTCATGGCAATGGCACCGACCATTTCGCCGCTCGCGAGCCTGGGCAGGTAATGCTGCTTCTGTGCCTGCGTGCCGTAGCGCAGGATGTACGGCGCCACGATCTCGCTGTGCAGCCCGAAGCCTATGCCCGTAAAGCCGCGCGCCCAGAGCTCTTCGAACTGGATCACCGAATAGAGCAGGTCGGCACCTGCGCCGCCGTATTCGTCGGGCAGCGCCATGCAGAGAAAGCCGTTTTCGCCAGCCTTGGGCCACACGGCGCGGTCCACGTAGCCTTGTTCTTCCCACGCGTCGTGGAAGGGTGCGATCTCCTTGTCCATGAAGCGGCGGAAGCTGTCGCGAAAAGCTTCGTGGTCGGCGCTGAAAAGCGTGCGTTCGATCATGGCTGCCTCAGCGCCCCGGGAAGGTTGGCGGGCGCTTCTGCAGGAAGGCGCTCACGCCTTCGCGGAAGGTGGGGCGGTCGATCAGCTCGCGCTGTCGTTCGCTTTCGTAGTGCAGTTGTTCGGCCAGCGTGTGGCGCTCGGCGGCCTCGAAGGCTTCGCGCGCCTCCATGACCGCGTGGGCGGGCAGGCGGGCGAGGCGCTGCGCAATCGCGCGCGCTTCCTCGAGCAGCTGTTCATCGTCGGCGCAAGCCCAGATCAGCCCCCACTGCACCGCGCGGCCGGCGCTCAGGCGCTCGTCGAGCAGCGCCATGCCCATGGCGCGCGCCCTGCCGGCCCGCCGTGGAATGGCCCAGGTGCAGCCCAGGTCGGGCACGATGCCGAGCTTGGGCAAGAAGGGCAGGTAGAAGTAGGCGCTGCGTGCCGCAATCGTCACATCGGCCGCCAGCGCCAGCCCGACACCTGCGCCTGCAGCGGCGCCATTGACCGCAGCCACGACCGGCACGGGCAGCGTGCGCAGCGTTTCGATCAGCGGGTTGCTGAGCGACTGCATCCATTCGGCTGTCTGGTCGCCAAGCGACTTGCCTTCCTCGCCGGGCGTCATGGCGCTCAGGTCGGCGCCCACGCAAAAGGCCTTGCCCGCGCCGGTCAGGATCACGGCGCGCACCTCCCGGTCGCCGCGAATTCGCTCCAGCGTGTCGCGCAGTTCGACCTGCAGGTCGCGTGCAATCGGATTCAGCTTGGCCGGCAGGTTCAGCGTGAGCGTGGCGACGCCGTCGGCGAGCTCATAGAGCACGTAAGGCTGCTGTGAGGTCATCAGAGCCTTTCCACGATGGTGACGTTGGCCATGCCACCGCCTTCGCACATCGTCTGCAACCCGTAGCGCTTGCCACGCCGGCCGAGCGCATGAATCAGCGTGGTCATGAGCTTGGTGCCCGAGGCGCCCAGCGGATGGCCGAGCGCAATCGCGCCGCCGTTCACATTGAGCCGCGCCGGATCGGCGTCGAGCGCCTGCAGCCAGGCGATGGGGATGGGCGCGAAGGCTTCGTTCACTTCGTAGAGGTCGATGTCCTCCATGCGCATGCCGGCCTTTTGCAGCGCGCGCTGCGTGGCGGGCAAGGGTGCCTCCAGCATGATCACCGGGTCGTGTCCCATCACGCTCATGTGGTGAATGCGCGCGAGCGGCTTTGCGCCCAGCGCCTTCAGGCCGCGTTCGTTCACCACCAGCACGCCGCTCGCGCCGTCGCAGATCTGGCTTGCGGTGGCCGCGGTGCAGCGGCCGCCTTCGGCAATCAGCTTCACGCCCGCAATGCCCTCCAGCGTGGCATCGAAGCGGATGCCTTCATCCACCGTGTGGCTTTCGCCGCTGCGCGCGCCGTCGGCCAGCAGGATCTCGATGGGCACCATTTCGTCGTGAAAGGCGCCTTCGCGGCTTGCCGCTATCGCGCGGCGATGGCTTTCGAGCGCGTAGCGGTCGAGCTCTTCCTTGTCGATGCCGTAGTTCTTGGCAATCATCTCGGCGCCGGTGAACTGGCTGAACTCCACGCCGGGGTAGCGCTGCTTCATTGCCGGGCTCATGTAGGTGCCGAGACCCGCCTTGGCGGGCAGCGCGTTGGGCGTGAACATCGGCACGCGCGTCATGCTTTCGACGCCGCCCGCAATCACGGCGTCCATGCTGCCCGACATCACAGCCTGCGCCGCGAAATGCAGCGCCTGCTGCGACGAGCCGCATTGCCGGTCGATGGACGTGCCCGGCACCGATTCGGGCAGCCGGGACGCCAGCACCGCGTTGCGCGCAACGTTGGTCGCCTGCTCGCCCACCTGGCTCACGCAGCCAAGAATCACGTCTTCGACCGCCGCCGGGTCGATGCCGCTCCTGGCCACCAGCGCGTCGATCACCTGCGCCGCGAGGTCCGCCGGATGCCAGCCCGCCAGCCTGCCGCCGCGCTTTCCGCCGGCCGTGCGTGCCGCGGCCACGATGTATGCCTCTGCCATGTTCATGTTCCTTGTGAAAAGAAAGCAGCGCGGATCGCGCGCCCAACGCAAAAAAGCCGCCCGTCACAACGGCGGCGTTCAATGCTTGGAAAGTCCATGGCATCGAGGTTCGATGCCGGGCGTGCTCAGGTCAAGCCGGGGACAACCCGAGAGAAGGCAGTCGCCAAGGCGACCGGCGGCTCGCCCGCCCTCGCAAAGGCATGGCGGCCGGCTGCGCGTCGGAGATGGTGATGCACGAAGACTCCAGCGCCGAAACCAGCACGCGCCGGTGGTCGCTGCCTTCGAACCGCTCGCCCGGCGCGAGCACGATGTCGCGCGGATCGTGGTCGAGCGTCACCCAGACCGAGCCGCTGCGGCATTCGATGCCCACGCCGGCGCCGTCGGGAACGGCAAAGATGGAACGGGTCGGCAGGCTGACATGAAAGCGCGAGGAAAGATGTTGGGTGCTCATGGCAAGCTCCATTGCATTCGTGATACGAATGAATATAGTGAGTCGACCTTCCTCTTACACGCGGTGATTCGGAACTCGTTGCATGCTTCCAGAGAATGCGAAGACCCATGACGCCTTTCGTGGCGAGCTTCCGCCGCTGGAACTGCTGCGCAGTTTCGAGGCTGCGGCGCGGCGGCTGAGCTTCACGCTGGCGGCGGGCGAGCTGCACCTCACGCAGTCCGCCGTCAGCCGGCAGATCCAGCAGCTGGAGGCGAGCCTGGGCGTACTGCTGTTCGAGCGCCGGCACCGCGCGCTGGCGCTTACCGAAGCGGGCGGCGTGATGCAGCGCGCCGTCAACGACAGCTTGGAGCGCCTGCGCGACGCCACGGCGCGGGTGCGCGTCAACTCGGCGCCGCGGCAGGTGGCAATCACCAGCACGCCCGGCTTCGCATCGCTTTGGCTCATTCCTAAACTGGCACGCTTTACCAGCAGCCATCCGCAGGTGGATGTGCGCGTGTCGGCCACGCTCGAGGTGCTCGACCTGGAGAGCAGCCGCATCGATCTTGCGGTGCGCTTCGTGCCGATTGGCCGCGGCATCGGCCCGGCACTGTTCGAGGAGTCGGTGATCCCGCTGTGCTCGCCGCAGGTTGCCGCTTCGCTGCGCGAGCCGTCGGACTTTTCGAAGCTCACGTTGCTGACGGTGGAATACCCCGACCACAGCGAAGCCCCCACTGCCGATTGGGAACCATGGCTCAAGGTGATGGGGCTCGACGAGCTGCGCATGAAGAGCACGCTGCGCTTCACGCAATACGCCGATGCGGTGGCCGCGGCGGTTGCGGGGCAGGGCGTGGTGATAGGCCGGCTTCCGCTGCTGCGCGAACTGGTGCGTGACGGCCGGCTGGTGGCGCCGCTCGGCGAGGGCGCGGCCTCGCATCGCGGCTACTTCATCGAAACCTCGCGGCGCGCCGCGGGCAACCGCGACGCGCAGGAGTTTGCGCAGTGGCTGCGCGAAGAAGCAGAGGCGGCGCAGCGCACCTGAAGAGGCGCGCCGCGAAAGGATCAGCCTGGCAGCAGCACCTTGTCGACCACGTGGATCACGCCGTTCGACTGGTACACATTGGCTATGGTCACCGTCGCGGTTCCGCCGGTGGCGTCGCTCACGACCACGTTGCTGCCACTCATGGTCGCGGTGAGCGTGCCGCCGCTCGCGGTCTTCAGCATGGCCTTGCCGCCGCCCGCCTTGATGGCGCTCATGAGCGCCGCGCCATCCATCTTGCCCGGCACCACGTGGTACGTCAGCACCTTGGTGAGCGTGGGCTTGTTCTCTGCCTTCAGCAGCGTATCGACGGTGCCTGCCGGCAGCGCCGCAAAGGCCGCGTTCGTCGGCGCGAACACGGTGAACGGGCCCGGGCTCTTGAGCGTACCCACCAGGTCTGCGGCCTTTACCGCGGCGACCAGCGTGGTGTGGTCCTTCGAATTCACGGCGTTGTCGACGATGTCCTTCGTCGGGTACATCGCGGCACCGCCCACCATGGGGTTCGATGCAGTGGCGCCGCTGCCGCTCATGCCCATGCCGCCTGCGCAAGCGCCAAGCAGGACCGAAACGCCGATTGCGATCACGAGTTTTTTCATTGAGGACTCCTGGGAAGAATGTTCTTGAAGACAGCTGTGGAAACCGCCGGCAGCTCGGAGGCGCGATGCGCTCGACACCTATACGTGCCGTGTGCGCATTTGGATTCGCGTGGGCTTTGCGCCACATGGGCGCACGCCGCACTTGCGCGCTGCATGCGTGCTCGCCAGAATCCGCCTTCCTTTTTCAGCAACAGTTTTTTATTCGCGCCCGGCGACGACCAACCTCCCGGGCGGCAACCCACTCAATGAACCGTTTCCTGAACACCTGACCCGCACACCGACCGCCCCGGCCGGATGTGCATCCATGCATCCGCCGAGGCCCATCGACAAGGGCCCCGCGCAGCCATTCGCCGGGGCTTTTTTGTTTTTGGAGTGTGCGCACATGAGTGCTCAACGAAAGGCCCGCGACGACGAGAAACGTCTGGGCCGGTTTTATTTTTCGGTGCCGGGCGCGGCGCCTCGCAACCCCGTGCTGGCTGCCATTGCGCGAGGTGAGGCGAATCAGAAGGCGGGCCGCCACCTGCGCACGCATCGCGCGGAGCGGCGCGCGCAGAAGGTCGCATTGCAGAAGGCTGCGCGCAGCCTTGGGCGCGAAGACTGATGCGCCGAAGGGATCAGCGCGCCCGGGAGGCGTGGGCCGCTTGGGACACCTGGGGCGCCTGGGACGCCTGGGATAGGGCGGTCGAAGTCTCGAACAGCGTGCTTGCCGGCCTCGTTTCAGGCAGCACGTAGATCACCGCCTTCGCGGTGCCGAACGAGGGCTTCACGTACGTGTCGTAAAAAGCCGCCGGCACGTTGATGCAGCCATAGGAGATGCGGTTGTCCGCCGCAGTTGGCGTGGCCAGGCGTTCGAGGCGGCGCTCGGCCTTGTTGGTCGCGCGAACCTGGTGCATCGAGACGGCCGCGTCGTAGTCGACCCAGACGATGTCCTCGCCTGAAAGGTTGCGGCCCGGCTCGCTGACGAAGCGGCCCGCGGGCGTGGTGCGCTCGTCCTCGCGAATGTCGGCCATCGGGCGCTCGCCGATGCCCGGTACCGAGTGGTCGCCCTTTGCAAGGCCCAGCAGAATGGGCGAAGACGCCCGCCGCTTGCCGTCCGCACTGAAGATGTGGACCACGGCGGACTTCTTGTCGACGATCGCGAATGGCGTGCCCCGGTTGTCTCCGGTGGTGCGCACCCATCCGGCAACGCTTTCAGCGTCGCGTGAAACCGCCGGCGACGAAAGCGCCGGCGGTGCCACGCTCAGCAATGAAGCGAGCGCGGCAATGGCAATGCCGCAAGAGAGGCCGCGAGCGCGGCCCTCAGTGCCGGTCAGCATCGCGCGTTCAGTTGCGGTCGGCACGTGCCACGCGGGTCGTGCGCTGCGTATTGCCTTGGGCGCTCATGTCCTGGCTGGTGCTGGGCGACGTTGTCGCCTGGTTCGCGGTGGTGCTGCCGGTCGAGCCCGACATCGTGCCTTGATTGGTGGCGGGCGTGCCGGTGGTGCCCATCGGCGTGTTTTGCTGCGTCTGCTGGCCGGCGGCGGTGGCTGGATTCGGCGAACTGGTGTTCGGCGGATTGCCCTGTGCAATGGCAAAACCAGCGGCGCTGGTCAGGGCAATGGCGGCCATGGTCATCTTGATCGAACGGGTCATGTGTATCTCCTTGGATGGAATGAGTGAATCGATCGCTCGATGGAGCAACCGATGCTCAAGCTAGCCTTGGCACACGCCCGTGCGGTCGGTGGGCCGCGCGGTCAACTGTAGGACGACGGGCGTCTCAGGCGCCCGCCTTCACCTTCAGGCGCCAAGCGTGCAGCAGCGGCTCGGTGTAGCCGCTCGGCTGCTCGATACCCTTGAACACCAGGTCTTGCGCGGCCTTGTAGGCGGCCGAGGTCGCGAAGTTGCCGGCCATCGGCTGGTACACCGGGTCGCCCGCGTTCTGCTCGTCGACCACCTTGGCCATGCGCTGGAAGGCTTCGTCGACTTGCGCCTTGGTCACCACGCCGTGCAGCAGCCAGTTGGCGATGTGCTGGCTAGAGATGCGCAGCGTGGCGCGGTCTTCCATCAGGCCCACGTTGTGGATGTCGGGCACCTTGGAGCAGCCCACGCCCTGGTCGATCCAGCGCACCACGTAGCCGAGGATGCCCTGCACGTTGTTGTCGATTTCCTGCTGCTTCTCGGCATCGGTCCACTTGGCTGCGGGCGCAATGGGCACTTGCAGCAGCGCGTTCAGGATGTTGTCGCGTTCGGCGTCGGCATCGATCTTTTCAAGCTCTTGCTGCACCGCCGTGACGCTCACCTGGTGGTAGTGCAGCGCATGCAGCGTGGCGGCGGTGGGCGAGGGCACCCAGGCGGTGTTGGCACCGGCCTTGGGGTGCGCAATTTTCTGCTCGAGCATGGCGGCCATCAGGTCGGGCATGGCCCACATGCCCTTGCCGATCTGCGCCTTCCCGCGCAGGCCGCACGAGAGGCCGACCAGCACGTTGTTCTTTTCGTAGGCGCCGATCCACGCGCTCGACTTCATGTCGCCCTTGCGGATCATCGGGCCGCCGTGCATGGCGGTGTGCATTTCGTCGCCGGTGCGGTCGAGGAAGCCGGTGTTGATGAAGGCCACGCGAGCGGCGGCCTCGGCAATGCAGGCCTTGAGGTTGACGCTGGTGCGGCGCTCTTCGTCCATGATGCCCAGCTTCACGGTGTTGGCGGGCAGGCCGAGCAGTTGCTCGACGCGGCCGAACAGCTCGCTCGCAAAGGCCACCTCGGCCGGGCCGTGCATCTTGGGCTTGACGATGTAGATGCTGCCGGTGCGCGAGTTGCCCTTGCGCTTGAGGTCGATCATGGCGATGGTGGTGGTGACCACGGCATCGAGAATGCCTTCGGGGATTTCCTTGCCGTCCGCGTACAGCACGGCGGGGTTGGTCATCAGGTGGCCCACGTTGCGCAAGAACATGAGCGAGCGGCCATGCAGCTTCACGGGCTTGCCGTTGGCGCCGGTGTATTCGCGGTCGGGGTTGAGGCCGCGCGTGAAGGTCTTGCCGCCCTTGGCCACTTCTTCGGTGAGCGTGCCCTGCACGATGCCGAGCCAGTTTGCATACGCGAGCACCTTGTCGGCCGCATCGACCACGGCCACCGAATCTTCGAGATCGAGAATGGTCGAGAGCGCGGCCTCGAGCACCAGGTCGCTCACGCCGGCCGGATCGGTCTTGCCGATGGGCGTGCTGCGGTCGATGCGGATGTCCAGGTGAATGCCGTTGTGCTTGAGCAGCACCGACGAGGGCGAGGCCGCATCGCCCTGGTAGCCCACGAAGGCGGCGGGGTCGCGCAGGGTGGTGCTGCTGCTTTGCAGCGCAATGTGCAGCTGGCCGTCCTTCACGCTGTAGCCGGTCGCCATCTTGTGCGAACCGTTTTCGAGCGGCGCGGCCTGGTCGAGCACGTTGCGCGCAAATTCGATGACCTTGGCGCCGCGCACGGGGTTGTAGCCCTTGCCCTTTTCGGCGCCACCGGTTTCGGGAATGGCGTCGGTGCCGTAGAGCGCGTCGTACAGCGAACCCCAGCGCGCATTGGCGGCGTTGAGCGCGTAGCGCGCGTTCAGGATGGGCACCACCAGCTGCGGGCCGGCCTGCAGCGCGAGCTCGGAGTCGACATTGGCCGTGGTGGCCTTGGCGCCCTTGGGCTGCGGCAGCAGGTAGCCGATTTTTTCGAGGAATGCACGGTACGCCGGCATGTCGGCAATCGGGCCGGGGTTCTTCTTGTGCCAGGCGTCGAGCTCGGTTTGCAGGCGGTCGCGCTCGGCCAGGAGCGCAATGTTCTTCGGGGCGAGATCGCTCACGATGGCGTCGAAGCCCTTCCAGAAAACGTCGCTGGCCACACCGCTGGCGGGCAAGACCTTTTCTTCGATGAAGCGGTGCAACTCGGTCGCGACCTGGAGTCCGTGGGCGGTGGTGCGGGCGGTCATGTTTTTCTCCTGGAGAACGATTCAATGTGGGCGGAACACGGGGCGGTGTCTGTCAGCACAGCGCTGCGCCGATGTTCCATGCAAGGACTTTATTCGATACTTTGCTGGCCTGTAAGAGCCGAAAGCGTGATTTATCAGTGACAAAAATGAGGGTAATCGCAGGCCCTCGACCGCAGATCAGCCGCGTTTTCAGATCATTCCGCTGAGTTGGCGGGCCGCGGCGCATACCGGTTCTATATGGCGCGCGTCGTAGCGGTGCGCGGGCATGGTCAGCGTCACGGCCGCGGCCAGGCGGCCATCGGCATGGAACACCGGCGCAGAAATACCCGCCAGCTCGGCCGTGCGGTCGCCCACCAGCGCACAGTAGCCCTGCGCGCGGATGGTGTCGTACAGCTTGCGTTCCTTGGCGGCGCGCGGAAGCTCGGCTTCGGGGCCGAAGGCAATCAGCACGCGCGCACCCGCGCCGCGGTTGGCCGGCAGCAGGTCGCCCGCGCGCACGTGGTCGCGCACCACATGCGATGAATCGACGCGGAACTGGCACAGCCGCACCCAGTTGTCGCCCTGGCCCTGCCGCACGTGGTACGCCGCGCTTTCGCCCGTGGCCGCGGCCAGCGTACGCAGCACCGGCAGCACGATGCGGTCCAGCCAGAGCGACGCCGCATAGAGGCCGTGCAAACGCGCGATCTCGGCGCCGAGCGCGTAGCGCCCGTCGTCTTGGCGGCGGATCAGCCGCGCATGTTCGAGCGAAGCCAACAGGCGCAGCACGGTGCTTTTATAGAGCTGCGTGCGCTCTGCAAACTGCGCGAGCGACAACGCCTCGTCGCCCGGCTTGAAGGCCGAGAGCAGGCTCAGCGCGCGGTCGACCGCCGCGGCGCCGCCGGGAGCGGCGTTCAGGTCGGAAACCGATTCGGTCTGGGCTTTGCGGGGCATGGCGTCAACTTGACAGTGGAAGGCGAACGGCGGTCTAATTCTGTTTAATGGAATTTAGTTCTGCAGGATAGAACTGTCAAGCGAGGTCTGCCAGTGGCGAGGCGATCGCTCCAAGGAGACAAGAGCCCATGACACCCCCCGATGTTCTGATCAGCGAGGTCGGCCCGCGCGACGGCCTGCAATCGGTCAAGGCCACCATGCCAACCGCCGACAAGCTGCGCTGGATCGACGCGCTCTACGCCGCAGGCGTGCGCGAGATCGAAGTGGCCTCGTTCGTGCCCGCAAGGCTGCTGCCGCAGATGGCCGATGCGGCGGACGTGGTGCGCCATGCCGCCACGCTGCCGGGCCTTGTTGTGATGGCGCTGGTGCCCAACCGCAAGGGCGCGCAGGCCGCGCTCGAAGCAGGCGCGCACAAGCTCACCATGCCCGTGTCTGCCAGCGTGGCGCACTCGCTTGCCAACGTGCGCAAGACGCCGGGCGAAATGGTCGACGAAGTGCGTGCCATTTCCGAGCTGCGCCGCGCCACCGCGCCCGGCGTGTTGCTCGAAGTCGGCATTTCCACCGCCTTCGGCTGCACGCTGCAGGGGCTGGTACCTGAAGACGACGTGATCCGCCTGGCTGCGCAGTGCATAGAGGCGGGCGCCGAGGAGGCCGGCCTTTCGGACACCGTGGGCTACGCCAATCCGGCGCAGGTACGCCGGCTTTTCAAACGGCTGCGCGCAGAACTCGGCGAACACGCCGGTGCGGCGCACATGCACAACACACGGGGCCTGGGCATTGCGAACTGCCTTGCGGCGTGGGACGTGGGGGTGCGCACTTTCGATGCTTCGCTCGGCGGACTCGGCGGTTGCCCCTATGCGCCGGGTGCCTCCGGCAATGCCGTGACGGAAGACCTCGTCTTCATGTTCGAGGCGATGGGCGTTCGCACCGGCATCGACATCGAAAAACTCATTGCGGCCCGCGCGCCGCTCATGGCCGGCTTGCCGGGCGAACCGGTCTACGGCATGACGCCCGAAGCCGGACTGCCCAAGGGCTTTGTCCGCGGCCCAGTACAGGAAACCAACGCACATGCCTGAATCCAATCCGCTTCCGTACGCCGGCATTCGCGTCGTCGAGTTCACCCACATGGTGATGGGCCCCACGTGCGGCCTGCTGCTGGCCGACCTGGGTGCCGAAGTCATCAAGGTCGAGCCCATCGAAGGCGACAGCACGCGCCGCCTGCTCGGCTCGGGCTCCGGCTTCTTTCCGACCTTCAACCGCAACAAGAAGAGCATTGCGCTCGACCTGAAGACGCCCGAGGGCGTGGAGGCCGCGCTGCGCCTCGTTGCCACCGCCGACATCGTGAGCGAGAACTTCAAGCCCGGCACCATGAAGAAGCTGGGCCTCGACTACGACAGCCTGAAGCAGCTCAACCCGCGCCTCATCTACGTGAGCCACAAGGGCTTTCTGCCGGGGCCGTACGACCATCGCACCGCACTCGACGAGGTGGTGCAGATGATGGGCGGCCTGGCCTACATGACCGGCCGCGCCGGCGACCCGCTGCGCGCGGGCACCAGCGTGAACGACATCATGGGCGGCATGTTCGGCGCCATCGGTGCCATGGCTGCGCTGCGCCAGCGCGAGCTCACCGGCAAAGGCTGCGAGGTGCAGTCTGCGCTGTTCGAGAACAACGTGTTCCTGGTTGCGCAACACATGATGCAGTTTGCCGCCACCGGCAAGGCAGCCGACCCGATGCCCAGCCGCATTTCGGCGTGGGCGGTGTACGACGTGTTCACCGTGAAAAACGGCGAACAAATCTTTCTAGCGGCCGTGAGCGACAAGCAATGGGCGATTTTCTGCAACGCCTTCGGGCTGGAAGAAATGCTGGCCGACCCGCGCCTGAAGACCAACAACGACCGCGTGCTGGCGCGCGAGTGGATGATGCCCATCCTGCGCTCGCACCTGGCCGGCTACAGCGCGGCCGAACTCAGCGCGGTGTTCGAGCAGAACGAGCTGCCCTTCGCGCCCATCACCAAGCCGCAGGAGCTGTTCGACGACCCGCACCTGAACGCCACCGGCGGCCTTGCGCCGGTGCGCATGAACGACGGCCACATGGCCAAGGTGCCGCTGATGCCCTTCACGCTCGACGGCGAGCGCCCCGGCATTCGCCTGCAGCCGCCAAGCATCGGCGAGCACACGGGCGAGCTGCTGAAGGAGGTGGGCTACAGCGATGAAGAGATTGCCGCATTCGAGGCGCGCCGGGCCGGCGCTCCCGGTTGAGCGCAAGGAGAGACCCGGAGCGGGAAACCCGGGATATATAGTTCGGGCGCCATGGACCGCCTGAAGCAACTCGAATCCTTCGTCTCGGTGGCGACCCGCGGCGGCCTCACGGCCGCAGCCAAGGCCGAGGGCGTGGCGCCCGCCATCATGGGGCGGCGCCTCGATGCACTGGAGGCCAGGCTTGGCGTGAAGCTGCTGGTGCGCACCACGCGGCGCATCACGCTCACGCACGAAGGCAGTGCCTTTCTCGAGGACTGCCAGCGCCTGCTCACGGAGTTCGCCAATGCCGAGGCCAGCGTGAGCGCCGGCGGCATCAAGGCCAGCGGGCACCTGCGCGTTACCGCGCCAGCGGGCTTTGGCCGTCGCCATGTGGCACCGCTGGTGCCGCGCTTTCATGCAATGCACCCTGAAGTCACCATCTCGCTCAATCTCAGCGACCGCGTGGTCGACGTGCGCGGCGAGAGCTTCGACTGCGCGGTGCGCGTGGGCGACATGCCCGATTCGTCGCTGGTCAGCGTGCGGCTGGCCGACAACCGGCGCCGCTGCGTCGCCACGCCCGAGTTCGTGCGCCGCCACGGCATGCCCAAGCACCCGGGCGAGCTGTCGCGCTTTGCCTGCCTCACGCTGTCGAGCGACGCCTCGCAAACGCGCGGCTGGGCATTCCGCCTGCCGGCAGAAGGCGGTGAGGGCGGCGAAGAATTGATCTACCTGCGGCCGGAGGGCCCGCTCGATTGTTCCGACGGCCAGGTGCTGCACGACTGGTGCCTGGCCGGTCACGGCATTGCCTGGCGCAGCACGTGGGAGGTAGAGGCCGAGATCGACGCGGGCCTGCTGGTGCCCCTGCTCGACGACTTTGCGGCCCCGCCCAACGGCATCTACGCGGTGTTCACGGGCACCAAGCACCTGCCGCTGCGGGTGCGGCTGTGGCTTGATTTCCTCAAGGAGCAGTACGGACGCCCCGAATTCTGGGGCGGAAGGGCTTAAAGCCGCTTCGGCAACGGCACAATGCGCAAGCATTTGCAACTCCATTGAAGAAGAAAGCCATTCGATGACCCTCGAAGCCATCCTTGCCTACCTGCACTTGCTTGCCATCCTTACGATGGTCGTCTTCATTTCGAGCGAAGCGGCGCTGTGCCGCGTGCAGTGGCTCAATGCCGCCGTGGTCGAGCGGCTCGCCAAGGTCGACATGGTCTACGGCATTGCCGCCATTGCGGTGCTCGCCACCGGCATTGCCCGCACCGTGTGGGGCGTGAAGGGCACGGCCTGGTACTGGACCAACCCGCTCCTGCACGTGAAGCTCGGCTTGTTCATCATCATCGGCGTGCTGTCGATCTTTCCGACGCTCACCTACTTTCGCTGGCGCAAGGCGCTGCGCGCCAACGGCACCCTTCCGGCCGAAGACGATGTGAAAAAAACGCGCAAGCTGGTCATGGTTCAGGCCCACCTGATTGCGGTGATTCCGTTGGTGGCCGTGTTCCTCGCACGCGGTTTCGGCAAGTAGGGCCGGCATGGAACGCGCCGGCATCCAGTTCCTGTTTGCCGGCACCATCTTCAGCAGCGCGTTCCTGCTGTTTCTCGTCCAGCCGCTCATCGCCAAGCAGATCCTGCCCTGGTTCGGCGGTTCGGCCGCAGTGTGGTCGATCTGCATGGTGTTCTTCCAGGCCGTGCTGCTTGCGGGCTATGCCTATTCCGATTGGGTCACGCGCCACCTCCGTGTGCGAATGCAGGCCGCATTGCATGTGGGCCTCTTGCTCGCGAGCCTGGCGTTTCTGCCGCTCGTGGTTGCAGCGCGATGGAAGCCCACCGGCGCCGAAGACCCCACGTGGCTGATCCTCGGCCTGCTGCTCGCGACCATCGGCCTTCCGTACTTTCTGCTTTCGACCACCGGGCCGCTGGTGCAGTCGTGGGTGGCGCGCACACCCTGGAGCGCGCGGGTGTACCGGTACTTCTCGCTGTCGAACCTGGCCTCGCTGCTGTCGCTCCTGAGCTATCCGGTGCTGATCGAGCCGCGCAGCTCGCTGCTTCAGCAGGCGCAGGGATGGTCCTGGGGCTATGGCGCGTTCGCGGTGCTTTGCGCGGGCACGACCCTGCTCGTGGCATACCGATGGCCAGGGGCAGCGCCTGCATCGGCATTGCAGGCCGTGGCGAACCAGGCTTCGGGCGCGGGCGAAGAGAAGCCGCCGCGCTGGCCCGACGTGTTGCTTTGGCTCTCGCTTCCGGCCCTTGCGTCGTGGCTGCTGCTGGCCGTGACCAACCACATCAGCCAGAACATCGCCGCGGTTCCGTTTCTGTGGATATTGCCGCTCTCGCTGTACCTGTTCACCTTTGTGCTGTGCTTCGAAAGCGACCGCTGGTACCGGCGCGGCGTTTTTTTGCCGCTGGCGGCGGGCGTGCTGGTGCTGTGCGCCTTCGGCCTGCAGCACCACATCGGCTCGGCCGTGCGCACAGGGCTTCCGATCTATGTTGGCGGCCTGTTCGTGCTGTGCATGTTCCTGCACGGCGAAACCGCAAGGCTGCGGCCCGCGCCGCGCTATCTCACGCGCTTTTACCTGATGCTCTCGCTGGGTGGCGCCCTCGGCGGCGCGCTGGTCGGGCTGGTTGCGCCGCACGTGCTGCCCGCGTACTACGAGCTGGGCATCGGGCTTGCGTTGACGGCGCTCGTGGCGGTGGCGGTTCTGCGCCACCGCACATGGCTGCGGATTTCGGGCGTGGCCTTGGCGGCCTGCTGCGCCTATTTTCTGGTGGTGCAAATCCGCAGCGACAGGGACGGCTCGCGGCACCTGATGCGCAATTTCTACGGTGCGCTGATCACCTTCGACGTGCGGCGCACCGATCCCGCAAGCTACGTGCGGCTGCTGTCGCACGGTTCCATCAAGCACGGCGAACAGTTTCTCGACCCGCTCAGGCGGCGCGAGCCCACCACCTATTACGGCGCCACCTCGGGCATAGGCCGGGCCATGGCTGCTGCGCCAAGCGGTCCGCGCCGTGTCGGGCTGATCGGCCTGGGTGCAGGCACGCTCGCCAGCTACGGCCGCGCCGGAGACGTCTATCGCATCTACGAGATCAACCCGCAGGTGTTCGAACTGGCGGACAGCGAGTTCACCTTTCTGCGCGACAGCGCCGCCCACATCGAGCGCGTGCTGGGCGACGCGCGGCTGGCCCTGGAGCGCGAGCCGCCGCAGGGCTTCGACCTGCTGGCGGTCGACGCTTTTTCAGGGGACGCGGTGCCGGTACACCTGCTCACGGCGGAGGCGATGGACGTGTACATGCGCCACATGAAGCCCGACGGCATCGTGGCCTTTCATGTCTCCAACCGCTACCTGGAGCTTGCCCCCGTGGTCGCGCAAATTGCGCAGTTGAAAGGCTTGAGCGCCATGCTCGTGAGCGACGACGCCAAGGATTCGAAGTGGCTCAACTCGACCGACTGGGTGCTGGTTGCGCGCGAGCCGGGTGTGCTGGCGCGCGGGCCGCTGCGGGGCGCGGCTTCGCCCATCGTGCTTCCGGCAAGCAGCCGGCCCTGGACGGACGACTTCAACAACCTGCTGGGCGCGCTCAGGTAGCGCCCATGGAAAAAGCCCCGCCGGCGCGTAGCCGTGCGGGGCTTCTTCAAGCGAAGCGCTGACTGCCGGTGTCAGGCCTTGGCGCTGAGGCATTCCTTCATGAACGCCTTGCGTGCATCGCCCTTGAGGGTCTTGGCCTTGTCGTCGGCGTTGCAGGTCTTCATTTTTTGCTGCTGGGTCTGCTTGGCGGTCATGGCCGGCTTGGCGCTCAGGCAGCTCTTCATGAAGGCCTTGCGCTCATCACCCTTCTTGTCGCCTGCTTCCTGGTTGCAGGTGGTCATCTTGCTTTGCTGGGCGGTGGGGGCCTTGGCTGCCGGCATGGCTGGCGTGGCCGGCGTAGCGGGGGTGGCGGCCGGAGCGACGACCACAGGCGCGGGCGCCTTGTCTTGTGCCTGTGCGGCGCCAAATGAGAGACAGGCGCCCAGGGTAACCAGGGAAAGGAGCTTTTTCATGGTGATATGTCCTTGCAAGCTTGGGTTGTGACAGGTGCCCCGCCCCGGGGTCGCCCATCCTAACGGGCGGACACATGCATTCGATGACCGTTGCCGCCGCCGCCCGGGTTTGCCCCCGGTAAAATCCGCAGATGCTATTGGTCAAACAGGAGCTGCTCGCGGCGCTCGCGAACACGCTCGAATCCCTCTCGCCCGGCGCTGGCTCCAAAGCCGCGTTCGAGTCGCCCAAAGTGGCCGCCCATGGCGATTTCGCCAGCACGGCTGCCATGCAGCTCGCCAAACCGCTCGGCCGCAAGCCGCGCGAACTGGCCGAAGAGCTCAGCGCCGCGCTGCTCGCCACCCCCGTTTTCGGCCAGTGGGTCGAAGCCATCGAGATTGCCGGCCCCGGCTTTCTCAACATCCGCCTCAAGACGTCCGCCAAGCAGCAGATCGTGCGCGAGGTGCTGAACGCGGGTGACGCCTTCGGCCGTCAGCCCGCCACCGGCGAAAAGGTGCTGGTCGAATTTGTCTCGGCCAACCCCACCGGTCCGCTGCATGTGGGCCACGGCCGCCAGGCGGCGCTCGGCGACGCCATCTGCAACCTGCGTGCCTCGCAGGGCGACACCGTGTGGCGCGAGTTCTATTACAACGACGCCGGCGTGCAGATCCAGACGCTGGCCAACAGCACCCAGTTGCGCGCCCGCGGCTTCAAGCCCGGCGATCCCGAATGGCCGAGCGGCGAAAAGGCCCCTGCCTACAACGGCGACTACATCGCCGACATCGCCGAAGACTTCAAGGCGAAGAAGACCGTCAAGTCGGACGACCGCGAATACAGCGCGAGCGGCAACATCGACGACCTCGACTCGATCCGCGAATTTGCCGTGGCCTACCTGCGCCGCGAGCAGGACCTCGACCTGCAGGCCTTCCGCGTGCGCTTCGACAATTACTACCTCGAATCGAGCCTCTACACCAGCGGCCGGGTCGAGGCCGCGGTGCAAAAGCTCGTGGCTGCCGGCAAGACCTACGAGCAGGACGGTGCGCTGTGGCTCAAGTCGACCGACTACGGCGACGACAAGGACCGCGTGATGAAGAAGCAGGACGGTACGTACACGTACTTCGTGCCCGACGTCGCATATCACATTGCCAAGTGGGAGCGCGGCTTCCACAAGGTCGTCAACATCCAGGGCACCGACCACCACGGCACCATCGCGCGCGTGCGGGCCGGCCTGCAGGCGGCGGGCGTCGGCATTCCCGAGGGCTACCCGGACTACGTTCTGCACACCATGGTGCGCGTGATGAAGGGCGGCGAAGAGGTCAAGATCAGCAAGCGCGCGGGCAGCTACGTCACGCTGCGCGACCTTATCGAATGGACCAGCACCGACGCCGTGCGCTTCTTCCTTCTGAGCCGCAAGCCCGACACCGAATACACCTTCGACGTCGACCTGGCCGTGACGAAGAACAACGACAACCCGGTGTACTACGTGCAGTACGCCCATGCGCGCATCTGCTCGGTGCTGGCCGGCTGGGGCGGCGACGCCGCCACGCTGAAGAACGTCGACCTGTCGCCGCTCGAAAGCCCGGCCGCGCAGGCGCTCATGCTGCTGCTTGCCAAGTACCCCGCCATGCTCACGGCCGCCGCGAAGGATTTCGCCCCGCACGACGTGACTTTCTATTTGCGCGAACTCGCCGCCAGCTACCACAGCTACTACGACGCCGAGCGCATCCTGGTCGACGAAGAGCCGGTGAAGCTTGCGCGGCTTGCCCTCGTCGCCGCCACTGCGCAGGTGCTGCACAATGGCCTCGCGATTCTCGGCGTCAGTGCGCCGAGCAAGATGTGAAAACACCATGAAGAAGACAACCAGACAACGCGGCAACATCGTCATCGGCCTCATCATCGGCCTGGTGCTGGGGTTGGGGGTCGCGCTGGGCATTGCGGTCTACGTGACCAAGGTGCCGATTCCGTTCGTAACCAAGACCCAGCGCGGCGGTGCCGAGCAGGACGAAGCCGAGGCCCGCAAGAACCGCGACTGGGACCCGAACGCGCCGCTCGCGGGCAAGCCCGGTACGCCGGCCAAGCCGCCCGCAGCCGCCACTGGCCCGGTTGCTCCCGCCGCCGGCGACAACACGGCCGTGGCACCGGGAGCGGCGCCGCCCGCTCCGCCGGTGCCGGTGGTCGTGGCGCCCAAGCCTGCGCGTCCGGCGCCGGTTCCGGCCGAAGCCAATTCGCTGCCGCCGTCCAACGATCCGCTGGGCGATCTCGCCCGTGCACGTGCAGGCGGCAACAGTGGCAGCACCACCACGGCCTCTGCCGCGCCCAGCAGCAACAGCAGTGCGGCGCCGTCGTCCGGCCCCGATCCGTTCATGTACTTCGTGCAGGCCGGCGCGTTCCGCACCACCGACGACGCCGAGGCCCAGCGTGCCAAGCTGTCGCTGATGGGCGTCGAAGCCCGGGTGACCGAGCGCGAACAGGCAGGCCGCACCGTCTACCGTGTGCGTGCGGGTCCGTTCAACAAGAAGGACGACGCCGACCGCCTGAAAGAGCGGCTCGACAGCGGCGGCCTCGAATCGGCGCTGGTTCGCGTGCAGCGCTGAGGTTTATCGCCCGGCGGCGGCAGCCTTTCGGCAGCCGTCATGAATAATCTCTAAGCTTCGCGGCACGGGCCGCCGCCAGGATTGGCCCCGGGTATGCCGCATGCGGGAACTCCGCGCGGCGCCCCGGCTCTGTCTGCCGTACCCAACAGGAGAACTTTTTCAATGAAACGTCGTGACTTTTCGCTGGCCGCCACTTCGCTCGGTCTGATTTCGCTGGCTGGCAATACGGCGCATGCCCAGGCGCGCGCGCCCAAGGCCGGCACCGAGTACCTGGTGCTCGACAAGCGCGTGCCCGTCGACGCGTCCGCCGGCAAGGTCGAGGTGATCGAGTTCTTCTCGTACAACTGCCCGCACTGCAACGATTTCGAGCCGCAGCTCGAAGCCTGGCTCAAGACGGCCCCCAAGGAAGTGGCTTTCCGCCGCGTGCCGGTGCCATTCGTGGGCAACGACGTCGAATCCAAGCAGCGCCTGTACTACGCGCTCGAAGCCATGGGCAAGGTCGAGGAATTCCAGCCGAAGATCTTCAACGCCATTCACAAGCAGCGCCAGAACGTCAACGGCGACGCCAACATCATCGCCTGGGCCACGGCCAACGGCCTCGATGGCGCCAAGTTCAAGGAAGTGTTTACCTCGTTCAGCGTGGCCAGCAAGGCCAAGCGCGCCACGCAGCTGACCGAAGCCTACAAGGTGGCCGGCGTTCCGGCGCTGGCCGTGGGCGGCCGCTGGTACGTGGACGGCGAGCTGGCCGGCAACATGACCAAGGCGCTCCAGGTCACCAACTACCTGATCGGCGAAGCCAAGAAGGGCTGACCCGCCCTTCAGGGGCAAAGCGGCGGTCCCGGCAAATGCCGGTTCCGCAGCATTCCCCGGTGGATGTCAAGCCCGCTTTGGCGGGCTTTTTCATCTGTGCGCGCCGGGCTGGCGCGATCCGCCGCATACAATGCAGAGCAAGTTTCGTGCCTCTATGACATCGCACTCCTACTCCAACACCACTCCTCTTCTTGGTTGCGCCGGCCGCCTGGCCCGCCTCTGCATTGGCGCGCTGTGCCTGGCCGGTGCCGTCTCCGGTGCCCTGGCTGAAACCGCCGACCGCAGCAAGCCGATGAACATCGAGTCGGACGCCATGCGTTACGACGACCTCAAGCAGACCAGCGTGTTCACCGGGAACGTGCTGGTTACCAAGGGCACCATCATCATCCGGGGCGCACGGATCGACGTGCGCCAGGACGCCGAGGGCTACCAGTACGGCGTGGTCACCGCTGCGCCGGGCAAGCGGGCCTACTACAAGCAAAAGCGCAACGCGCCCGACGAGTGGATCGAGGGCGAGTCGGAAGTCATCGAGTACGACAGCCGCGCCGACAACGTCAAGTTCATCCGCAACGCCGTCATGCGCCGCCTGATCGGCGCCACGCCCAACGACGAAAGCACCGGTGCGCTCATCGTCTACGACCAGAGCAACGACACCTACACGGTCAACGGCTCCACCGTGCCGCCCAATGCCGGGGTCAACGCACCATCGGGCGGACGGGTCAGGACCATCCTCACGCCCAAGAGCGCCACCGCACCGGGCGCTCCGGCGCCCGGTGCCGGCGCACGGCCGGCCCCCGCGGCGCCCCAGCCGGCACCAGGAACCGGCCTGCGCCCGAGCACCACCCTCGACACCGACGGGGAAGGGCGCAAGTGATCGAAACCGCAGGACACCAGAACGCCGATGGCACGCCGGGCAGCCGCCTGGTGGTGCGCGGCCTGCAAAAAAGCTACGGCAGCCGCAAGGTCGTCAAGGACGTTTCGCTCGATGTGCAAAAGGGCGAAGTCGTGGGCTTGCTCGGCCCCAACGGCGCCGGCAAGACCACCTCGTTCTACATGATCGTGGGCCTGGTGCGTGCCGATGCCGGCGAGATCACCATCGACGGCGAACCCATCGCGCACATGCCGATTCACCGCCGCGCCCGCATGGGCCTGAGCTACCTGCCGCAGGAAGCGTCGATCTTCCGCAAGCTCAGCGTCGAGGAAAACGTGCGTGCCGTGCTCGAACTCCAGCGCGAACCCGACGGCAACGGCAAGCCTGCCCCACTCACCAAGCAGCGCATCGAAGAACGCCTTTCGGGGCTCCTGGCCGACCTGCGGGTGGACCACCTTCGCGATTCCCCGGCGCTCGCGCTTTCGGGCGGCGAACGGCGCCGGGTCGAAATTGCCCGCGCGCTGGCCACGCAGCCGCGCTTCATCCTGCTGGACGAGCCCTTTGCCGGCATCGACCCCATCGCGGTGATCGAAATCCAGCGGATCATCAGCTTTCTGAAGGAGCGCGGCATCGGCGTGCTCATTACCGACCACAACGTGCGTGAAACGCTGGGCATCTGCGATCACGCGTTCATCATCAGCGACGGGCATGTGCTGGCACAAGGCACACCCTCGGAGATCGTCGACAACGCCGAAGTACGCAGGGTGTACCTCGGCGAGCACTTCCGGATGTAAGGGAGGAGTCGGTCTCCATGAAGCAAGGGCTGTCCCTTCGCGTCTCGCAGCACCTGGCGCTCACGCCCCAGTTGCAGCAGTCGATCCGGCTGCTGCAGCTCTCCACGCTCGAACTGAGCCAGGAAGTGGAGCAGATGCTCGACGAAAACCCGTTCCTCGAACGCACCGCGGAAGAAGCGGCGCGCGAGGAATTCGGGCTCGACGCCGTCGACACCCCGGCTCCGCGCGATGAAGCGGCGGAGGCCGGCGAAGGCGAATTCGCCTCGCTGCCGGCCAGCAGCGCGACCACCTCTGCGTCCGAAACCCCCACCACCGAGGCCGACGCCCCCGCCGCCGACATTGCCGAGCGCGAGCCCGACTGGGAAGGCGACGGCACCGTCGACATGGCGCCGGACGACAGCGAATGGGGCGGCGACGCGCCCGCGCGGCAAAACAACCTTGGCGACGACGAGCGCGCCGACGCCACCGAACTCGCGCGCAGCCAGGAGTCGCTGCAGTCCTTCCTGCACCGGCAGGCGCTCAGCCTGCGCCTGAACGAGAACGACAGCGCCGCGCTGCGCTTCCTGATCGAATCGCTCAACGACGACGGCTACCTCGAAGATTCGCTACCCGCCCTGGCCTCGGGCCTTGCAGGCGACGACAACGATCAGTTCGACGAACTGGTCCACCACTTCCAGGTGGCGCTCGGCCTGCTGCAAAGCCTGGAGCCCGCCGGTGTCGGCGCGCGAGACCTGGGCGAATGCCTGAGCATCCAGCTGCGCGCGCTGGCCGGCAAGAACGAAACCGAAGAGCAGGCGCTGGTCCGCAAGACCGCCATCGCCATCTGCAAGCAGCCGATGGAACTGCTCGCGCGGCGCGACTTCAAGCGCCTGGCCACGCTTACCCGCACCAACGAAGACCTGGTGCGCTCGGCGCTGCAGGTCATCTCGCGCCTCGAGCCCAAGCCGGGCCGCCGCTTTGTCGACGTCGAGCGCAACATCGTGATTCCCGACGTCATCGTTACCAAGGTCGGCCGCGGCACCAACGTCAAGTTCCGCGTCATGCTCAACCCCGAGGTAATGCCGCGCCTGCGCGTGCACGACATCTACGCCGGCGCGCTCAAGTCGCACAAGGGCGAGGGCAGCCAGGCCCTGTCGCAGCGGCTGCAGGAGGCGCGCTGGTTCATCAAGAACATACAGCAGCGCTTCGACACCATCCTGCGCGTGAGCAATGCCATCGTCGAGCGGCAAAAGAGCTACTTCGTGCACGGCGAGCTCGCCATGCGCCCGCTGGTGCTGCGTGAGATTGCCGACGAGCTCGGCCTGCACGAATCGACCATCTCGCGCGTAACCACGGCCAAGTACATGGCCACACCGTTCGGCACGGTCGAGCTCAAATATTTCTTCGGCTCGGCACTCGGCACCGAAACCGGCGGCAATGCGTCGAGCACCGCAGTGCGTGCGCTGATCAAGCAGTTCGTGAGTTCCGAAAGCATCAAGAAGCCGCTGTCGGACAGCCAGATTTCCGAGATGCTGAAGGAGCAGGGCATCGAGTGCGCGCGGCGCACCGTGGCCAAGTACCGCGAGGCCCTGCGCATCGCGCCCGCCAACCTTCGCAAGGCGCTGTAGAAAGCCGCAATGGCCCGCCGCCGCCTGCCGTCGCGCTGTGGGCAATGGCTTGTGGCCATGGCGTCTGCGCTGCTGATCGGCGGCTGCGCCACCTTGCCCGACGAGGCGCCGCGTGCGCCCACCAAGGCCATGGCCGTGTCGGCAGACACCGCGCTGGGCAAGATCGCGCTGGCTTCGCAGCCCGACCCCGACCTGAGCGGCTTTCGATTGATGCCCGGCGGCGACTTTGCCTTCGACACGCGCATACAGCTCGCGCGCCGCGCCCAGCGCACGCTCGACGTGCAGTACTACCAGATCGAGAACGACGAAACCGGCCGCTACCTGCTGCGCACCCTGCGCGACGCGGCGGCGCGCGGCGTGCGCGTGCGCCTCTTGATGGACGACCTCTACACCTCGGGCGAGGACGAGCTGCTGCTCGGCCTTGCCGCCACGCCGAACGTCGAGTTGCGCCTTTTCAACCCGTTTCCGGCCGGGCGCGGCAGCCTGCTCAAGCGCTTCACGGCCTCGCTGTTCGACTTCAGCCGCGTCAACCGGCGCATGCACAACAAGCTCTTCATTGCCGACGGGGCCATGGCCGTGGCGGGTGGGCGCAACATCGGCAACCAGTATTTCAGACGCACGGCGGGCGAGAATTTTCTCGACCTCGACACTTTCGTGACCGGCGCGCTGGTGCCGCGGCTCGGCACCTTGTTCGACCAGTACTGGAACAGCCCCTATGTGCGGCCGATCCAGTCGGTGGTGCCCAGCCGCCTCGCGCATGAAGAACTGCAAAAGCGCTTCGAAGCCGCCACCGGCCCCGACACCACGCCGCCGCCGCCCCGGCCCGCGCCCAACGATTTGCTCGGCTACAGCCCGATGGCCGAAGACCTTGCCGCCGGCAAGCTCGGCCTGATCTGGGCCCTTGCCGAGGCCTATGCCGATTCGCCCGACCGTGTCATCGGCAAGACCGCGTCTTACGGCGGCGTGCCGCTGCTCGATGTCGACAGCGTGCGCTACAACGTGGTCGAGCAGATGCGGCGGGCGCGCTCCGAAGTGACCATCGTCTCGCCTTACCTGATCCCGGGCGAGGCCGGCCTGGAGGTCATGCGCGACATTCGCCGGCGCAACGTGAAGATCAGCGTGGTCACCAATTCGCTGGCCGCCACCGACGAGCCGCTGGTGCACACCGCCTACCGCCGCTACCGCCCCGACATGCTGAAGCTGGGCGCCGACCTGTATGAGCTCAGCACCACGCGCACCCGCCGCAGCGTGCGGCTGGGGCTCTTCGGCACTTCGGTGGGCCGGCTGCATGCCAAGTCGGCGGTAATCGACCGGCAGATACTTTTCGTCGGCTCGATGAACTTCGATCCGCGCTCGGAAACGCACAACACCGAAATCGGTCTCTTCATCCGCAGCCCCGAGATGGCGCAACAGGCGCTCAAGCTCATCGATGTGCTCAAGCAGCAGGGCGCCTACCGCCTGCGCTTCGCCGAGGACGGCAGCAAGTCGCGCATCGAGTGGATCAGCGAGGAGGCGGGCAAGACCACGGTGCTGAACGAGGAGCCCGACTCCGACTTCTGGGGCCGCGCAATGCTCGAACTGCTGTCTCCGCTCACACCCGAGAGCCTGCTGTAGCCGGGCCCAGCTTTCGCGCATGGCCCGGCAGCAGCGCGGGTCTACTGCTGCACGTTCACCGCTTCAACCTGCACCAGCAGCTTCACCTTGTTCTCGAAGCCGAAGTTCAGCCCCCAGGTAATGCCCCAGTCGCTGCGTTGCACCGTGGCTTCGAAGTCGCCGCCGCAGACCTGGCGGTTGATGAGCGGGTTCAGGTAGCAGTTGAAGCGCACGGCCTTCAGCGTGACCGGCTTGGTCTGGCCCATGAGCGTGAGCGTGCCGGGCACGTCGACCACCTTGTCGCCGTTGAACTCGATGCGGTCCGCCACGAAGCGGCCGGTCGGAAACTCGGCCACGTTGAAGAAGTCCTTGCTTTGCACGTGGCGGTTGAGCAGGTCGACTCCGGTGTTGATGGAGCTGATGTCCATGGTGATGTCGACCTTGCCGCTGCTGCCGGCGGCGTCGATCTGCACCGAGCCGTCCTTCGTGCTGAAGCGCCCCCGGTTGGTGGTGGTGCCGTAGTGCCCCATTTCGTACATCACGAACGTGTGGGTCGGGTCGATCACGTAGCTGGCATTCTTGACCGGGCCGCCCGCGGGCTTGGCGGCCACGGGTGGCGCTGTGTATTCCTGCGCAAGGGCCGGAGCGGCAAGAACCGCGGCAGAAAGCGCGGCAGCAATGGAGAGCTTCTTCATGGCAAAGGGGCGTGCTCGTGAAAAAAACGGTTTGGGAAGAAGAAACGGCGGCTCAAAGCGGACCGAGGCCCGCGAGAGTGAACTTGAAGCGAACCTGCACGTCGTTGCCGACCACCGAGGTATCGGTCCATTCGCCATCGCCCACCTTGTAGTCGAGCCGCTGGATCGTAAAGCTTCCGGTGGCCACCGCAAGATTGCCGGCGGGCGCAATGGTCACCGGCACCGTGACCTGCCGCGAAACGTTCTTGATGGTGAGCTTGCCCGCCATCTCGAAGCGGCCCTCGCCCAGCGCCTTGATGGCGTTCGACTGGAAGCTGGCCTGCGGAAAATGCGCGGTGTCGAACCACGGCGGCTTGGGCAGTTCGGCATCGCTCATCGGCACGCCGAGCGATGCGCTCGCCGTGTCGATCTGCAGCGCGACGGTGCCGCCTTCGGGCTTTCTCGGATCGAAGGCGACCTGCGCGTCGAACTTCTTGAAGGTGCCCTCCACGGGCACGCCCATCTGCTTGCTGACGAACGCAATCTGGCTCTTGTCGGCCACGAGCCGGGCCGGGCCCGCCGGCTCGGCACCCGCGGGGGCCAGCGGCGTGAGCGCCGCCGCCGCAAGGAACAAGCGAAGAATGCGCTTCATTGGGAAGATTCCTTGCGTGGCGCGGGCCACATGCGTTTCAAGATGCCGTCGCGGTCGATCCACTGGTGCTTGAGCACTGCCGCCACGTGCAGCAGCGCCACGGCAGCCAGCGTGAACGCGCTGCCCTTGTGCAGCGGCTTCAGCACGGCCTCCGCCAGTTCCTTGTCCACCGGCATGAAGTCGGGCAGCGGCAGCAGGCCGAACCACACGACCGGAAAACCCATTGCCGAGCTGTAGGCCCAGCCGAACAGCGGCACCGCGATAAACAGCAGGTACATCAGCGCATGGCTCGCCCGGTAACCGGTGCGCTGCCAGCGCGGCATGGCGGCCGCCGCGGGCGCCGGCAGCGGCGGCGGGGTGTGGCGCAGCCGCCAGAGCAGCCGCAGGGCCGACAGCAGGAGGATGGCCACGCCGGCCCATTTGTGCCAGTTGTAGAGCTTGATGCGGGCGGGCGAGAGCGGCAGGCCGGTCATGTAGAGGCCGACCCCGAGCGAGGCGACGATCATTGCCGCAAGCAGCCAGTGCAGCCCCATGGCAACCGGGCCGTAGCGCAGTTCTTGCGGGGCGGACGGGCGTGCATCGGCAACTGCGGCTGGGGCGGAAGGTAGGGGTGTGTCGGCGGGCATCGAAGCAGGACCAGCGGCCTGTGCGCGGAGCATATATCGGAAGAGACGAAGGCATCGCACGAGCCGTGCCAAGCGCGGCGACAATGGCGTTTCCCCAGCAGCCGATGACGATGGCGAACCCCTTGTGAACGATCTTTCCCTTTTCCTGCCTTGCGCCGCCGGCGTCGAGGAACTCCTGGCGCAAGAAGTCCATGCGCTCACCGGCCGCGTGGGGCAAGACCTGCTCACGCTGCGCGGCGGCGTGCGGGTGCGCGCCGAATGGCGCGACGCGCTCAAGCTCAACCTGCACAGCCGCCTCGCGCAACGCGTTCTGGTCGAACTGGCCCACGCGCCGTATCGCAGCGAAAACGACCTGTACGCCATTGCTAGCGGCGTGGCCTGGGAGATCTGGTTCACGCCCAAGCAGACTTTCAAGATCGAGACCACGGCCCAGCACAGCCCACTGCAGAGCCTGAACTTTGCAACGCTGCGCATCAAGGACGCCATTGCCGACCGTTTTCGCGCCAAGGCCAACGGCGTGCGCCCGAGCATCGAAACGCAATGGCCCGATTGCCGTGTGTTCGCCCACCTGACCACCGATCACTGCACGCTCTACATCGACACGTCGGGCGAGCCGCTCTTCAAGCGCGGCTGGCGGCAAGACAAAGGCGATGCGCCGCTCAAGGAAACCCTGGCCGCCGCCATGCTGGCCGCCAGCGGCTGGTGGAACCCCGAAACCGGCGCAGTGGCCGGCGAGCCGCTGTACGACCCGTGCTGCGGCAGCGGCACCATTGCCATCGAGGCGGCGCAAATTGCGCGCGGCATTCCGGCGGGATCGCTGCGGCGCTTCGGTTTCGAAAAGCTGCTGCCGTTCCAGGCGCACGTGTGGGATGCAATCAGGAAGGCCGCCCAATCGACTGCGCCCGTGCGCGAGGTTGCCATCTTCGGCTCCGATGTTTCACACCGCATGGTCGACTTTGCCGAGCGCAACGCAGAACGCGCCGGTGTTGCCGACGCCATCGAATTTCGCGGCGGCGACGCGCTGCAGCGCATGCCGCCGGCTGAAGGCGGCGTGATCATGCTCAACCCGCCCTACGGCGAGCGGATCGAAGTGGGCGGTGTCGCGCGCTTCGGTGCCCGTGAGGCCGCGCAGACGCCCGGCAATTCAGCAGGCGGCGAAGGCGGGCAGGCCGGCGATGGCGGCGAGTTCTTTCCGCAGCTTGCCACGCACTGGAAGAAAAACTACGCCGGCTGGACCGCCTGGGTGCTCACGCCCGACCTGAAGCTGCCCCGGCAGATGCGGCTCAAGGAGTCGCGCCGCGTGCCGATGTGGAACGGCCCCATCGAGTGCCGGCTGTTCCGCTTCGAC
This sequence comes from Variovorax sp. 3319, assembly GCF_031456585.1. NCBI lineage: Bacteria > Pseudomonadati > Pseudomonadota > Betaproteobacteria > Burkholderiales > Comamonadaceae > Variovorax > Variovorax sp. 3319. The sequence continues at coordinate 286,352 of NZ_JAVDUZ010000004.1, forward strand.
ATGGTGGCCGGCTCGGCGCGGAAGTAGCCGCGGCCAAGCGGCGTTGGGGCTATTTCGCCGCGCCCACGCCGCACGCCGCGTTCACCGTTCGCCCTGCCAGGTCGCCCGGCAGGCCGGCAAAATTCATCGGACGAACGTCGCCTTCCTCGAACTCGCGCACGGCCAGGGGCGGCCCGACGAAGTTTGGCTCGGCGAAGTAGGTGGCGCTCACATAGCGCGCCTTGCGCGCTTCGCAATCGACGCTCGCCTTTGCCGCGACAGACCGGAACTTGAGGCCGTCGTGCCCGGCGCGGGGCTCGGCCAGGCTGATCCGCACCGCCACCAGCCGCTTGCTCCCATCGACCACCACGCTGGTCGGATCGACCTGCACATAGGTGTTGGCCGCTTCCCCGGGCGAACCAGTCAGGGTGAGCCATTCCGCATGGGCGAGGGGGCCGGCGCAAAGGACGAGCAGCAGCAGGGAAAGTCGTTTCATGGTCAGAGGTTGGAGGGCGCCGCGCACGGGTCGGGGAGCAGATTGTGAATGGACTGCGCCGTTTGCGTTTGCGATAGCGCATGGTGCAACATCGGGGTTATTCCAAACGCACAAATCTCCATTTCTCCAGCAGAAGCAAACGCCGCACCCGGCGCCTTCGTGGTGATCGACACCAACATCGCGCTCGACCTGCTGGTGTTCGACAACCCCGATTGCCTGCCGCTGGCCGCCGCCCTTGCCGCCAGCGAACTGCGCTGGCTGGCTACTGCCGCCATGCGCAACGAGCTCGAGCGGGTGCTCGGCTATCCGCTCATTGCAGCCCGCCTGGCGCGCCGGAACCTCGCGCCGCAGAGCGTTCTGGCGGCTTTCGACGAGCGCGTGCTGCTGGTTGCCGAAACGCCTCCGCGCGCACCGTGCGTGTGCAAGGATCCGGACGACCAGGTCTTCATCGACCTGGCGGTCGCGCGGCGCGCGCGGCTGCTCAGCAAAGACCAGGCGGTACTGACGATGCGCAAGCGGCTCGCCGTGCAGGGCGTGGTGGTACAGGCGGTGCTGGCGTTCTAGCCGGCCAGGGTGGCCAAGGCCGGCCAGGGCTAGCGGTTGGCCGAAGCCGCCCCGGCGCCGTGCCATCGCCCCAGCAGCCGCGCCACCGCGCGCACGCGCTGCGTGTCGCGGCCCCAGCGGCGGCTGGCGGGCAGGCGCTGCGCCCACTTCATGCGCCGCGCCGCCTCGGCGATGCGTGCGCGAACTTCATCGCCTACTTCTGCAAGCGCGGCATGCCAGTGCACGCCGGCGGCTTCGGGTGCTGCGGCCTCGAGCATCATGGCCGTGGAGTGCAGGTAACTGAGCCAGTCGCGCGCCTGGCACTCGGCCAGCGTCATCACTTCAGAGGGGTCGTCCTCGAAATCGATGTAGCCGATGACCCCGTCGGGGCACTGCACCAGGTTGCGGTCGAAAGCCTGGCTCAGGTGCTGGCCGTGCACGTGCACCCTGGCAATGGCCGTCAGCCCCTCGCGCCACACGGCCAGCAGCGCGGCCGGTCCGGCTGCGGCGGCCTGGTCGAGCTTTTCCTGCAGCACCACGGTGTTGCGGCCGCTTTGGCCCAGGTCGGAAATCAGCAGGCCGTCGGGCTGCTGCGCCAGCACCGCGGGCACGCGAAGGCCCGCAGCCCCCAGTTGGCGGAGGCGCCGGGCCTCGGTGGCAATGGCCGTTTCGCCGCCGGGGTTGGGCACCGGCTTGATGATGTCCAGCCGCGCCATGCGCGCGACCGCAGCCATCACGCGGTAGCCCCATTTGCCGTGGCGCGGACCGGCTTTCTTGAGCCACACGCGTTCGCTGCCCAGCCGGTGGCTGGCCACGTTTTTCTGCTGCTTGGGCAAGGCCGCGCGCAAGAACTCGGCGTAGTCGCCGGGCCCCGGCACAAAAGGCTGCGCATCCAGTGGCGCAGGCGCCGAGGCCGCACCCTTGGCGCTTTGCAATCGCGCCGACCCGCCGCGTCGCAAGGGGTTCATGCGGCAAGCGGGAGACTCGACACCAGGCCGTGCGGCCCCTGTGTCACGGGCTGGAAACTCTCGGCGCTGGCCAGCGGCCAGTAGGTTCGGAACACGTTGTGCTGCTTGTCCAGCGGGCCGAGCAGGGCGCCCGGCTGCACCTGCATGACCAGGTTGCTCAAGAGGCGCACCTCGGTGTCGGAAATGCGCCGCACGATGTGGTGCGCGGTGATCTGCTGGGGATGGTCGAGGCCCGCGGCCTGCACCAGCTCCTGCAGCGCATGCAGGGTGCTGCGGTGAAAGTTGCGTACCCGGTCGGCCTTGGCCGGCACCACCAGCGCCTGCTGGCGCACCGGGTCTTGCGTGGTGACCCCGGTGGGGCAGTGGCCGGTGTGGCAGCTTTGAGCCTGGATGCAGCCCAGCGCCATCATGAAGCCGCGCGCCGCGTTGCACCAGTCGGCGCCCAGCGCCATCATGCGGGCCACGTCGAAAGCGGTGATCACCTTGCCCGCGCAGCCCAGCTTGATGCGGTGGCGCAGGTTCACGCCGATGAGCGTGTTGTGCACCAGCAGCAGGCCTTCCTGCAGCGGCGCGCCCACGTGGTCGCTGAACTCCACGGGCGCGGCGCCCGTGCCGCCCTCGGCCCCGTCCACCACGATGAAGTCGGGCGTGATGCCGGTCGCCTGCATGGCCTTGACGATGGCGAACCACTCCCACGGGTGGCCCAGGCAGAACTTGAAGCCCGTGGGCTTGCCGCCCGAAAGCTCGCGCAGCCTCGCGATGAAATGCATCATCTCGATGGGCGTGGTGAACGCGCTGTGCGAAGAGGGGGAAATGCAGTCGACCGCCACCCGCACGCCGCGCGCCGCCGCAATTTCGGGCGTGACCTTGGGTGCGGGCAGCACGCCGCCGTGCCCGGGCTTGGCACCCTGGCTCAGCTTGATCTCGATCATCTTCACCTGCGGGTCGCGCGCATTGGCGCTGAAGCGCTCGGCGTTGAAGGTGCCGTCGTCGTTGCGGCAGCCGAAATAGCCCGAGCCTATTTCCCAGATCAGGTCGCCGCCGTGCACGCGGTGGTGCTGCGAAATGGAGCCCTCGCCCGTGTCATGCGCAAAGCCGCCCATCTTGGCGCCCTGGTTGAGGGCGAGGATGGCGTTGGCGGACAGTGCGCCGAAGCTCATGGCCGAGATGTTGAACACGCTCGCGCTGTAGGGCTGCGTGCAGACCTGGGCCGGGTTGGCCTCCGAAGGCTGCGGCGTGCCGCCGATCACGATGCGGAAGTCGTGGTTGTCGAGCTTGGTCGGCTGCATCGAGTGGTTGATCCACTCGTAGCCCGCAATGGTCACGTCGAGCTGCGTGCCGAAGGGCCGGTTGTCGGGGTCGCCCTTGGCGCGCTGGTACACCAGCGAGCGTTGGGCGCGTGAGAACGGCGCGGCCTCGGAGTCGCTTTCGATGAAGTACTGGCGCATTTCCGGCCGGATGAATTCCAGCAGAAAGCGCAGGTGGCCGATGACCGGGTAGTTGCGCAGGATGGCATGGCGTGTTTGCCGCAAGTCGTGCACGCCGGTGGCGCTGAGCGCCCCGAAAACCACCAGCGCCACCCAGGCGAACCACAGGTGCGGGGACACCAGCACGGCGGCCAGGCTGGCAACGAGGCCCGCCACGCACAGGGCAAAGGCGCTGTAACGCGTCGGAAACGGAATAATCGTGGACATGGGGTGAAATGACTGCCGGAGCCTGCTGCATCATAGAGGGCTGCCCGGAACTTGCCATGACCACCACCAACGACACCCCCCAGGCCGCAGCGCCCGCCTCCACGCCCCTCGGCCCCGACGATTTCGACGCCCTCGACCAGGCGCTCGACGCCATGCGCGAGCATGACGAGGAGATTCCCCAATGGGAGTTCTGCGAAGGCTTCATGGCCGCGCTGATTTGCACCCGCCGGCCCATCGACCCCTCCGAATACTGGCCTGTGCTGCTGGGCGACGGCTTCGTTCCGGCCCAGCACATGGAGTTTGTCTGGAACTGGAAGCGCCGCTGGCTCGAAATCGAGCAAGGCCTGGACGCCGACGTGGAGTCGCTCGAGGACGAGCGCAGCTGGCAGCCCGAGGTGCTCGACACCCGCGGCGCCATTGCGTCGCTGCCCGAGGAAGAGCGCGCCGAGATCGAGGGCGAGGAAATCCCCTCGTTCGCCCAGGTGTGGGCGTTGGGTTTCATGTACGCGGTAGAAAATTGGCCCGAAGACTGGGCCGCGCCGCGCGACAAGGAAGCCGCGCAAATGCTGAACGACGCGCTCGACAACATCGTTGCGCTCACCGAGGACGACAAGGCCAAGCCCACGCTCTCGATGTACAGCGACGATGCCCCGCCCAGCGTGAGCCAGCAGCGGCTGGACGATTTCGGCGCCGCCATCTGGGCCGTGTACGACCTGCGCCAGCTCTGGAAGAGCCTGGGTCCGAAGGTCGAGACCATCCGCAAGGAAGCCGAGCCGGGCCGCAATGACCCGTGTCCCTGCGGCAGCGGCAAGAAATACAAGAAGTGCCACGGCGCCTGACCCAGGCGCCGCACGCCGCCTTCAGATCTTGAAGGCGCGCTGGATGTCCGGCCGCACCAGGTCCGCGTATTCGCGGTGCTTTCGGATGTAGCCTGCAATGAACTGGCACACCGGAATCACGTGGAGGCCCCTGGCGCGTGCCTCGTCGAGCACATGCCGCGCAATGCCCGAGCCCACGCCCTTGCCTTCGTGCTCGGGCAGCACCTCGGTGTGGGTGAACATGATGGCGTCGGTCAGCAGGTTGTATTCGGCATAGGCCGCAAGCTGGCCCTCCAGCGCGGCTTCGTAGCGGTGCTGAGCTTCGTTGTTGGTGATGGCGAGGTTGTTGCTGTTGCTCATGGTTGGCGTGCGAGATAGGTAACGAGATTGGTGGCCGCGGTGGCGCGCACTTTCTTGCGCAGCATCGGCGTCCATCCGAGCAGGAGTCCGGGCGCGCCCAGCGCCTGGCGCGACCAGGCCCAGAAGTCGAAGCTGTCGCGGTGCGTGGCAATCAGCCCGTCGGGCGTAAAGCCAAAGCGCGCATCGATGCTGTTGTCGACCAGCCGGCCGGTGGCGCTGAAGCGGTAGTGCGCATCCCAGTGCGCCCCGCCGCTGGTTTCGTCGGCATGCACGTCGCGCCACGTCAGCTTCCACACGTCGGCGCCGCCGGCCTTGGTTGCGCTGCAAAGCATGCGCCACATGCCGCCCACCTGCTGGCGGCCGCGCAATGAAAAGGCTTCGTCGTCGAACTGCGCATCGCTTGCATAGCAGGCGGCCATGGCGGCGGCGTCGAGCCTTGCAAACGCCTCGTAGAAACGTTCGATGGTCTGGGCATTGGCTGCTGCTGTCATTGATGTGTCTTTCTTATGGATGACGTGCGATGGCTGCGTGGCCGAAATGCCGCGTAGCGCGAAATCATAGACGGCGGCAGTCGCGGCGCGACGGGTTGCAGCGGGCCGGCCTACGGGCCGAGCAGGCCGGCCAGCGTTTGCAGTGCGTAGTGCACCGTGGCCGCGCGCACCGCGGCGCGGTCGCCGTCGAAGCGGCGCCGCTCGGTTCGCACCTGCCCGTCGATCGACCAGCCGAACCACACGGTGCCCACCGGCTTGTCGGGGCTGCCGCCGGTGGGGCCGGCCACGCCGGTCACCGCCACCGCCGCGCGTGCGGCCGAATGCGCGATGGCCCCTGCGGCCATGGCGCGCGCCACCGGCTCGCTGACCGCGCCGTGGGCCTCGATCAGCGCCGCATCGACGCCCAGCAGCTCGGTCTTGGCTGCGTTCGAGTAGGTGACGAAGCCGCGCTCGAACCAGGCGCTGGAGCCCGCCAGTTCGGTGCAGGCGCCGGCAATGAGCCCGCCGGTGCAGCTTTCGGCCGTGGCGAGCATCCAGCCTTTTTTCAGCAGCAGCCCGGCGGTGGCCGCAACCAGGGCGGGCGTGTCCAGGTCCGCAAGAACGCTGTAGGGGGCCGAGGGGTTCATGAAGTTCACCATGCGCGCCAGAGCGCAATGACCAGCAGCGTGCAAAACGCCGCCACAAGGTCGTCGAGGATGATGCCGAAGCCCGCGCGCCACCAACGCACTTCGGTGGCATTGCGCTGCTTGAACAGCCCGTCCGCCCAGGCCACCGGCCCCGGCTTGGCGGCATCGAAGAAACGGAACAGCCCGAACGCCACCGCCTGCGCCAGCAGGCCGGCCGGCGTAACCAGCCAGAGCACGATCCAGAACGCGATCACTTCGTCCCAGACGATGCAGCCCGGGTCTGCCACGCCCATGTCGCGCGCGGTCACGCTGCAGGCCCACCAGCCGACGGGGAGCGAAGCAAGGATGATCCAGCCGATGGTCGCCGGCGTGAACCACAGCTGCATGACCACGAAAGCCGCCCAGGCCCAGAGCGTGCCGACCGTGCCGGGCGCCACGCGCGGCAGCCCGGAGCCGAACCCCAGGGCAATGAAGTGCGCAGGGTGCGAGAGCAGAAAAGCCTTCGTGGGCCGGCGAGGCGCTGCAACCGGAATGGGCCCGGGCGATGAAGGGGATGGAGAAGAAGGAGGCGGAGGAGCGGCTTGCATCACAGCGAAGTGTCGCGCATCCACAGGCAGGCCGAAGCCCCTATTAATCAAAGAACTATCTTGTTTAAATAACGACTGCGGCCTAGTATCGGGCCCTCTCTCTCGACATTCGCTCCTTCGCGGGGCGCCGACCCGATGACCGCCCCACCCGCCGCATCCGCGTCTGCCGCCGACCCCGGTTCGCAGGCTTCAAACCCCTCCACCGCCGCCTGGGGCGAGTTGTTCCGGGGCCGCAACGGCTGGCGCTCCCTTGCACTGACAGGCGGCGTCGCGCTGCACGCCGTCAACGTGCACACCGTGACCACGGTGCTGCCCTCGGTGGTCAACGAAATCGGCGGGCTCGACTGGTATGCCTGGAGCACCACGCTCTTCGTGGTCGGATCGATCGTCGGTGCCACGCTTTCGGTGCGGCTGCTCGCCGCGCTGGGACCGCGCGGTGCGTGCCTGGTTGCGCTGGCGGCATTCACTGCCGGCTCGATAGGCTGTGCCCTGGCACCGGCCATGCCCTGGCTGCTTGCGGGCCGCACGGTGCAGGGGGTGGGCGGCGGCTTGCTGGCCGCGCTGAGCTACGGGCTGATCCGGCTCGTGTTCGCGCCGCGGCTCTGGCCGCGCGCAGTGGCGCTGGTGTCTGGAATGTGGGGCGTGGCCACGCTCTGCGGGCCGGCGGTCGGCGGCCTTTTCGCGCAGGCGGGGCACTGGCGCTGGGCCTTCTGGTCGTTGTTGCCGCTGGCGGCACTGCAGGCACTGCTGGTTGCGGTGCAGTTGCGGCCCGGCGCCGGCGTGCGGCACGAGCGGCCGGCGGGCATGCCGCGCATTCCCGCCCTGCAGATCGGCCTGCTGGCGGCGTCGGTGCTGCTGATTGCCGCAAGCGAGTTCGCACCGGCGCTGGCCTGGCAAACCGCCGGCGTGGCGGCGGGGCTCGGGCTTGGTGTGGCCGCTACCCGTGTGGACGGACGCGCCGCCGTGCGGTTGCTGCCCACCGGCGCCTATGCGGTGCGCACGCCGCTGGGCGCCATCTATGCCGGCGTGGTGCTGCTGATGATCGGCACCACCACCGAGATCTTCGTGCCGTATTTCCTGCAACTGCTGCACGGGCATTCGCCGTTGCTGGCGGGCTACCTCACGGCGGCAATGGCCGGGGGGTGGAGTGCGGGTTCGCTGTTGTCATCGGGGCGCAGCGGTGCGGGCGCCGACCGCATGCTGCGTGCCGGGCCGGTGGCCTGCACCCTGGGCCTGGTGGCACTGGCCGTGCTGATGCCAGGCCATGGCCGCCTTGGCGCGGTATTGGAAACGCTGCTTGTCGCCCTTGCCTTGGGCGCGGTCGGGCTGGGCGTGGGCATCGGCTGGCCGCACCTGGTCACGCGCGTGATGTCGCTCGCACCCAGAGGGCAAGAAAGCCTGGCCTCCGCTTCCATCACTACCGTGCAGCTCTACGGCATGGCTGTGGGCGCGGCGGTTGCCGGGCTGGTCGCAAACGCGGGCGGCCTTGCCGCTCCGGGTGGCGTGGCGGGCGCTCGCTCGGCCGCCTTCTGGCTGTTTGCAAGCTTTGCGCTCGCGCCGGCGTTGGCGGCATGGCTCGTTGCACGGTTTGCAACGGCCGCGCGCAATCGATAAGAAGGAAATGCGGTGCGGCGCGTTGCATCGCGGCTCAGGCCGAGATCGCGCCTTCCCACCGCAGCAGCCGCCTTCGGCCCTGTAGATGCCGTTTTTCGCCGCGCAGCTGCGCCACCAGCTCGTAGGCGTCGAACGGCACATGCGCGCCGCGCCACGCCACGTGCTGGTCGGCGCGGCACAGCACCAGGCGGTGCGTGTACGCGGGCGGCACTTCGGCGGCGTCGATGTCGACCACGGTAAGCGGCATGTCGTAGGCGCGTGCCGCGCGTTCGAGTGCCGAGACATCCGCGCTGCGATCGAAGCGCAGCAGCGTATAGCCCGGGCCGAACGCGTCGTACAGCGACCTGCCATCGCCCAGCCAGAAATGCGGCGCTCGGCACCCGGGCACGGTGGAAGGCGTGAAGCCGCCCATCGAATAGGCCGGCGCGGCGTGTTCGCCATCGGCCACGATGATCGGAGAGCCGGTGTAGAAGTAGCCGAAGTTCAAGCCGGCGCAGCAGAACTGCTGCACGTTGAGTTCGTAAGCCTCGCGGCCGACTTCTGCGCGCAGCGCATCGCCCGCGGGCCCGGGCGCCTCGATGTCCTGGGGCACGGCGCGCCGCGCGCGGATCATCTTCTGCGCATGTTCCATCGCAAAGTTCGACACCTGTTCGGTGATCGGCAGGCGCTCGGCTTCGTACGCGTCGAGCATGCCGTCGTCACCCCAGCCGCGCACGCAGGCGGCCAGCAGCCACGAGAGGTTGAGCGCATCGGCAATGCCCGCGTTCATTCCATACCCCGCGTAAGGCACCCACAAATGAGCCGCGTCGCCCGCAAGGAACACGCGGCCTTCGCGGAAGCGGTTGGCCACGAGGCGACGCCCCACCCAGTCTTCCTTGCTGATGACCTCGTAGGAAAAATCGGGCCCCACGCCCAAAATTTCACGCAGCGATTTGTCGCGGTCGACCGAATCGAACTCGGGCTCGTCGGCATTCAGGTGGTTGTGCACCAGCCATGTTTCCTGCCCGTCGATGGCAAACATGGTGCCGCAGCGGCGCGGGTTCATCGCGTAGCAAGACCACGCCGGCTTGCCCTGGATCAGCTCGCGCAGTTGCGGCGCGCGAATGAAGGTCGACTGCACGCGCTGGATCACGGCCGTGCCCTCCAGCTTTGCGCCAATCTGCTTGCGCACCGCGGAGCCGCCCCCGTCGCAGCCCACCATGTAGCGGCAGCGAACGGTGTGCGTTGCGCTGCTGTCCATGTCGACTGCGGTGGCGCTCACGCCCTTGCTGTCTTGGGTGAATGCGGTGAACTGCGTCCGGTTCAGCAACTTCACCCCAGGCAGCGCCGCCACGTGCCTCAGCAAGATCGGCTCCAGGTAAATCTGGTTGATGCGGTGCGGCGGCTCGGGCGTGGGCCAGCGCGCATCAGGTCCTTCGGTTTCGGTGTAGCGGTCGCGCCGGCACGGAATGGGAATGCGTGCGAGCTCCGTGCCCGTCACGCTGGTGCGAAACACCACGTCGTTGGGATAGTCGGCCAGCAGCCCCGCGTCGCGCACCTTTTGCGCTACGCCCAGGCGCCGAAACTGCTCCATGGTGCGCGAGGACACGTGGTTGCACTTCACGCTAGGCGGCTCGGCGAAGCGGCGTGTTTCGCAAATGATGACCGAGAGCCCGTGCGAAGCCAGGTCCATTGCCAGGGTGAGGCCCACCGGCCCCGCACCGACCACCAGCACGTCGGCATCGAATGTCTTGTCCGTCATGGTTTGTCCAACCCTTTCAGTCAAGCTTGATGTGGGCGTCCTGGATGACCTTGGCCCACTTCTTCGTTTCGGTGCGGATGTATGCGGCAAAGGCCTCCGGCGTGCCCGGCGAGGGCTCCACGCCAAGGTTGCGCATCGAGGCCTTGTTCTGTTCGTCCGCCAGCGCGGCGTTGATCTCGGCGTTGAGCCTTGCCACCACCGGCGCCGGTGTGCCGGCGGGTGCCACCACGCCGAACCAGCCGGTCGAGTCGTAACCTGGCAGCCCTGCCTCGGCCACTGTCGGCACATCGGGCAGCATGGGGAGCCGCGCCGGGCTTGTCACGGCAAAGGCAACCAGCTTGCCCGCCTTGATCTGCTGCAGGGACGAAGGCAGGTCGACCACCGCGAGCGGTATCTGGCCCGCCAGTGCGTCGAGTGCCGCAGGCCCCGAGCCGCGATACGGCACCTCCACCAGCTTGATGCCCGCCATCTGCGAGAAGAGCGCGGCAGAAAGATGCATGGCCGTGCCGTTGCCACCATGGCCAATGGAGAGTGAGCCCGGCTTTTCTTTTGCAAGTGCAATCAATTCGCGCTGCGTCTTGGCCGCCACCGAAGGATGCCCGACGATCACGAACGGAATGGCGGCGAGCATGCCCACCGGCTTGAAGTCTTTCAGCGGATCGAAAGGCATTTGCGGGTACAGGCTCGTGTTGGCCGACAGCGCACCGGCCGCGCCCACACCCAGCGTGTAGCCGTCGGCGGGCGCCTTGGCCACCAGCGAAAGGCCCACGTTGCCACCGGCGCCCGGGCGGTTGTCCACCACCACTTGCTGTCCGAGCTTCTCGTTCATGCGCGGCACCAGCATGCGCACCACGCCGTCGGCGCTGCCGCCTGGCGGAAAGGTCACCACCATGCGAATGGGCTTGTCGGGAAATTCGGCTGCAGCGGGCTGTGCCAGTGCGGTGCCGGCGAGCATTGCGCAGGCCGTGCCCAGCAGCAGTAGCTGCCGGCGGGGCGCATGCGTCCGGTGGGCCATTGTTCTTGTCATCGATTCACTCCTTGAATATTGGTCTTGTTTGATGCCGATTGGACGATGCCAGCATTTATCCGTAAATCAAGGAATTCCGTATCAAATATCATCTTTTCTAATGAACGCGAACTTCAGTCCTACGCTACGCCAGTTGCGTGCTTTTCTTGCCGTGTACCAATTGCGCCAGCTCAGCGCGGCGGCGCAAAAGCTCTTCGTGACGCAGTCGGCGGTGAGCATGCTGGTCCGGCAGCTGGAAGACGGATTGGGCACGCGCCTGTTCGACCGCACCACGCGTTCGCTCAAGCCCACTGCCGCTGCGGAAGAAATGCTTTCGACCGTGGAGCGCGTGCTGCGCGATGTCGATTCGCTCTCGGCCGATTTCCGCGAGCTCAGCACCCTGGAGCGCGGGCGCGTCACGCTGGCCATCACACCCACGCTCGCGGCGCTGCTGCTGCCCGATGCGATTCGCGTCTTTTCTGAGCAGCACCCCAAGGTGCGCGTGCTGGTGAACGATTGCGCGCCCGACCAGTTCATTTCGCGCATCCTCGGCGAGCATGTGGATTTCGGCATTGGCACGCCCGAGAGGCCCGGGCCCGAGGTCGAGACGCAGCGGCTCATGCGCGACCACCTCGCGCTGGTGTGTCGCAACGACCATCCGCTTGCCAAGGCGCGCGTGGTGCGCTGGAGCGATCTCGGCCGGCACCCGGTCATTACCGTGCGGCCGGGCTATGGCGTGCGGCCGCTCATCGACGGCACCGCTGCGGCGGCTGGCGTGGTGCTCGACGTGGTGAACGAGGTGTCGTTTCTTTCAACCGCGCTGTGGATGACCGCCAGCGGCATGGGCGCGTCGATCATGCCCTCGGCCTTTGCGCGCGCCGCGGGCGATCCGTCGCTGGTGATCAAGGTGCTCAGTGCGCCGCGCGTGGTGCGCGACATCTCGGTGGTCACCAAGCGCGGGCATTCGCTTTCCGCGGCGGCGTGCAGTTTTATCGACGTGCTGAAGCAATCGCTGTAGGCCTTTCTTCTTCGTGCTTGTGCGGGCGCGGTTCGCGTATGTCGGTGCAATGAGTCGGCCGTATGCTTGGCGCCTCATTCAAGCGCGAAAGCCCGTCAATCATCATGAAAAAAAACCTGATCCGTTTCAACGCGTTGTGGCTCTGCCTCGCATTCAGCCTCTTGCTGGCGGCCTGCGGCAACAAGGAGGCCGAGCAACGCACCGCATTCATAACCTTCCTGCAGACACGCGTGCTCGACAAGCCGGGCCTGCGAGTGCCCACGCTCACTGCCGACGAGAAAGCCTCCTTTGGCGACTACGCGCAGCACTACGCGGTGATTGCCGACTTCAATGAAGGCATGAACAAGTCCGTCAGCCAGCCGATGACCCAGGTCATGGCCAAGGGCTCGCTGCGCTCCGTTGCCGACCTGGCCGCGCGTCGCGACGACCTCAAGGCCGCGAAAGAAGGCCTGGGCGGCTTGCGCACCGCGCTCGACCAGGAGCTTGCCAAGGCCGACGCAGCGCGCGCAAAGCTCAAGCAGCCCGACGACCTGAAGCAGGTCTACGACAAGGCGTACGACAAGACCGTGTCGACGCCGGCCGCTACCTTCAAGGAAGTGTTTCCCGCACTCGACGCGGTGTTCGACGGTGCGGTTGCCGTGGGCGACTACCTCGAGCAGAACAAGTCGAAGATCCAGGTCACGGGCTCGACCGTGGCCGTGACCGACCCGGCCGTGCAGGCGCAACTCAACAAGATGCTGCAAGACCTGAACGGCCATTCCAAGGCCATCAATGCCGCGCAAACCAAAATGCAGGCAATGGTGCGCGGGGGCTGATCAGACGAAGTGGTCGAACGAGCCGAAGCGCTGTGCAACGGGTGAGCCGCTCGCGTCCACGATGCGCAGGCCGGCTTCGGCGTCGATGCGGCCGATGCGGGTCACGCGCGTGAAACTCTCCTTGCCCGCTTGCTCGACCGCGGCGCGCGCAGAAGGCGCGGCGGTAAAAACCAGTTCGTAGTCGTCCCCGCCCGAGAGCGCGCAGGTGCGCAGTGTCTCGATGCTCAAGCCCGGTGTGGATGCGGCGGCCACCGTGCTCGTGGCCGCATCGGCGTCGAGCGTTGCGCCCACCCGGCTGGACGCGAGGATGTGGCCCAGGTCGCCAACCAGCCCGTCGCTCACATCCACCGCCGCGGACGCGGTGCCGCGTAGCGCCTGGCCCAGCGCCACGCGCGGCGTGGGCTGCTCCATGCGCATGCGCGCCTGCGCAAAGACGTCGGCAGGCAAAGCGAGCGAACCGCGAAACACTTCGAGCGCCAGCCGCGCATCGCCGAGCGTGCCGCTCACCCAGATGTCGTCTCCCGCGCGCGCGCCCGAGCGCAGCAGCGCAGCGCCGGCCGGCACTTCGCCGAAGACCGTGATGCAGATGTTGAGCGGGCCGCGCGTGGTGTCGCCGCCCACAAGCTCGCAGCCATGCGCATCGGCCAGCGCAAAGAGGCCGCGCGAAAAGCCTTCGAGCCAGTGCTCGTCGACGCCGGGGAGCGAGAGCGCGAGCGTAAAGGCCAACGGCTTGGCGCCGCATGCCGCAAGGTCGCTGAGGTTGACCGCCAGCGCCTTGTGCCCGAGCCGCGCGGCATCGACCGTCGAAAGAAAGTGCCGTCCTTCGACAAGCATGTCGGAGGACACGGCCAGCTGCATGCCCGGCGCGGGCGCGAGCAATGCGCAGTCGTCGCCCACACCGAGCGGAGAGCGCTTGGCGGGGCGGTTGAAGTAGCGTGCGATCAGGTCGAATTCACCCATGGGGCGAGCATAAGCGCTGCGGCGCCACCCGGCGCCGGGCGGCGCTCAGCCCCGCGCGCGGCGGTTCGACATCACGACGTTGTCCTTCTCGATAGGCGTTCCGGCCTGCAGGGCGGCAATCCATCCTTCAGTGCTCGTCACGGCCGCAAAGTTGCTGTGGAACACCACGCTGAACACGCGGTGGATTTCTTCGGCGCTTACCTTGCCGGCCGCATTCTCATAAGGCAGCGCGCCGGTGGCATCCGAAAGAAACTCCACGTTCAGTCCGCGGTGCATGGCCTCGAACACGGTGGACGCATCGCAGTTCTGGGTCATGTAGCCGGCCACGCTCAGCGTGTCTATCTCATGGCGGCCGAGCCAGTCGGCAAAGTCGGTGCCGGTGAAAACGCTGGGGAAGGCCTTGGTCACCAGGTGGTCGCGCGGGCGCCTTGCAACTTCAGGATGCAGTTCGCCGTTGTGGGTGTCGGCCTGGAACACCGGCGCACCCTTGGGTGCGTGGTGCCGAACCACCACCACCGGCGTGCCCGCGGCGTGGGCGGCATCCATTGCCTTGGCAATGTTGGGCAACGATTGTTCGACGGGCGGATATTCGATCGGCAGGCCGCCGCCTTCGAAATACTCGTTCTGCACGTCGATCACGACGAGGGCGCGGCGCGGTGCGGGGTTGCTCATGGTGTTTTGCTCCTGGCTGGTTGTGTGTTGGGATGGGGTGATTCTTCCTGCTCGGGCATTCCGGAGAAAGTGGCCCGAAAGCCATTCATCGATAAAATCGGGCCATGGCAAGAAAACCTGCGGAAACCATTGCAGTCGTCGCCTTCGACGGCATCAGCCCTTTTCACCTGTCGGTGCCGTGCATGGTTTTCGGCGAAGACCGTACCGAAACGGGCGAGGCGCGTTTTCGTCTCTTGGTGTGCGGCATCGAAGAGGGGCCTTTGCGCACCAATGCCGGCTTTACGCTGACGGTGCCGCACGGTCTGGAGGCCATCCGAAAGGCGCAGATCGTGATCGTTCCTTCTTGGCGCGACGACCGGCGCCCCGCGCCGCCGGCCCTGATTCGCGCGCTGCAGGCGGCGCATCGGCGCGGCGCGATTGTGGTGGGGCTGTGCCTGGGTGCGTTCGTGCTGGCCGAAGCGGGCCTGCTCGACGTCCGGCCGGCCACCACGCACTGGAACCTTGCCGAAGTTTTTGCCAGGCAATATCCGAAGGTCACGCTGCAGCCCGAGGTGCTGTATGTCGACGATGGCGACGTGCTCACATCCGCAGGCACCGCCGCGGGCATCGACTGCTGCCTGCATCTGCTGCGGGTGCGCTACGGCGCCGAGGCGGCAAACCGCGCCGCGAGGCGCATGGTGGTTGCGCCGCACCGCGAGGGCGGGCAGGCGCAGTACATCGAGCGGCCGGTGCCTGCCGCCGCAGAAAGCGACCGCCTTGCGCCGCTGCTCGAATGGCTGGGCCGGCATTTGCACGCCCCGCACGAGCTGGACGGCCTTGCCCGGCGTGCGCTGATGAGCCGGCGCACCTTTACACGGCGGTTTCGCCAAGCCACCGGCACCACGGTCGGCCAATGGCTGCAAAACCAGCGGCTGGCGCTCGCGCAGCGGCTGCTGGAGACCACCGGCAAGCCGGTCGAGCGCGTGGCGACGGACGCAGGTTTCGGCTCAGCGGTGTCGCTGCGAAAGCACTTTGTCGCGGCTTTCAAGATTTCGCCCACGGCGTACCGCAGGCAGTTTTCGCAAGAAGCAGTGGCCGGCTGAACGGCTCCGCCGGCAACAGCGCGTTCAGGCTCAGGCCGCTCCGCGAAAGCGCAGCGCCGCCTGCCGCACCACCTCGGCCAGCAGGCGCTCCTTGCCCTGCTTCTCGCGCAGCCAGCGCGCATCGTTGCGGTTGGCTTCCACGCTGGTGCGCAGCTCGCCGAGCGCCTGCGTGGCGTTGAGCGCCTCGCTGTGCCATTCGAGCTGCGTCATGGTCATGAGGATGTGGTCGCGCAGCGGCATGTGCTGGCCGCTGGCCGGGTCGACATACACCGCGTCGAGCCCGAAGCGGCAGGCCTGGAAGCGGTTGTAGGTGTAGACCAGGTAGTCGTCCTCGGTCGGCTCGAAGGGCTGCTCTTGCAGGAACCATGCGGCAAGCGACTGCACATAGCCCGCAAGCGCCGCGGCGCGCTCCACCGTAAGAGGCGTGTCGAACACGCGGATCTCGATGGTGCCGAACTCCGGCTTGGGCCGGATGTCCCAGTAGAAGTCTTTCATGCTGCGCACGACGCCGGTGCGAGTCATGCGCTCGAAGTAGGCTTCGAACTCTTTCCAGCTCAAGGTAAAGGGCGCGCGCCCCGAGAGCGGAAACGCGAACACCGAGTTGAGCCGTGCCGAGTCGAACTGCGTGTCTTGCCCCTGCACAAAAGGCGACGAGGCCGAGAGCGCAATGAAGTGCGGTATGTAGCGCGACATGCGGTGCAGCATCAACAGCGCCGCGTCTGCATCGGGGCACCCGATGTGCACGTGCTGGCCGAAGATGGTGAACTGCTTGCTCAGGTAGCCGTACAGCTCCGACAGCTCGCGAAAGCGCGGCTTGTCGTAGATGCGCCGTTCGTGCCATTGCTGGAACGCGTGCGTGCCGCCGCCCACCACCGCAATGTTGAGCTTGTCGGCATTTTTTATCAGCGCCTCGCGAATGGGCGAAAGCTGCGTGATGACGTCTTGCGCAGAATGGCAGATGTCGGTCGAGATCTCGATCATGCTCGAGGTCATCTCGGGCACCACGCTGCCGGGCAGGGGCGTTTGCGACATCAGCCGGAGCATGTCCTCCGCATAGGGCGCCAGGTCGTAGTCGTGCGTGTTGACGAGCTGCAGCTCCAGTTCCACGCCGAGCGACAGCGCTTCGGAGCGGTTGAAGGGCTCCAGCTTGACCACGCGGCTTGCCGGGTCGGCGGGAAGCGCCGGCGAGCGGAAGTCGTCGCTGTCCGCCATGGTTGGAACGAGAGGAGCGTTGGAGCTATCTGGAAAGCCTGTGGACGCGGTCATCGCTGCGTGTCCTCCGTGGTGCTGAATGCCTGCGGCGCCCACGGCACCGAGCTTTCGCCTACCGCGTGAATGGCCACGGTGGCAAGCACGGCGCCCATCACCTCCATCAACAGAATAGAGGGCAGGGCCACCTGCGTGATCATGGTGCCGAGCAGCGGCGACGCGGTGGTGAAGTTGGATGCGATCAGGAGTGCAATAGCGGACAGCGGCGACATTGCGCAGCCCACCCAGAAAGCCTGCTTCCAGCTGGCGCCGCTGCCCGGGTTGGCAATGGCCACCCCGGCAATCTTGGCGAAAAGCCGAACGCCGATCACCGCCAGCACCACGCTGGCAACAGGCAAGGTCCAGTCGGCTTGCGCCGCCACGATGGACACCAGCACGAACATCAGCATGGTGAGCAGCGATGCGGCCGTGCCCAACTGCCGCTGCCAGGCCCAGGGCTTGGGGTTGAGCGTCTTGAGCAGCACACCGCCGATCAGCGCGGCCAGCGGCGCGGAGCCGCCGACGTGCGCCGTGAGCGCGGCGCCGGCCGCTATCAGCGCGAGCAGCAGGATCGACGTGCTCTCGCTCGTCGGGCTCATGAACCGCAGCGCCGTGCGAAGCGCCAGGGCCAGGATGGCGCCGATCACGAAAGAAAGGCCGAGCACCACCGCCACCGGATAGAGCTTTTGCAGCAGGGTTTGCGGAGCGCGCTCGATCAGGCCGGCCTGTGCATAGCCGAGTGCCAGCGCATAGAAGGTGTTGAGCGTGGCCAGCGTCATGGCGCGTTCGGTTACCGGGCCCGAGGCGCGCGTGTCCATGATCACGCGGCTCAGCACGGCCGGCGAGGCAACGATGGCCATCAGCGCGATAGGGTTGGCCACCGGGTCGGGCAGGCCCAGCAACTGCAGCGTCCACAGCACGCCGAAGTAGGTGAGCGTGGCCTCCAGCAGGCTTTGCCCCAGCACCATCGGGTTGTGCCGAAACCAGCGCAGCGGCAGCCGGCCACCCGCTTCGAACAGCACCACGGCGGCACCCAGCTCAAGCAGGAACAGGCTGATGCCGCGCAGCGGCCATATGGCGCCCTCGAAGCCGGCAAAGCCGACCACCGCGCCCACGATCGAATAGCCGACCACCTTGGGCAAGCCGAGGTAGCGCTGCACCAGGTGGCCGGAGGCCGCCGAGGCGGCCAGCAAGAGAGACCACAGCACGGTGGGCAGGCCCGCCGAAGGGCGCAGCCACTCGGACCAGAAGCCGAGCAGGTCGTTGAAGAGACTCGTCAAATTCATGCAGGTAGAAAAAAGCTTGTGTGCGCCGCTATTTGGCCGGCCGACAGTGTCACGTGGCGCACGCCCAGGCTAGCCCGAACAAACCCGCTAATGCGGGCAACAGGCCAGGCATGAGTCCGAGCGGAATGTTGCAAGCGAAGCCCGAGATGTGATTGCGCATGAAGGTGGCCCGGCAGTGGGCACGGAGCGGCGCCCGGAAAAACGCCGATGCGGGGTTTGTAACGCATGGCGGAGTCCTGCCCGTGCAGGACAAAGGCGTTTTCTGCTCAGCCCGGTGCCGAGCGCCTAGTGCAACACGCGCGAGACAGGTGCGCCGCCGATGTCGGCCTCCAGCACGAACATCGGAACCGGCACGTCGAAGCGCTCGCCCTCTTCGGTCACCACAAAGAAGCTGCCGTGCATGGTGCCGCTCGGGGCCTGCAGGCGGCAGCCGCTGGTGTAGCGGAACGATTCGCCCGGCGCCAGCAGCGGCTGCTGGCCGATCACGCCAAGCCCCTTTACTTCCTGCGCATGGCCGGAAGCATCGTTGATGAGCCAGTGGCGGGCGATCAGCTGCGCACCAACCTGGCCCACGTTGGTAATGGTGATCGTGTACGAAAAGGTGTAGATGTTGTCCTTGGAGGACGACTGGTCGGCCAGGTAACGGGGCTCGACCTGGACGCTGAAGGGGCTGTGTGACATGCGCGCGATGGTAACTGGAGCCTTCTCTCGCACTGCTTTCCGGGTTTTGCGGCGGCTGCGACAATCGGCGCATGAGCACGCCGTTTCGCATCGCCCCCTCCATTCTTTCCGCCGATTTTGCGCATCTTGGCGACGAGCTGACCAAGGTCATCGCCGCTGGCGCCGACTGGATCCATTTCGACGTGATGGACAACCATTACGTACCGAACCTGACCTTCGGCCCCATGATCTGCAAGGCCCTGAAGCCCTATGCCAAGACGGCGGACGGCAAGCCCGTTCCGGTGGACGTGCACCTGATGATCCAGCCCGTCGACGCGCTGGCCGCGTCTTTTGCGGAAGCGGGCGCCGACTACATCAGCTTTCACCCCGACGCGTCGCCCCACGTCAACCGCAGCATTCAGGCCATCAAGGGCGCGGGCTGCAAGGCGGGCCTGGTGTTCAATCCCGGCCTGGGCCTGGAGGCGCTGGACTGGGCCATCGACGACATCGACCTCATCCTGATCATGTCGGTGAACCCCGGTTTTGGTGGGCAGAGCTTCATCGACTCGGCGCTGCGCAAGATCGAACTGGCGCGCAAGCGCATCGAGCAAAGCGGCCGCGACATCCGCCTGGAGGTGGACGGCGGCATCAAGGCCGACAACATTGCGCGCGTGGCCTCCGCCGGCGCCGACACCTTCGTGGCCGGCAGCGCCATCTTCAACGCCAAGGACTACGGCGCGGTGATCTCGTCCATGCGCGACCAGCTCGCGGACGTGGGCAAGCAGAAGTAAACCTGGCTCAGCGCTTGACCTTGTCGTTGTAGACGCGGTCCGTTACCGGGCCGCGATCGGTATCGACTGCGCCGCGCTCGATATCGTCATGGCCCTTGCGGCCCACTTCGCTCGGCTGCCCGTCCTGCGCTTCCTGGCTGTCGGAAGACTGGTCGCGCTCATGCGGCAGGCGCGGCGCCGAATCTCCTCCCTGTTCGACCTTGGTGTCGCCGCCGCCGGCGTCCCGCACCGGATCTTCCGGCGTGCCGGGGTCTTTCGAACGGGGCTTGTTGCTGCTGCTCATGGCGTGTTCCTCTCGGTATCCATCTGATGAGCCGAGCTTGCATCGCCCGGCCGGTGACGCCGGTAGGACAGCCGTGGCGGGCCCTGTAGGCGTGCCGCGCCGCTATGAAACCAGTAGCGTCTTTGCGAACAGGGCAACCCCTCCGCAATAATCGGCCGGATGTCTTCCGATGATCCTTTTGCCGGCGCCGCAACCGACAGCCTGCGCTTCCACACCTTCGCTTCGCTGAACCCCGGCCCCCGGCTGCTGGTGATGGGCGGGGTGCATGGCGACGAAACCTGCGGCACCGTGGGCATAGAGCGCGTGCTGGCCGAACTCGACAGCGGCGCTCTCCAGTTGCTGAAGGGCCAACTCACCCTGCTGCCCGTCGCCAATCCGCTTGCGCGGCGGCGCCTGCAGCGCGAGGGCGAGCGCAACCTCAACCGCCTTTTCAAGCCCACCGAGGCGCCCGCAGACTACGAGGGCCGGGTGACCAACGTGCTGTGCCCCCTCATCGAGCGGCACGATGTGCTGCTCGACCTGCATTCTTTCCAGAGCCAGGGCGAGGCTTTCGCGATGATCGGCCCACGCGACAACGCCGGCCAGCTGGAGCCCTTTGGCCGCGCCGACGAAGAGGGGCTGCTCGCGCTGCACCTGGGCACCCCCGTCGTGGTGGAAGGCTGGCTCGACATCTATGCCGCCGGGCTCGCGCAGCGTTCCGCCGGAGTTGCAGTCGGCGAAGATGCCATCGACTTTGGCCGCGGCACCAATGAATACATCCGCAACTGCGGCGGCTACGGCGTCACGCTCGAATGCGGCCAGCACCAGGACCCCAACGCGCCCGAAGTGGCCTGGCGCGCCATTCGCCGCGCGCTGGCGCTGCTGGGCATGGCGGCGCTGCCGCAGGGCATGCCCGCCGCTGCGCCCAGCCATCCCCAGTTGCTGCGGCTGGCAAGCGTGACCGACCGGCTGCATGAAGAAGACAGCTTTGTGCGCGACTGGGCCACCTTCGATGCGGTGCAGCGCGGTGAGCCCATCGGCATGCGCCACGACGGCACGCTGGTGAGCGCGCCGGACGATGGATTCATCGTCTTTCCCAACGCGCTGGCGCTGCCGGGCGCCGAGTGGTTCTACTTTGCGCGGCCGAGCGAGCGCGTGCTCGGCTCAGTAGCCTGAAGCATCCGCTCCTTCCCCCTTTGGGGGAAGGTTGGGATGGGGGCGGGCAGAGCGCCCGATAGACACGCCGCTTGCCCCCACCCCGGCCCTCCCCCGGAAGAGGAGGGAGAAATGCACGCGATCCCTACGGCAGGCGCCGCAGCACTCCTACACCGGCGGGCCGTCCATGGCGCAAAGTCCCGAGCCTGAAGGAGTGTGTCCATGGCAGTCTCGAAAAAAGCACCCGCGCCGCGCGTCCTGTGGAAGGGCGCAATCAGCTTCGGCCTCGTCCACATCCCGGTGGCGCTGTACTCGGCTACCACCAGCCAGAGCATCGACTTCGACTGGCTCGACAAGCGCACGATGGACCCGGTGGGCTACAAGCGCATCAACAAGAAGACCGGCAAGGAGATTGCGCGCGAGAACATCGTGAAGGGCGTCGAATATGAAGACGGCGAATACGTGGTGCTGAGCGACAAGGAAATTGCCGACGCGTACCCCAAGACCACGCAAACCATCGAGATCGAGACCTTCGTGCCCGCCAACGGCATTCCGTTTCTGTACCTCGAGCGCCCGTATTACGTGGCGCCCATCAACCGCGGCGCCAAGGTGTATGCGCTGCTGCGCGAAACCCTGCAGCGCAGCGGCCGCATCGGCGTGGCGCGCGTGGTCATCCAGACCAAGCAGCACCTGGCCGCATTGGTGCCCGTGGGCCCCGGGCTGGTGCTGAACCTGCTGCGCTGGGGCACCGACATCCGGCCCTGGAACGAGCTTCCGTTGCCGTCCGAAGACGCGAAGAAGGCTGGCCTGAACGAGCGCGAGATCAAGATGGCCGAGCAATTGGTCGAGGACATGAGCGCCGACTGGGACCCTGACGAATACAAGGATGAGTTCAAGGACGAGATCCTGCGGCTGGTCGACCGCAAGGTGGCCGCGGGCCAGACCGAGACGGTAACGCAGCCCGAGCCCGAAGAAGGGCAGGCGGTGGAAGGCCGCGGCGCAAAGATCATCGACCTGACCGAGCTGCTTCAGCGCAGCCTGCGCAAGGGCGGCGGTGCCAAGGCCTCCACCAAGACCGCCGAGGCGGACGAAGACGAAGACGACGAAGAAGAGCCCGCCAAGGCATCGGCCAAGAGCGGCAGGAGCACCACCGCCAACGCCAAGCCCAAGCCGAAAACCAAGGCACACGCCAAGACCACCGCAAAGAGCACCAGCGGCAGTGCCGCGGGCAAGCGCACCGCAGCCAAGTCGGCCCCGGCCCGGCGCCGCGCCGCATGAACGGCCGAAAGAGCGACCGAATGGAGATGAAGGCACCGCCCATCACCCATGCGGAACGCGTGATCGACGCCGCCAGCGGCGTCACCAAGGGCGACCTTGCAACCTACTACGCCACCGTGGCGCCGCTGATGCTGCCGCACCTCAAGGGGCGCCCGGTGGCGCTGGTGCGTGCGCCCGAGGGCGTGGACGGGGAGCTGTTCTTCCAGAAGCACGCACAGCACAGCGACATTGCGGGCATCAAGCTGCTCGACCCTGCGCTGGACCCGGGGCACGACCCGTTGCTGCAGATCGACACCGCCCAGGCGCTGGTCGGTGCGGCGCAATACAACACCATCGAGCTGCACACCTGGAACGCCACCTCGCGTGCCATCGGCAAGCCCGACCGTATGACCTTCGACCTCGACCCGGGCGAGGGAGTCGACTGGCAGCAGATCCAGGAGGCGGCGCTGCTGGTGCACGTGCTGCTCGACGAGCTCGGCCTGCCCTCGTTCCTGAAGACCAGCGGAGGCAAGGGGCTGCATGTGGTGGTGCCGCTCAGGCGCGAGCTTGGCTGGGACGAGGTGCGGGGCTTTTCGCGGGCCATCGTCGAGCACCTTGCGCGCATTGTTCCGGACCGCTTCGTGGCAAAGAGCGGGCCGCGCAACCGCGTGGGCAAGATCTTTGCCGACTATCTGCGCAACGGCTTCGGCGCGACCACGGCCAGTGCGTGGTCGGCGCGGGCGAGGCCGGGCATGGGCGTGTCGGTGCCGCTCGCGTGGGAAGAACTGCCCGATCTTGGAAGTGCCGCGCACTGGACGGTCGCCAATATCGCCGGGCGCCTGGCCGTGGGCAACACGCCGTGGGATGCGATGGAGAGCAGCCGCACGGGCCTTCGCGCCGCCATGCAAACGCTGGGCTACATGCCGCAGTGAAGCCGGGCCGGCGCTCCTTGCCGGCTGTCCTGCTACTGCAGCACTTCGGCGGTCGTCACCTCGAAGCGCCGCAATGAGTTGGCGCCGAACACCATGGTGATCGGCACGTCGGCTGCATCGCGCCCGCGCGCAATCACGATGCGGCCGATGCGCGGCACGTTGTGGCGCGCATCGAAGGTGTACCAGCGGTCGCCCAGGTACACCTCGAACCAGGCGCTGAAGTCCATGGGGTACGGCACGGGCGGAATGCCGATGTCGCCCAGGTAGCCGGTGGCGTAGCGCGCCGGAATGTTCATGCAGCGGCACAGGGTGATGGCCAAATGCGCAAAGTCCCTGCAAACGCCCGTGCGCTCGCGAAAGCCTTCGAGCGCCGTGCGCGTGGCACGCGCGGTCTGGTAGTCGAAGCGCAGGTGCTCATGCACGAAGTCGCAGATGGCCTGCACGCGGTGCCAGCCCGGCGTCACGCGCGAGAAGTTGTTCCACGCAAACTGCAGCAGCTCGCTGTCCACTTCGCAATAGCGGCTCGGCAGCAAAAAGGGCAGCGTCGACACCGGCAAGTCGGCGGCCGCGTGCTCCACGGCGCTGTAGTCCACCGGGTCGGTCCAGCCCGGGTCGAACACCACGGCATGGTTGCGCAGCCGCACGCTTTCAACCCCCGCGGGAATCCGCACCCGCGCGCAGTGGTTGTCGAAGGCGTCCATGTAGTAGTCGGTATGCAGCGGCGGGCTGATGGTGATGTGCTCGCCGTCCTGCAGGTCGGCCGCGCGCGACGGATGCACTTGCAGCATGTAGATCAGCGCCGTGGGTGCCGTAACGGCCAGTTCAATGTCGAAACCGATCTCTATCTGCATGTCGTTCTTCCCTGTGGGCCAAGTATGTGTTCTGTGCAAGTGCGCAAGCAGGCTTCGTGCCGCTCTGTTGATGCTATCGGTGCCCCGGTGCGCGGCACGCGGGCAGAGGCGCAAAGCCGCGTAGGTGCCAGCCCGGTTCTGTCGGCGCCTTCCTACCTTGTGCGCATCACCTCTCCCACATGCGGGGGCGAGGCGTCACTACGGGTAACAGACTGCGGCAAACATAACCTTTCGAATCGCTCGCAACGCCTTCAAATCGGCTCTTATCGCCCTTACCGGCTGCAGCGCAAGCATCACGTCTTGTTCAATCTGATCTGCTGGAGCGAATCATGGATATCTCTGCGTTGTTCGATTCACTCACCGGTACTTGGGGGGATGAAATCCTGTTCTGGGTGGTGGCCGCAGTGGCGGGTTTCATCTGCCTGATTGCGTTGGTGAACGTGCTGGACCTTTTTCTCGATAACGAAATTGACCCCCCCATGAAAGATCCTCGATGACGCCACAGAACAAGGCCGCCGCCGGACGCCGATCGAAGGCCACGGACGGCACCAATGCAAAGCAGCAGCAACTCGAAGGCTTCGCGACCGATCATGCGCCCAATCTGACGACCAACCAGGGTCTTCAGATTCCCGACAACCACAACTCGCTCAAGGCAGGACTGCGCGGGCCCACGCTGCTCGAAGACTTCATCCTGCGCGAGAAGATCACGCACTTCGACCACGAGCGCATTCCCGAGCGCGCGGTGCACGCCCGCGGCTCGGCGGCGCACGGTTTCTTCCAGGTCTACAAGTCGATGTCGCAGTTCACCTCTGCCGACTTCCTGCAGGACCCCGATGCGAAGACGCCCGTTTTCGTGCGCTTCTCGACGGTGGCCGGCGAACGCGGATCGGCCGATACGGTGCGCGACGTGCGCGGCTTCGCGGTCAAGTTCTACACCCGCGAAGGCAACTACGACCTCGTGGGCAACAACATCCCGGTGTTCTTCATCCAGGACGCGATGAAGTTTCCCGACCTCATCCATGCCGTCAAGCCCGAGCCGCACCACGCGATGCCGCAGGCCGCGAGCGCGCACGACACCTTCTGGGACTTTGCTTCGCTCATGCCCGAGAGCACCCACATGCTGATGTGGGCCATGTCGGACCGCGCCATTCCGCGCAGCTACCGGATGATGGAAGGCTTCGGCGTACACACCTTCCGCTTCGTCAACCACCGCGGCGAGAGCCATTTCGTCAAGTTCCACTGGAAGCCCAAGCTCGGCATCCACGGCCTTGCGTGGGACGAGGCGCAGAAGATCGCCGGCAAGGACCCGGACTTTCACCGGCGCGACCTGTGGGAAGCCATCGAGAACGGCGACTTTCCCGAATGGGAGCTCGGCGTGCAGCTCATTGCGCAGGACAAGGCACAATCGCTAGGCTTCGACCTGCTCGACCCCACCAAGCTGGTACCAGAAGAAATGGTGCCCGTGCAGCGCATCGGCCGGCTGGTGCTCAACCGCAATCCCGACAACTTTTTTGCGGAGACCGAGCAGGTCGCTTTCCACCCCGGCCATGTGGTGCCGGGTATCGACTTCAGCAACGACCCGCTGCTGCAGGGGCGCCTGTTCTCCTATACCGACACGCAGATTTCGCGGCTGGGCGGCGCCAACTTTCACGAGCTGCCCATCAACAAGAGCGTGTGCCCGTTCCACAACTTCCAGCGCGACGGCATGCACCGCCAGACCATTGCGCGCGGCCAGGTGGCCTATGAGCCCAACTCGCTGGGCGACGGCAAGGAGTTCCGGGTCGACGGCGGAAGCGTCGGCTTCCAGTCGTACCCCGAAGAGATGGAATCGCCCAAGGTGAGGCGGCGCAGCCCCACGTTCGACGACCACTTCACGCAGGCGCGCCTGTTCTTCAACAGCCAGAGCGCGGCCGAGAAAGAGCACATCGTTGCGGGCTTTCGCTTCGAGCTCTCGAAGGTCGATGTGCCGGCCATCCGCCAGCGCATGGTCGACAACCTGGCGCATGTGGACGAGAAGCTCGCGCGCCGCGTGGCGGAGCCGCTCGGTATTGGTGCGCCCGATGCCAAGGCCGCTGCGGGCCGCGCCGGTTTTCGCGAACACCGCATGACGCTGCCCATTTCGGAGTCTCCGGCGCTCAGCATGGCCGATACCGGCGACGGCTCGATCCGCACGCGCAAGATCGCCATCCTGGTGTCCGATGGCATCGACTCCGCCTCGCTCAAGCCGATCCGAGATGCGCTCGAGCAGGCCGGTGCGCGCTGCAAGGTGGTCGGCCCGCGCCTGGGCACCATTGCCAGCGCATCGAAACGGCAGATCGACGTCGACATGACCTTTACCAACGCGCCGTCGGTCATGTTCGATGCCGTGCTGGTGCCCGGCGGCAGCGTGGGCGCAGCGGCCCTTGCGGCCACCGGCGACGCCGTGCACTTCGTGCTCGAGGCCTACAAGCACTGCAAGGCCATCTGCACCGTGGGCGAGGGCGTGCAATTGGTGTCGAAGCTCGGCATTGCCGCCGATGCGCAGCCTGGAGACCTGCCTCCGGGTGTGGTGGTGGCGGCCACGCCAGTCACCAACCTGGGTGACAACACCGCGGCCACGCAGATCGCGCTCGACTTCATCGCGGCCATTGCCAGGCACCGCCACTGGGACCGGGCCGACATCGAATCGGTTCCGGCCTGAAGCAGCAGGCGCCGAAGTAGTCCGTTTGCGCTAGGCCTTCTTGCGAATAGCCGCCGCAAGAGGGCGCTCCTAGACTTTCCCCACGAGGCCTGAACGGCGCGCACTTCCGCGGCGTCGACCCCCGCAACCGCGGGCACACGGGCCGCGCGCGGGGGTCCAATGACGTGGTTTTCGAGAACGGGATGGGAGCGCTCGGCACGTCGTGCAGGAGTCGCGGGTGCTCTCCGGCTGGCTGGCATTCTGCTGCTGGCGCACGGGCCGTTGGCCCTGGCGCAGCAGCAGGCGCCCAACGCCGAGGCGGCGGCCAGCAAGGCCGAGCAGGCCCGCCTTGCCGACACAGACACCTTGCTGGCGTTGACCAGCGAGGGCGCGGTGCTCTACGGGCAAGACGCGGTCAAACTCTCCGGCTACCAGTACTGCAGCCAGGCGGTTGCACTGGCCGAGGCCGGTGAGTTCAGGCAAAGCGTGCGCGCAGCCAGCAAGGCGCTGCACCTGGCCAACGCCACGCGCGACCCCAACCTGATGGCCATGGCCAACAGGGACCTGGCCATCGTCTACAGCTATTCGGGCCAGCTCGAGAAGGCCGAGGAATTTGCACGCGAGGCGCTCAAGCACCAGGCGCGCGACCCCAAGCTGGTGGTCGGCCCGGTGCAAAAAGTGATCGGCGACGTGCGCACCCGCCGCGGCGACTACGCCGGCGCCGTCATCAGCTACGACGAGGCGCTGGCCAACAGCTCGGCGCGCTATGCCCCGCTGGTGCAGGCTTCGCTCGTCAACGCGCTCATCGAGGCGGGCGATTCCGCAAGAGCGCGCTCGGTGCTCGGCGGCATGCCCCCGCCCAAGGATGCACCGCTTACTGCACAGCTCGACCGCACCCGCGCACGGCTGCTGCTGGCCGAGAACAAGCCCGCCGAGGCGCGCGACCTGTACCGCGCGCTCACCACCCGGCAGGTGGGCACCGACACCGAGTACTACCGCCTCTGGGCCTGGGACGGTGTGGCGCGCAGCGAGCTCGCACTCGGCCAGAAGCAGGCCGCGGCCGAAGCCGTGGCACGTGCGCTGGGCGGTGTCGACCAGGTGCGCGCCAGATTCCGCAGCGAAGAGTTCAAGATGGGCCTCTTCTCGGACCTGCAATCGGTGTTCGAGCGCGGCGTGTCCATCTACAGCGACGCGGGCGATGCACGCCAGGCTTTTGAAGTCAGCGAGCGCAGCCGCTCGCGCGCGCTGCTCGACGCGGTACGCGGCCGCGCAAAAATCAATGAACGCGCTGCGCACATCGTCGACCTGGCCACGCTGCAAGGCACCCTGGCGCCCGACGAACGCGTGGTGCAGTTCCACGCATTGCCCGACCGCCTGGTGGTGTGGGTCGTAAGCCCCGCCGGCATCGAGGCCAGGACGGTGGCGGTGCGCCGCGAAGAGCTCACCGAACTTGTGGAAGTGTTTCGCAACTCCATCGTGCGCGGCCGCCGTGCTGCCATTGCCAACGCCGACAAGCTGGGTGCCGCGCTGCTTGGCCCGCTGGGCCTGGCGGACGGCCAGCGGCTGATCGTCGTGCCTCACGGTCCGCTGCACTACCTGCCGTTCCAGGCGCTGCGGCTCAATGGCCGCTACGTGATCGAGTCGCACCCGGTGGCCGTGGCGCCTTCCATGAGCATTGCGGTGCAGCTGGCGCAGCGCACGCCGCGCGTGAGCGCATCGCTCACGGCCTTCGGCAATCCGCGCATCGAAGACAGGTACGACCTGCCCGGCGCCGAGATCGAAGTGAAGCAGCTCGCGCAGCTGTTCCCACGCAACACGGTGTACATGGGCGCGGCGGCCACCAAGACGCAGTTCCGCGACGTGGCCGCACGTTCGCCGCTGATGCACGTTGCAGCCCACGCAGAGGCCGATGCGGTGGATCCGCTGTACTCGCGCATCCTGCTGGCCAACGAGGGCGGCAAGCAGAACTTTCTGGAAGCGCACGAAATCCTCGCGCTACCGATGGACGGCACGGCACTGGTCACGCTGTCCGCGTGCGAATCGGGGCTCGGGCGCATTGCGCAGGGCGACGAGGTGCTGGGCTTCACACGCTCTTTTCTCTCAGCCGGAAGCTCGAGCCTGATCGCTTCGCTATGGCCCGTTTCAGACGACGCAACGGCCGTTCTCATGGGCACGCTCTACGGCGAACTCGCCAAGGGGCGCGATCTGCAGAAGGCCATGCAGGCGGGGCAGCTGGCCGTGCTGAAAGACCCAAAGATGTCCCATCCCTTCTTCTGGGCGCCGTTCAACCTGATCGGCAACTGGCGTCTTACGGTGGGGAGCTGACATGAAAAGAAGAACTGCCAGGTCGTTTTGCTGTGCTGCGCGGAGGGGAGTACCCGGTGGCCTTTGCACACGCCCCGAACAGCGGCGTCACAGACAACCGCACCCCCAACAAGAACACAACCAATCCACGGTGGAGCACTGAGATGCGCGCCCGTCAACGCTCTACGCCAATCGCTTTCGCCGTCTCCGCCTTGATGGGCGCTACATTGCTCGTAGCGGCCCAGCGCACCCACGCAGCGGAGGCAGACGCCAACGCGCTGCTTCCCACCAAAGACCCTTGCGGCACCTGCGCCCGCCCGCTCGCCCAGGCCAGCGGCACGGTTGCGCCGCAAAACCTGCCAGCCGCGCCCCAGGCGCCCGCCGCTTCGTTCCGGCTCAATGATCTGCGCCTGAACGGCGTCAAGGCACTGTCCAACGAAGAGCTGCAAAGCATTACCGCACCCTACATCGGGCGCAACGTGACGCTCGGCGACCTCGAAAGCCTGGCGCAAGCCATCACCGCTCGCTACAAGGAGCATGGCTACTTTCTCGCGCAGGCCGTGGTGCCCGTGCAGACCGTGCGCGACGGCGTTGTGGAAATCAGCGTCATCGAAGGCCGGCTCGGCAAGGTCGATGTGACGGTTGCGGCCGATGCGCCCATCAGCGAGGCGCGCGTGCGTGGCTTCCTCGCGCCGCTGCAGCCCGGGGAGGCCGTGAGCGCGCCCGGCTACGAGCGCGCCATGCTGCTGCTGTCCGACCAGCCGGGCATTCGCGTTTCGTCCGGCCTGCAAGAAGGCACGCAGAGCGGCACCACCGATCTTTCGGTCGAAGTTGTCGCCGGGCCGCGCTGGGCCTTCACCGCCGAGGCCGACAACCACGGCACCAAGGAATCGGGCCGTTTTCGCGTGGGCGGCACCGCGCGTTATCTCAGTCCCTTCGGCATTGGCGACAACCTCGACGTGCGTGCGATGGTGTCCAACAGCAACGCGCTGCAATTCGGCCGCGTGGCCTACGAGGCCCCCATCGGCACCAGCGGCCTGCGCGCCGGGGTAGGGCTTGCGCGCGTCAACTACGAGCTCGGCGGCGAGTTTGCCGAGCTTGGCGCGCAGGGCAAAGCCGACGTGCTCGATTTTTCGCTCAACTATCCGTTGATTCGCCAGCGCCAGCAGAACCTGTTCTTGCGCCTGAGCGCCGAAGTGAAGGACCTGACCGACGAGATGAATGCGGTCGACTTTGCCTCGAAGAAGCGCGTGCACGGCCTTGGCCTTGGCTGGGCCTGGGAGCGGCGCGACGAGATGCTTGGCGGCGGCTACTGGGCCAGCTCGGGCACGCTCTACCGCGGCGACCTTTCTATTCGCGACGAGCAAAGCCGTGCGTTCGACCAGAGCGTTGCGGGCCATCACACCGAGGGCGGCTACACCAAGCTGAGCTTCCAGGTCTCGCGGCTGCAGGCCATCGTGCCGAACCATTCGCTCTACGTGGCGCTCGGCGGCCAATGGGCCAGCAAGAACCTCGATGCATCCGAAAAGCTTTCGCTCGGCGGCGCGCGTGCGGTGCGGGCGTACCCGTCGGGCGAACTGCTGGTGGACGAAGGCGCCATCGGCACCGTCGAGTGGCGCTGGTCGCTCAACTCGGAGCTCACGCCCTTTGTGTTCTACGACGCCGCGCACGGAAAGATCGTGCGCAATCCCTCGCCGCTCGACACCGGTGCCAACCGCCACAGCCTGCGCGGCTTCGGCATCGGCATTTCCTGGGCCCGCCCCGGCAACTTTGCGATCAACGCGACGCTCGCCTGGCGCGACGGCACCCGGCCGGCGCAAACCGATGGCGGCGGCCGCAATCCGCGCTTGTACGTGCAGGCGCAAAAGAGTTTCTAGGGAGTGCCCGCATGAAGAATCGTCAATCCTCCCCGGCGCAGCGCTGCCTCCGGCTGCGGCCGCTGGCGCTCTCGCTGGCCTGCATCGGCCTGGCGCCGGCCGGCGCGCAGATCGTGCCGACCGGCCCCACCTTTCCTTCGAACGGCGGCACTGTTTCGGTGGGCTCGCCCACCGCGCTGGTTGGCGGCGGCATGGCGCTGGGCATCAACCAGTCTTCATTGCGGGCCATCATCAACTGGCAAAGCTTTTCCATCGGCGCGAAGGACCAGGTCAATGTCCAGCAGCAACTGGGCGCGTCCAGCGTGCTGCTCAACCGCGTGGCGAACGGCGGCCCGCGTTCCGAGATTGCGGGGCTGTTGACGGCTCCCGGCCGCGTGTACGTCGTCAACCCCGCGGGCGTACTGTTCGGGCCGACGGCGCAGGTCAACGTGGGCGGGCTGGTGGCTTCCACGCTGGATGTCTCCGGCGCCGATGAAGTCGCGCGCAACGCGAGTTTCATGGCCGGCGGGCGCGAACTCAGCCTGTCGGGTCCGGCGAGCGGCCTTGGCGAGGTGACGGTGGAAGCGGGCGCCAAGCTCACCGCCACCGGTGTGGACGGGCGCAACGGCGTGATCGCGCTGGTGGGCGCTGCCGTGGTCAACCGCGGCGAGATCAACGTCGCGCGCGGCAGCGTAGGCCTCCTGGCGGGCAATGAGGTTGTGGTGATCGACCCCGTGGGAGATGGCCTCACGACATTCCGTATAGCAACCACCAACACCGCCGACAACGCGCGGGTCGAGAACATCGTGGACGGCAAGGCACCCGAAGGCGCGCTGAGCGGCCGCATCACGGCCGATGGCGGGCGCATCGTGATGATGGCGAGCTCCACCAACTCGGGCGCGACGGTGGTCAACCAGCAAGGGGTGCTGCAGGCGCGCTCGCTCGAAAGCCGCAACGGCGAAATCGTGCTCGGAGGAACCGGCAGCGGCGGTGCGACGAACGTGGTGGCGGTCGGCGGCACGCTCGACGTGTCGGCCGGTGCAGCGGGTGCCGCAGGCGGAAAAATCGGGATCGAGGGCGACATGCTCCGCGTGCAGGGCGCCAGGCTGAGCGCCGGCGGTGCCACCAACGGGCAGGTGCAGTTCGTATCGAAGGCCGACGTGCTGGTGCAGGTGGCCGGAAGCGACCCGCAGGTCGACGGCACCAGCACCATCGACGACCAGGTGCTTGCGGGCGCGCTGAACCGGGGCGGCGACGTTACCCTGACCAGCCGCGCTGCCAACATCGGCGACTTTGGCGGCTGGGGCGTTGTGTTCGACAACAAGGCACAGGTGGTGAAGGCCGAGGGCGGCAACGCCAGCCTTACGGTCAATTCGAATCGCAACATCGAGATGCGCGCGGGTTCGGCAATCCAGTCGAAGAGCGGCGCGCTGAACGTCGACTTCAACGCCGATGCCGAAGGTGCAGCCGGGCAGGACGCGATTACGCCCGAGGGCCAGCCGTTTCCGCGGCGCGGATCGATCGTGCTGAACAATGCCACCGTCGAGAGCAACGGCGGCGACATCCGCTTCTACGGCCAGAGCGATGCGCTCAACGGCCGCGCGGTGGGCGACGTGATTCGCGAGTTTCCGGTCGACGCCGATCCCACGACACGCCGCACGGCAGGCATCGAGATCAACGAAAGCACCGTCTCCACTTGCGGCGCCGCACAGGCCAGTTGCGCCGGCGGCGGCAGCATCGGCATGCGGGGCGAGGGCTCGAGCTGGCAGTACACCGAGACCGGGCTGCCCGGCAATCCGCTCGACCTGGATGCGACGGACGGCGTGCGGGTGCGCAGCAGCGTGCTGCGCACCGGCGCAGGCGCCATCGGCGTGCAGGGCCGCAGCGGCCTCGACCGCCTGGTGTACGGCGTCACCATCGGCGACGGCAGCAAGGTCGAGTCGTCTTCGGGCGACGTGACGATTGCCGGCAGCGGACGCAGCTGGGTCGCGGGCGATCCGGTGGGCGCGCTCATGGGCGCCGCGGAGGGGGTTCAGATCTGGTCCAGCAGCGTAGCGACTGGCGGCAACGTGGCAATCACCGGAACCGGTGCCGATATTTCTGGCGCCATCCAGGACCCGCAGTTCATCGCGCTGGCGTCCGCTACCGGAGGCGCATCGTTCCACTTCGAAGGAACCGGCGTCGACCTGTCGTACGCACCGATCACCGCCGGCGCAGGCAAGTCAATTTCAATCACGGGCACGGCGGGCAGCCAGGCATTCCAGATCAACGCGGACGGCACGGTGGATTCGAATTTCTCGCCGGCATCGTCGATCACGCTGCAGGGGGGAGACCTTGTCGCCGCAGGCGGCCGCATTTCCTTGCAGGGCGGCACCGGGGCCATCGATATCCGCGCGTCCAGCAACGATTCGACGCCGGAGGAACCCGGCCTGCTGATCAGCACCGCAAGCACCACCGGCGCCGGCGGAAACATCGACATCCAGGCCCGCAATGTGGTGGTGCAGGGCTACAACGGCGAAGGCTTCGGCTACACCCGCCTGGATGCGAGCGGCGTAGCGCAGGGCGGCAACATCAACCTGCGGGGGGTGGCCGCAGACGGCGTTGCCGCGAGCGGCATCCTGGGCATCGACAACAACGTGACCCTTGCCGCCAACGCATCGTCCCCGTCGGGCAACGGCGGCAGCATTCGCGCGGTGGGAGACAACACCCTGCTGGCCTATGGCAGCTTCGAAGCCAAAGGCGGGGCGGCCGGCGGAAGCGGCGGTTTCATCGAAACCTCCGGCGGCGCATTCGACATCGGCGCAATCCGGGTCGAAGCATCCGGCGCCACCGCGGGCAAGTGGCTGATCGATCCGTACAACGTCGAGATCAACAGCTTTGGGGGCTCGGCCTCGCTGCCCGGCAATCCATATGTGCCGCTGGCGGATTCGGTCATCCGCGACACGGCCATCAGCGATGCGCTCAATGCGGGGACCGATGTCAGGATCACCACGGGCACCGGGGGCGCTGCCGACCAGGGCGACATCTTCATGAACGACGCCCAGATCACCTACACGGGTGCGGGCGAACGCACCTTCACGCTGGAAGCCCACCGCAGTGTGCGTTCCAACACCGGCACGACCATTGCGTCATACGGTGCGGGCGCCGGGCCGCTGAACGTGGTGTTCACCGCCGACGTGAACGGCAGCAGCAGCAACGGCACGGACGGCGGACAGGTCAGCTACAGCGGCCGGATCTACTCCAACGGCGGTGACGTGACCATGACCGGCGCCTGGGCCAACAACTCGAATCTGGGCAGCAGCGTGGCCCTTTCCCAGGGCGTGGTAGTGGACACGCGCGGCGGCAACCAGATCGTCTCGCCCGGCGTGTACACCGGCGGCAGCGACGCGGCAGGCGGCGGCAACGTGACGCTCACCGGGCGCAGCGTGGCGCCGGTGAGTGCCGGCACCACCGATGCGGGCGTGCTGATCAACGACGCCAGAATCGTCACCTCGACCGGCAATGTGGACATCTTCGGCAGCAGCACGCTCAACAGCGGTGTGCGGCTGGTCAGCAACTCGGTCGACAACGGCATTCACACGACCACGGGCAACGTGCGCATCACCGGCATCGGCAGCTTCACGCCCAACAGTGCGGCCCTGCCGGGCCATGGCGTGGTGATCGGCGGCAACAGCTTTGCGGCGGGCAACCTGCCAATGGTGCAGACCGGCAGCGGCAACATCGAGATCAACGGCCTGCGCCTGGCCAGTGGCGGCCCTGCGGGCGGCGACGGCGTGTTCATTGGCAACCGCGCACTCATCACCAGCACCGCCGGCGGCAACATCAGCG
The DNA here is from genome assembly GCF_031456585.1 of Variovorax sp. 3319. Classification (NCBI taxonomy): domain Bacteria; kingdom Pseudomonadati; phylum Pseudomonadota; class Betaproteobacteria; order Burkholderiales; family Comamonadaceae; genus Variovorax; species Variovorax sp. 3319. Next base: position 320,911 of record NZ_JAVDUZ010000004.1, read on the forward strand.
TGACGGGCGAATCGCAAAACGCAGGCGGCGCCGGCATTCGCTTTGCCAACGAGCAGCCGATCACAGTGCTCATTCCGGCGGGTCGAATCACGGGGAGCGGCAACGTGGTGCTGCGTGCCTCCAACGACGGCGCGAGCGATGCGCTGGTGCTCGGCACCGGCAGCCAGGTCAGCTCGGCCGGCGTGCTCAACCTGCGCCCCGGCGGCATCGACCTGGCGGGCCCGCCGCTCGGCTACGCCGCAACACCGGTGGACCGCACCGGCAACGTCATTACTGTCGGCGGCGCGGCCGCCACGGGCTTTGCAATATCGGCTACGGAACTGACGCGCATGAGCGCACCGACGATGGTGTTCGGCAGCAATACCCATGCGGCCGACATCAACGTGATCAGCGCATTGAACTTCGGCGCAGGCGCTGTCACGCTGCAGAACGAAGGGGGAGGCAACATCACCCTGCAGGCGCCCATCACGGCCGCACGCGTGGGCCTGGCCTCGGCCGGCAACATCACGCAGACCGCGGCCGCGCCGATCGCGGCCGGCACGCTGCTGGCCCGCTCCAGCGGCGGCAGCGTGCTGCTCGACCAGGCGGCCAACAACGTGAGCGCGAACACGCTGGGCGGCGGGGCTGCCGGCGCGTTCCGCTACCAGGACGTGGACGAGCTGCGCGTCGGCGCGGTGTCGGTCGTCGGCTACGACGCGGCGGGCAACGCACCGCAAGTGGTGTCGGCCGGCTCCATGGCGGCGGACACGGTGTTTGTACGCACGCTGAGCGGCGACCTGCAGCTCGGCACGGCGGTAACCAGCACGTCGGGCGCTGACCTGGTGGCCGCGGCGCGCTTCCAGAACGTGGGCGGCGCCAGCCTGGGCGGTGCGCCGTGGCGCGTGTGGGCCGACACCTGGATCGGCGAAACGCGCGGCGGTGTCGCCGGTTCGGGCCTGCTGCCGAATCTGTACAACTGCGCATACCTGGGCCTGTGCGGCGTGAGCGTGTCGCCCGGCGACAACCATTTCATCTATGCGCAGCGGCCGACCGCGACAGTTGTGATCGGCAATGCATCGCGGCCCGCGGGCCTGAACAATCCGCTCTTCACATGGAGCATCACGGGCCTGATCCTCGGCGACACCGGCGCCGGCTTCAGCGGCACGGTAGGCACCGGGGCCACGCCGGCGAGCCCTCCCGGCGCCTACGCGATCAACGGCAGCTTCACCTCGGCCGAGGGCTACCTGGTCAACGTGGTGCCGGGAACGCTCACGGTCGGCGGCTTTCCGCAGATTCCCAAGCCCGATGTGATCCGCGAGCTGCCGACCACCTGGCTGTACGACCGCAACATGGGCCCGCCGCCGATCTGCTTTGCGACCGGTCCGCTGGAAGGCGACCGCGCTTCGCAGGGCAACGATGTGCTGGCGCGCGAATGGTCGCGCGTGCGCTCGCGGCCCAACCTCACGAGCTGCGTCGACACCGAGAAGCGCAACGGCTGCGCCGATTTCTAGAGGCCCGCGTCGCCGAAGCGGCCCGTGTAGGTGCGCAGGCCCTGGTGCGCCAGGTTGGAGTGCGCATCGATATGGACCTTGCCGCCCAGCGACTGCCACCGGCGGCAGAACGCATAGTCCTCGCTCAGGTAGCGGCCGTTGCCGGGCTCGGCCAGCAGGTCGAAGAAACGGTAGTGCGGCCAGGCGCTGGCCGCGGCGTCGCGCGACGGATCGGGCGTGTAGCGCAGGTCGGGCATGGCCTCGGCCAGGCGCTCGAACACCGGGCGCGCAATGAGCATGAAGCCCGTGGGCGCGTCGAGCACCTCCACAAAACCGTCGGCATCGACTTCATGCGCACCGGCCCATGCGTTGGCCGGAAAGCGCGCATGCCGCGCCTCGAAGTCGGCGCGCGTGCTGCCCGCGGGCAAGGCCTCGCGCAGGCCCTCGGCAGGCCAGCCGTCTTCCTTGAGCGGATAGACGCCGGCCACCACGTCGCGACCGGCCAATAGCAGCCGCAGCGCCGCAGCAGGCTCAAAGCCGATGTCGGCATCGATCCAGAACAGATGCGTCCACCGCGTGTCGGCCATGAACTCGGCCACCAGCCGGTTGCGCGCGCGCGGAATCAGGCTGTCGCCGTCGAGGAAGCGCGTCTGCATCGAGAAGCCGTGCGTCCACGCGAGGTTCACAAGGCCGAGCAGGCTGCGCACGTAGATCGATGCCAGCGCGCCGCCGTAGCTTGGCGTTGCAACGAAGGGGCGGATGTCTTTCAAGGCGGCGGGGTCGAGCATCGGAAAATTCCTTGTCTGCGGGCATGGAGGGGCGAGAGCCGTTCGCCTGGATGATGAGGACGACCCTCAGGCCGGTGAAGCGGCATGCCGGCGCGTGGAAAGCAGCGCGCGCAGCTTGGCCGGCGCAACGGGCTTGGTCAGCAGCATCACGCCCCCATGGCGCAGGCGCTGCAGCACTTCGGGGCCCGTGGCACCCGATATGAGAACGGTGAGCGCGTCGGGCTGCAAGCGCTTGGCAGCCGTGATCACGTCCATGCCGTCGTCGGCGCCGGCCAGTTGCAAGTCGCACAGCACCGCATCGAAGTGCAGGTCTCCGGTGCCCAGCCGCGCAATGGCCTCGGCGCCGGTGGCAATGCATTCGACCTGGCAACCCCATTGCTCCAGCAGCGCGCGGCTGCCGTCGAGAATGGCCGGGTCGTCGTCGACCACCATGCAGTGCAGGCCCGCCAGCGGCGTGAGTGCACGAGGCGGGGCCTGCGGCACTGCGGCTTCGGCGGCATGGGCGGCCGGCAGCGTGAGCGCGAACGTGCTGCCCGCCTGCAGCGCCGAGCGCACCGAGATGCGCGTGCCCAGCAGCGCCGCAATGCGCGCGCAAATGGCAAGGCCCAGGCCGAAGCCGCGGCGCCGGTCGCGCTCGGTGTTGGCCACCTGGTAGAACTCTTCGAAGATCCGGCCCTGGTGAATGGGCGCAATGCCCACGCCGTTGTCGCGCACTTCAATGCGCACGTTGTCGCCTTCGCCATGGCTGCGGCGCGCGGCCACCAGCACGGTACCGCCCGGCGGCGCATGGCGCAATGCGTTGGCCACCAGGTTGCCCACGATGCGCTGCAGCAGCGCCGCGTCGGTGCGCACCGCAAGGCCGCGGTCGCTCCAGCGCAAGCGCACGCGGGTTTCGGCCGCGGTGGGCGCGTGCTGCGCATCGAGTTGGTCGAACAGCGCGGCCAGCGGCACCTTGGTGATCGCGGGCGTCAGCACCTGGGCGTCGAGGCGCGATATTTCGAGCAGGTCGTCGAGCAGCACGCCCATGAACTCGGTGCTCTCCTGCAGGCGCAGCACGGCCGGGCGCTGCGCCTGGGTGGCGCTTGGCAGCAGGCCGTCGATGAAAAGGCCCATGGCATGCAGCGGCTGGCGCAAGTCGTGGCTGGCCGCGGCCAGGAACCGGGCGCGGGACAGTGCAGCCTGCTCGGCTTCGGCCATGCGCTGCAGCGCCACGGCGGTGGCCTCGCGCACGCGCTCTTCGCTGACCTGGCGGTTGCGCTGCAGCCGCTCTGCGAGGCGGTCGATGTCATGCGCGAGCACGGCCAACTCGTGCGTGTGGCCTTTGCCGGGCGGTGCCGGTGTGCTCCGCGACCCGTCTTCGACCACATCGCAGCGCGCTTCGAAGTGCCCGGCCTCCAGCGCTGCCACCGTACGCGACACGCGGCGCAGCGGCCGTGCCACCGTGCGTGCCATGTGGCGCACCGAGGCCCATGCCGCAAGCAACGCAACCATTGCAATGCCGATACCCGCCATGAGCGAACGGCTGCGTTCGCGCGCGTAGGCGGTGGTGTCGCGAAAGGTCTGCACCAGGCCGATGGGTGTTTCGCCGGCCGCGGTGGAGCCCGCGGGCGCAAAGGCGCTGGCGCGCGAAGCTTCGCGCAACGTGACCGGCGAGGTGAACATGCGCAGCTGCGCCAGGGAAGACGCCTTGGGGCCGGCGGTGACGAACACGCCAGCGCTGTTGCTGATTTCGACTCGCATCACCTGCCCGCCGCGCAGCGCCGCGTTGGCCACGTTCTGCAGCGCCGGCAAGTCGCCGGCGTAAAGGCTCAGGTCGGACATGGCGGCCACCTGGCGCGCCACGGCCTGGCCCTCCGCGTCGAAGGCCGCCTCGAGCGTTTGCAGGCGGTTGTGCGTGAACCAGCCGGTGAGTGCAAGAGCCACCGCCGCGCACGGCACCACGCCAAGCCGGAACAGGTCGCGCTGCAGGTTGCCGCGCACCAGCAGGGTGGTCGCGGAGGGAGGCTGCTGCTGCTGCTGCTGCTGCTGCTGCTGCAGCGCTTGCGTCGAATCGGCGCGCGCGCCTTCGGGTGTCGTCCCCTTGTCGCTCATCGCGTCACGGTGAGCCGCTCGGTCAGTTCCCGCTCCTCCGGCAAGCGCAGTCCGAGTCCGCGCGCCACTGTCACGTTGACGCGCACGGTGGCGGGCGTGGCCGCTTCAACCAGCGGTCCGCCGCTGGCACCGGCGAGTTTCTGGCCGAGCAGCCGCGCTTGCCGGGCCAGCTGCGCCGGTGTGGAAACCGCCGCCGCAAGCCCGCCCGAACGTACCAGGCCCTCGCTGGCACCGAACACCGGCAAGCCGGCTCCGGCACCCGCACGCAGCACCGCGAGCGTGGCCGCCTGGCTGTCGCCGATCTGGTCGGGCAGCACCATCAGCGCATCGCTGCGGGGCACCACCAGGTGCAACGCCGAGGCCAGCGACCTGGCATCGGGCGCGTATTCCACCTGCACGTCCCACGCGGGGTTTGCGCCCTGCGCCGCGCGTTGCAGCTCGCGCACCAGCGGTTCAGATTCGGGCGTGGCGACCACGCCGATGCGGCGCTTTTGCGGCAGCACAGCGCCCACCAGCGCAAGCTGGTCGGCCATGGCGGGGTCGCGCAGCAGCACACCCACGGGCCGGTCGCCGCGGCGCAGTGCGGCGCTACTGGCCCGCAGGGTCTCGTAGTCGAGCCGGCTCAGCATGGCAAGCACCAGCGGTTGCTGGCCGGGCCGGTCGAGTGCGGCGCGCGCAGCCGGCACGCCCACTGCGAGGGTCAGGCCCATGTCCACAGGCGGGCTGCGCAGCCCGCGCGTGCGCACGCCGGCATTGGCAACGCGCTCGGGCTCGGTGCTGGCCACTTCGGCGGGTTGCTGGCTGTCCGCGCCGCCTGGCGAAAGCCGCACCAGCTCGAAGCGGCCGCCGGGCTCCTGGCCCGTGCGAAGGTGCTGCACGAATTCCGAGTGGGCGGCAAAGTCGTCGCCCATCAGCACCGTGAGGTTGCTCGCAGATGCATCGGCAACCGCGAGCTGTGCCGCAACGAAGCCCAGCGCCAGCGCGGCGCGCACGCCGCGGTGCAGCCGTTTCCGGAGGAGCAATTTGAAAGGGTTCACGGCAACAAACATGGACTGCTTTCCGCAGCAAGAAAGGGCAGTACCAATGTACGGAAGGCCCCTGCATCGCGCGATAAGGCGGAGGGCTTATGTCGGCACCCGCCACCCCCTGCCGGCGTGACGAAGTGCACAGCGCAGCGGCTGCTTGGCCTATGTCCGATGGACTAGGCTTCGGCGTTGAGCAAGGCGGCTGCGCGCTGTGCCTGGATGGCCTGGCGCAGCACGCGTGGAGAAACGGGCTTGTAGAGCACGGCAATGCCCGCGCTGGCCACTTCGCGCAGGCGGTCGGGTTTGGTTTCTCCCGTGACCAGCAGGCGCGCCGTACCGGGGCCGATGCCTCGCGGGTGGCGTTCGAGCGCGGCAATCACGTCGAGCCCGTTGTCGCCGCCTTGCAGGAGCAGGTCGCTCACCACCACGTCGGGCGGTTGCTCCCACGCGTCGGCCAGCGCCAGTGCTTCGGCGCGGGTTTGCGCCGCCTGCACCTCGGCGCCCCAATTGGTGAGCACCACCGACAAGCCTTCCAGAATGGTGCGCTCGTCGTCGATCACCAGGATGCGCAACTGCTCGAGGCTCGGTTCTTCCTCTGCGGCGCCGATGGCCGGGGCCACGTCCAGGGCAGGCAGCGCAGCCGGTGCCGAGCGCACCAGCACCCGCACGCAGGTGCCCTTGTTGGGCCGCGACGTCAGCTCCACACGGGTGTTGAGCAGCTCCGTCAGGCGCTGGACCGTGGCAAGGCCAAGGCCCATGCCGCGCTGGCCGCGGGGCGCCTGGCGGCCGGTGGCTTCCACCTGGTAGAACTCTTCGAACACACGCGCCTGGTGCTGCACGGCAATGCCCACGCCGGTGTCGACCACGTCGATGCGAACGCCCTTGCCGCGCGGCCGGGCGCCGATCAGCACGCCGCCTTCGATGGTGTGGCGCAGCGAGTTGGACACCAGGTTGTTGAGAATGCGCGAGAGCATCACGTAGTCGCAGCGCACCCAGAGGTCGGTCTTGCGCACCACCAGCCGCAGCCCCTGTTGCTCGGCCACGGGCCGGAAGTTGCGGCTGATTTCATCGAACAGCTGGTCGAGCGGAAAGTCCGCCCACTGCGGCTGCAGCACGCCGGCATCGAGCTGCGAAAGATTCAGCAACTCTGAGAACAGCCGGTCGAGTGAGTCGACGCACTCGCGAATGTGGCCGATGCGCTGCAGGCGCACCGGGTCGGTCTCGCCGTTGGCCAGGCCGTCGGAAAACAGCGTGAGCGCATGCAGCGGCTGGCGCAGGTCGTGGCTGGCGGCGGCCAGCAGGCGGGTCTTGGCCTGGCTTGCAACCTCCAGCTGCTGGTTTTTGCGCGCGAGCTCGGCCGTGGCCTCGCTGATGCGGCTTTGCAGCAGCCGGTGGCTTTCGGCCAGGGCACGCGCCGCCTGGTTGAAGCCGTGCTGCAGGTGCCGCACTTCAGAGGTGCCCTCGATGGCAACGCTCGCGGCCTCGCCGGCGCCCAGCCGGTCGACCGCCTTGCCCAGTGCGCGAATCGGCTCGCTGATGCGCCGCGCCGCCCACCAGCCCGCCAGCCCCACGCCCACGAGGCTGGTCGCCAGCACCAGCACCACGTTGAGCCACACCGAGCGCCGCGCGTCCTGCACGGCGTTCAGGCTCATCTCCACCATGACCTTGCCGCTGTGCTTGCCGTCTTCGCTCACGATGGGAACCACCACCTGCAGGCCTTCGCGCCGGTCGCGGTCGACGGTTTCGGAGTTGGCGACGATCTCGCCGTCGTCCGACCAGATCTGCACCTGCTGCACGTGCGGCTGGTAGGTACCCGATTGCGCCGTGCGCTGAAGAATGCGGCGGTCCATGCGCAGCAGCGGTGCTTGCGCCGCGGTAGCCACCTGCATTGCCACCGTTTGCGCATTGGCGCGCATCAGCTCGGTGAGGTTGTCCAGGTGCTGCCGCGTCAACACCGCAATGGCCGCCAGCGTGGCGGCGGTGGCCGGCACCAGTGCCAGCAAGATCAGCTGCTGGGCAAACGTGAGGCGCGCAAGCCCCCGGAGGACGCGGAAGTTCCAGTTCATGGGGGCGTGTAGCGCATGAAGAGCGAGCTTAAGGGCCTTGGTTACGGAGCGAAAGATGGGAAAAACATCACAAAAATAGCTTGTATTTGATATCTAATCGTGTCCGCGTTGTCCATGTTAGACCCGCTGATCCCGCAGCGGACCATGCCCCGTGTTCAAAATGCAGGCCTCCCCGAGCTGCGTCCGGAAGGCTTCCGGCGCTACTGATGCCCTTGGTGCCCCGCGCCGCTGCACGCGGTTCAGGCGAGCCGCCGCCGTGGCGGTGCGACGCAGCGCCCTGGTGCTGAGTCTGCTCGCCGGCCTGCCATTGCTGGCGGTGGCCCAACCCGCGTTGCAGCCCGACGCCCCGGTGCGCTTCGGCATCCTGCCGCTTGGCGGTGCCTTCGAATCGCGCAGCGACTGGGATCCGCTACTGGCCGAACTGAGCCGTGCCATCGCGCGGCCGGTGAGCGTGCTTTCGGTCAACTCGTATGAGGCGCTGGAGCAGGCCATCCGCCGTGACGAGGTCGACATGGCCTTCCTGTCCGGAAAGATGGCGCTCGACGCCGTGACCCAGCGCCGCATGAAAGTGGTGGCCCAGGTGGTGCGGCACGACGGCCTCGCGGGCTACCGCGCCCTATTGCTCACCCGCAAGGCGCCGCCTTTCAACACCAAAAAGAGCCTGCTGGGCGAGCCGGAGCGCTGGCGCCTCGCGCGTGGCGAACGGCAGTCGGTGTCGGGCTTCATCGTGCCGCAGCTGCAGTTCTTCTTGCCCAATCACATCGCCATGGAAACCCGCTTCCTGAGCGAGATCGTCGGCACCCACCAGGCCACCGCTCTGGCCGTGGCAAATAACGAGGCCGATGTGGCCACCAACAACACGGCCGATTTCGAGCGCTTCAAGCAGCGCTTTCCGGCCGAGGCCCAGCGGCTGCAGGTGCTGTGGGAGTCCGAGCTCATTCCGCATGCGCAGATTGTGGTGCGGCGCGAATATTCGTCCGAACTGCGCGGCCGCGTGCAAGCCTTTCTGGTCGGCTACGGGCGCGCCAAGGGGCCCAAGGGCGATGCGGAGCGCACAGTGCTCAAGTCGCTGCACGACCTGGCCGGGTTCGTGGCGGCGGACAACAGCTCGCTGCAACCGGCCGCCAAGCTCGCCTATCAGCTGGCCAGGCAAAACGCCATGACCGCGCAATGGGTCAACGACGAGGCGCGCGAGGCGCGCCTGAAGCGCATCGAAAGCGGCTACGCGGAGCAGGTCACCGTCCTCAGGGACCTGTCGCCCTGACATGCCTGCCCGGGAGCCTCCTCGCGCTGTCCGGTGGCTTGCCGCGGCACTGCTGCCCGTGCTTGTTGCCGCCGCCGCTTTGCTCGCGCCGGGCACCGCGGCCACGGCCGAAAAAGCGGCCGCGCCCACCCAGCCTGTGCGCTTCGGTGTGCTGCCGCTGGGCGGTGCAGTCGAATCGCGGGCCTTGTGGATGCCCCTGCTGGCCGACATGAGCCAGGCCATCGGTGTGCCGGTGACCGCTTATTCGGTGGCGTCGTATGAAGAACTCGACCGCGCCATCAAGCGCGATGAAGTCGACATGGCGTTCCTCTCGGCCAAGATCGCGCTCGAAGCAGTGATGCAGCGGCGCATGAAAGTGGTCGCGCAAATCGCACGCCGGCCCGGCATGCCCACCCACCGTGCCGTGCTGCTCACCCGAAAGACCGGCGCACCCAGCACGCTGGAAGCGGTGCTTGCCGAACCCGAGCGCTGGCGGCTCGCGCGTGGAGACAGCCGTTCGGTGACCGGCTTTCTCATGCCGCAGAGCCAGCTGTTCTTGCCGCGCAATATCCAGATGGAAACCCGCTTCCGCGGCGAGATCGTCGGCAACCACCAGGCCACCGCACTCGCAGTTGCGAATGGTGATGCCGACGTAGCTACCAACAACACCACCGACTTCGAGCGCTTCAGGGAGCAGTTTCCGGTAGAGGCTGCGCGGCTGCACGTGGTGTGGGAATCGGAGCCGCCGCCCGGCGCGCAGATGGTGGTGCGGCGCGACTACCCGCCCGCGTTCCAGGCCAAGCTCCAGGCTTTCCTCATCGGCTACGGCCAAGGCAAAGGCCCCCGCGCCGATGCCGAACGCGAAGTGCTCAAGACCCTGCGCGCGGCTTACGGCTATGCGCCGGCCGACGACAGTGCGCTGCTGCCCGAGGCCGCGCTCGAGTATCAGCTGGGCAAGCAGAACGCGATGGCGGCTGCGTGGGTGAACGACGCGGCGCGCGAGCAGCGGCTGCGGCGCATCGAGCAGGCTTACAAGGAGCAGGTGGAGACTTTGCGTGCGGCGTCTACTGCCGCACGTTGAGCGGGGCGGGCAGGGTCTTGGCTGGGTATCTCCGCTGACAGCATCGGATTTGCGGGGAACTCGAACCTGCTCGCGCCAATAAACGATCGATAGTGATCGTGAAATCCATCCGTGCAACGCGGCTGGTACGCAGGCACTGAGATCGTGCAGCGTTTTCTCGGATGTACGCTTGACCCGTCACATATCCATCAATAAAACGGCCGCGCCAATGAGCGCCCGAAGGGAAACCATGATCTGGACACACTCCATTCCCCAGCCCCCTATGCCGCAGTTCCTGCGCGAGACGCTCAAGGACTATCCGGAGCTGATCGAGCAAATCCAAGACTACGTGAATGAAATCGTGGCTAAGTACCTCGAAAGAAAGTGGGGCGCCCCGTTCAATGAAGTCTTCGAGGTGCTCGAAGACACCCTCAGCGCCCGCTATTCCGACGCCTATGAAGCCCTCAAGGAAGCCGAGCAAACCGGCGATTCGCAGGCAATCTATCGGGCCAAGATCAAGTACGACGCGCTGGTAGTCGCAGGTCGCCCCCGGAGCCTCCCCGAATTGCGGGACTACTTCGAGACCTATAAGGGGGCGTTCGAATGAGCGACCCCACCGGCAAACTCGATCCTGAAACCCACCGTCGTGTCTTCGCGGAGCGCGTTGTACCCAGAAGCGCCCTGTCTGAAACAACACCTCAAGCACGCCCTCACGCCATCGTTCTGGCGGGCCAGCCCGGCGCCGGCAATTCGCGCAGTAAAACTCCTGCACTGACGATCCATTCAAGGAGGCCACAACAATGAACCGCAACCACCTCAACTTCCCGCCGCCACCCGTGCCGCGCACCGTGCGCGAATTGCTCAAAGACTATCCGGAGCTGATTGAAGAACTTCAAGAAGCTCTGACTAGCCTCCACTATGGTCCACGCGGCCCTATGGACTTTGAAAGAGCCGTTTGGCTGCTGAAGGACATGCTGGGCGGGGATATGGGCGATGCATACAGCGAAGAGGATCGAGCCCGGGCACGGGGCGACATGGAAGCAGCCCGTTTGACCAACAAGAAGGCGAAGGCGCTCGCCATGGCGGTGCACGCGGTCTACGGCGACGGCGATCTGTCCAGCTATTTCAAGACTCAGGAGAAGGACTTCCGATGAGTCGCGCCACCGAATGGGCCCTGGACGAGGCCACCCATAACCGCATTTATGCCGAACGAGTTCTTCCAGACAGCCGCTTTCACGAGACCACCCCACAAGAGCACCCGCGCGCCATTGTGCTGGCTGGCCAACCGGGTGCCGGAAAGGGAGGTCTGGCAGCCGCTGCCGAGCAAGAATTCGCCGGCAACGTCGTCAAATTGGACCTCGACGAAAAGCGCAATTACCACCCCTACCGCGAGCAACTCCGCGAAACCCACCCCTACACCTGGGCCAGCCACACCCACCAGGATGCCCGAAGCTGGACCGACAAACTGAGCCACGATTTCGTCGAAGGCCGACGCAACATCGTCTTCGACACCACGCTGGGCGGCGCCGATCACTGGATCGGCGAAATGAAGAAGATGCAGGCCCTGCAAAAGCATCCCTATGAGGTCGAAGTCCGTGTGCTCGCCACGCACCGCCTCGAAAGCGAGCATGGCGTGCATGAACGCTTCACTGACAGCCTCGAGAAAAAGGGCTATGGCCGCTTCGTTCCCCAGGAGGTGCGCACTAGCGTCTATGACAATCTGCCCGCCAACCTCGACAAGGTGCACGCGCAACTGCCCAACGCCCGCATCCGCATCTACAACCGCGAAGGAACGGAGCTTTACGACAGTCGCACCAGCCCGTTGAAGCCCGGCGCGGCACTGGAACAGGCCCGCGAAGCCCGCCTCACCGACCCAGAGCGCACCCGCGGTCTGAACAACAAATGGCAAGCCCAGCAAGCCTGGGAACAGCAGCTTCCCGAATCCTTGCAACGCAATCCAAAGGTTACGCCATCGACCGTGCAGAACGTTTTGCGCGAAAACAGCGACCTCAAGATCAAGGCGGACGTCCAGCGCACCGCTACCGAGGCCGCCGCCATCGACCGCAGCGTTCGCATCGAACCGGGCGCCGCGCGTGTCGCGCTCGGCCTCAAGGTTTTCGGCACCGCCGCCCTGGCCCACGACGCCCTCACCACCGGCCGAGACACCAAGAACCTGCTCGACCAGGACAACCTCACCGGCGCCAAGTCTGAACTGCTGCACTTCGCAGGCCGCAATCTCGGCATGGCCGCCGGGGCCATGGCCGTGGGCTCGGTGGCGGCGGCGGCCGGCATCGAGACCGGGCCCGGGGCTCTCGCCGCGGGCTTGGCCGGTGGCCTCGTTGGTGCCGTGGCCGGCAACAAGATCATGGATGCCCTGGACCAATCGCGCATCTACACCCAGCGCGGCAGCGACGGCAACGACTGGAACCTCGACCCCAGCCAGCCCGCGCAGGGCTGGACCCGTCTGCCTCGCCCCGGTGAATTCGGGCCCCAAGGGCCCCCTGAAGGGGTGGGCTACAAAAACCACCTGATGCAAGCCGCGCCCCTCCTGGCCGATGAGCTGAACTACAAGGCCAGCAACGTGGCCGTCGAACTGGCACTGGCCCATCCGCGCGCACCCCAAGACCCGTTCAGGCAGGCGCCCGAGAGCATCGGTGAAGCGGTGCGCTCCGGCATCGGCGCCAGCCAGCCGTGGATACGCGACCCGCAAAGCCATGCCTGGACGCGGCAGGCCACCGAAGCGGCTACGCCCACGACGCACGGCATGCCGGTTCAGCGCACGGCCCCGGCCAGCCCGGAACAGAGCCGGCAACTGGACGCGGCGGCGCAGCGCGTCATTGCCGACAACCTCGCCCACAGCCCGCAAGCCATTGCCCAGCGCTACCAGGAGGCCTACACCCAGCATAGATGGAAACAGCACGGCCCGGTACCGGCCGCCGTCACCCACGCCGCCCAAGGCCCTGTGCGCGAGGAACCCCATGCCACGCCCCAGGCGGTGCCCGCACAGCCGCAGCCTGCGAACGGCCATCTGACACCCCAGCAGATCGAACGCATCACCACGCATGAATCGCGCATCGTGCCCACGCCGGGCGGCATGAGCTTTGCCGAGGCGCACAAGCGCCGGGACGAGCCCGAGCAGATTTCTGCGGGCTCGTTGCAGCCGGTGGGCAAGCTCGATGAAATCCACCGGGCCAAAGGCGGCCCGTTGTACCGGGTGCATCAGGCGCAGGAGCAGACCCTGATGCGTGACCTGGAGATTGCGCTGGCGCAGGACAGGGATCGGTTCAGGAGCGAGCCGAGCCCTCGAAGGACGCTGCAGCCTTCGGTGGAGCGTACGCAGGAGCGTGTGCCGGAACGTGTGCAGGAGCAGGAGCAGGCGCCGGCCGCTGGCGCCGAGGCGATGCACTCGCCGACCACCCAAGTCTCAACCCACGCCTCAATGGTTGCCCCGGTGCACTCGAACCCTCCAGGCGATGCCTCAGCCATTGCGGCGGCGCAAGCCCAGGTGGCCGCAGCGCAAGCCCAGGCGGCTGCGGCGCGGGCCGAATTGGCCCAGATGCACCAGCAGATGGCACGCATGGCCGCAGAGCGACACGATGGCGTGGCGCGGCGCGATGAGAGCGATTCGAGGTCCGCAACTGCCATAACTGCCGCGGCTGACACGAGCCGCCCGCTTCTGCGCGATTTCAGCGACCCGGGTCATCCGCAAAATGCGCTGTACAGCACCCTCAAAGACCTCCTTCCGAAGGGCACCTCCGAAGAACGCCTGGCCCAAGGCACGGCCGCCTGCCACCGGTCGAGCATTACGGAGAAAGACCTGTCGGGTATTTATATCGGCGACAAGTCGGTGGTCTTCGCCTCCCGCTCGCTCTTTGCCGTGCCAGCACAGATGGACATCAGCCAGCCCGCACCCAGCGTTCAGCTGAGCGATCAGCACATCCAGCAAACCGAGCAGCAGCGGGCGCAAATAATGAGCGAGATTCGGGCACAGAACGCAGCGCAAGCCAACCAGCAACAGGGGCCGGTGATGGGCTGACAGCCCGAGTGTGGGAGCGGGCGCGCAACAGGGGGGGCGCGCATCTAGTCCCTTCGCGGTAGCTCCAAATCCCCCCGCCTAGGCCGTTAGGCGGATTTGCCGCCGGCCTTGCGCGCCGGAAACTCCGTGCTTCTTTCGGGCAGCCCTTGCCTTTGACGGAGTGCGGATGAGTTGGCGAACAAAAGTGGTCTGGAGCGAGGGGATGCTGCTGCAGCCCCAGCACCTGCAGCAGAGCGAGCGTCATGGCGACCATGCGCGGCATGTGCTTTTGCGCTCGACCACGCCATATGCCTGGGGTTTCGCGGAGATCGAGATCGACCAGGCGGCGCTCACGCTGGGCAAGCTCGCGCTGGTGCGCGCCGTAGGCATTTTTGGCGATGGCACGGTGTTCGACATGCCGGCGGTCGATCCGCTGCCCGAACCCATCGACATTCCGCCGACGATGCGCGACGAGGCGGTGATGCTCGCGCTGCCGCTGCGCCGCGCCGGGGCCCGCGAAGCCGACGCTGAAGAATACGAAGAGTTGGTGCGCCACCGCGTGCTCGAGTCGGAGGTGCCCGACTCCAACACCGCCGGCGAGCGCACGGCCATGCTGCAGTTGGGCCAGCTTCATACGCGCCTGATGCGCGCCGGCGAAGCGACCGATGCCTGGACCACGCTGGGGGTGGCGCGCGTGGTCGAACGCCGTGTGGACAACCAGGTTCAGCTCGACCGTGCCATGCTGCCGCCGTTGCTCGACGTGGCCGGCCATGCCGCGATCCGCTCGTGGCTCGACGAACTGCTGGGCCTCTTGCGCCAGCGCGGCGAGGCGCTGGCTGGCCGCATGACGCAAGGCGGCACGGGCGGCGTGGCCGAGATTGCCGACTTCATGCTGCTGCAGACGGTCAACCGCAACGAGGCGGTGTTTGCGCATCTTGCCAAAAGCGCAATGCTGCACCCGCAGCATTTCTTCGAGCATGCGCTTGGGCTGGCGGGCGATCTTGCGAGCTTTCGCGATTCGCGTCGTGTCACGCACTTCGGCCCCTACATCCACGACGACCTGGCAATGAGCTTTCGGCCGGTGATGGACGACCTGCGCCGCAGCCTCTCGATGGTGCTGGAGCAGTCGGCCATTCGCATCGAACTGCACGACCGCAAGCACGGCGTACGCGTGGCGGTGGTTACCGATGTGGAACTGCAGCGCAAGGCGACCTTCGTGCTTGCAGTGAACGCCAGCATGCCGAGCGAGGCGCTGCGCGCGCGCTTTCCCACGCAGGTCAAGATCGGCCCCGTCGAGCGCATTCGCGACCTGGTCAACCTGGCGCTGCCGGGCGTCACGCTCACACCGATGCCGGTAGCGCCGCGCCAGATTCCCTTTCATACCGGCGCCAACTACTTCGAACTCGAAACGCGCAACAGCGACCTGTGGCGCCAGCTGGAGCAATCGGGCGGCATCGCGATGCACATTGCGGGCGACTTTCCCGGCCTCGACCTCGCGTTCTGGGCCATTCGTTCCTAGCCCCTTCGGGCCTGCGGAAACGGAACACCATCATGACCACACCAGACCCCTTTGCCGCTTTCGAGTCGGAGCGCACGGTCATCAAGCCCAAGCCGCGTACACCTGCCGGCACGCCGCCGCCGCCCGCCGCGGCACCTGCGCCGTTCTTCGGCGGAGTCGATCCGACGCCTGCGGCCGAAGTCGGCGAGATCGGTTTGCTCAATCCGCTGGTATCGGCCGCGGGCAAGCTGCTGGTGCTGATCGGCAAGCTGCGCAATCTTGCGCAGCCGCCCAACGTGCCGGCCCTGCGCGCCTCCACCGCCGAAGCAGTGAACCAGTTCGACGCCGCCGCGCGCCGCGCCGGTGTAAGCAACGAATCGGTTCTGGCCGCGCGCTATGTGCTGTGCACTGCGCTCGACGAAGCAGTGGCCAATACGCCCTGGGGCGTGCAGGCCGGCTGGAACAAGCAGAGCCTGCTGGTGCAGTTTCATAACGAGACATGGGGCGGCGAGAAGATTTTTCAGCTGCTCGCCAAGCTCGCGCAAGACGTGCCCACGCATCGCCAGCTGCTGGAGCTTATCTACAGCGTGCTCGCACTCGGTTTCGAAGGCCGCTACCGCGTGGTCGACAACGGCCGCGCGCAACTCGATTCGGTGCGCCAGCGCCTGGCAGACCTCATCGCCAAGGACCGCCCGCCGCTCGAGGCCGAGCTTTCCCCGCATTGGCGCGGGCAGGGCGCGGGCACCGTGCGGCTGCGCGAATCGCTGCCGCTGTGGGTGTTTGCAGCGGGCTTTGCACTGCTGCTTGCGCTGGCATGGTTCGGCCTGCGGCTCACGCTCAATTACCGTTCCGACACCACCTATGCCGCGGTGTCGGGCCTGCGCGTGCCCAACATACAGATTGCGCCGCCCGCCGCGCCCGCCAAGACGCCGCGGCTCGCGCGCTTTCTGGAGCCCGAGATCAAGCAGGGGCTGGTCACCGTGACCGACGAGGCGGACCGCAGCGTGGTGCGCCTGCGTGGCGACTCGTTCTTCGGCTCCGGCAGCGCAGAGCCCATGGCCACATCGCTGCCGGTGCTGCGCCGCATCGGCCAGGCGCTGGCCGAGGTGAAGGGCGAGGTGCTGATCACCGGCCACTCCGACAACCAGCCGATCCGCTCGCTGCGCTATCCGTCCAACTGGCACCTGTCGGCCGCTCGCGCCGATGCGGTGAAGGGCGCGCTCACCACGCTGGTGGAGCCCGCGCGCATGCGCTCCGACGGCAAGGCCGATGCAGAGCCGGTGGCCGCCAACGACACGCCCGCCAACCGCGCGCGCAACCGGCGGGTCGACATCGTGCTGTTGTCCGAGCCCGACCGGGTCGCTTCGGCAGGAGTGACGAAATGATCAAGAAAATCTTCGGCTTCCTGTTCAGTCCGCTGCTGCTGACCATCCTCGCGCTGGTCATCGTCTCGCTGCTGATCTGGTGGATCGGCCCGCTGGTGAAGATCGGCGCATGGGCGCCGCTCGAAAGCGAGCTGGTGCGCGCGCTGCTGATCGGCGCCATCGTGCTCATGGTGGTGCTTCGCGCGCTCTACCGCCGCTGGCGTGCGCGCCGTGCAAGCCAGCACCTGACGGACGGCCTGATGAAGGCGCCGGCCGCCAAGAGCGACGCGCCAGTCAACGGCGAACAGAAGATCCTGGACACGCGCTTCAGCGAAGCCGTGGCCACGCTCAAGCAGATGCGCCTGCATGCCGCGGGCAAGAAGCCCGGGTGGCGCGACTGGCTTTCCATCTCCGGCGGCAGCTATCTGTACGACCTGCCGTGGTACGTGTTCATCGGCGCGCCCGGCGCGGGCAAGACCACGGCGCTGGTCAACTCGGGCCTTTCGTTTCCGCTGGCGGAAAAGTTCGGCCCCGGCGCGATTCGCGGCGTGGGCGGCACGCGCAACTGCGACTGGTGGTTCACCGACGAGGCGGTGCTCATCGACACCGCCGGCCGCT
Source organism: Variovorax sp. 3319 (assembly GCF_031456585.1). Classification (NCBI taxonomy): domain Bacteria; kingdom Pseudomonadati; phylum Pseudomonadota; class Betaproteobacteria; order Burkholderiales; family Comamonadaceae; genus Variovorax; species Variovorax sp. 3319. The sequence continues at coordinate 338,148 of NZ_JAVDUZ010000004.1, forward strand.
ACACCACGCAGGACAGCCATCAATCGGAAGACAAGAGCGCCTGGGAAGGCTTCTTGGGCCTGCTCAAGAAGGCGCGCCCGCGCCGTCCGCTCAATGGCGTGTTCCTGACCGTGAGCGTGGCCGACCTGCTGAGCCAGGGCCCCGAGCAGCGCACGCAACTGGCCGCATCGATTCGCGCGCGGCTGCTGGAGTTGGACGCGAAGCTCACCACGCGGCTGCCGGTGTATGTGCTCGTCACCAAGAGCGACTTGCTCTACGGCTTTACCGATTATTTCGACGACCTGGGCAAGGAGCAACGTGCGCAGGTGTTCGGCTTTACGCTGCCGGCCGACGAGAACGTGCAAGCCGACGAGAAGGGCCTTTCCACCGCCTTCAACCGTGAGTTCGCGCTGCTGCACAACCGCGTGAACGACGGCCTCATTGCGCGCATGCAGCGCGAGACCGACGGCGCGCGCCGTGCGGCGATCTTCGGCTTTCCGGCGCAGTTCGGCTCCATCGGTTCGATGCTGTCCGATTTGCTCGACCAGGTGTTCACCGGTTCGCGCTTTGCGCAGCCGCCGTGGGTGCGCGGCGTGTACTTCACCAGCGGCACGCAAGAGGGCAGCCCCATCGACCGCGTGATGGGCAGCCTTGCGCGCAGCTTCGGCCTGGAGCGCGCCATGCTCGCGCCGCAAAAGTCGAGCGGCCGCAGCTACTTTCTCACCGCGCTGCTGCGCGAGGTGGTGTTTCCGGAGCAGCGCCTTGCCGGTGCCAACGTGAAGCTGGAGCGCCGGCGCCATGCGCTGCGCATGGCGGGCGTGGCGGCCATGACGCTGGTCACGCTGGCGCTCCTGGCGGGGTGGGGCTACAGCACGCTGCAGAACGTCAACTACCTGAAGTCGGTCGAGGCGCGTGTAGAGCCCGCACGCCAGAATCTTGCGGCGCTGCCTTCGCGTGTGCAGAACCTGGTCGAGGTGGCGCCTGTGCTGCAGGGCCTGCGCGACATCTGGAAGACGCCCGACAACCGGCAGGGCGACGAGCCGCTGTCGATGACGCTGGGCCTCTACCAGGGCGACAAGCTCGATGCGGCCGCCATGCTCACGCACCAGCGCGCGCTCAACGACGCCTTCTTGCCGCAGATTGCCAAGCGCATCGAAGACCAGCTGCGCACTGCGCAGAAGGACAACCTGGAGTACACGTACGAGGCGCTCAAGAGCTACCTCATGCTCTACCAGCCCGAGCATTTCGATGCCGAGGCGCTCAAGGCATGGATCACGCTCGACTGGGCGCGCAGCCTGGACCGCGGCATTCCCGAAGACCAGCGCCAGGCGCTCGAAGACCAACTCGACGTGCTCATTGCACAAGGCCCGCCGCGCTCGCCGCTCAAGATGGACGAGAACCTGGTGCGCAGCGTGCGCGCCGTGCTCGCGAGCTATCCGCTGGAGCAGCGCGTGTTCAGCCGCCTCAAGCGCCAGCGCGCCACCAAGGACATTCCGGCCTTCAGCATCGCCACCGCCGCGGGCCCCTCGGCGCCGCTGGTGTTCGAGCGCATCAGCGGCAAGCCGCTGACCGAAGGCGTGCCGGGCATGTTCACCTACGACGGCTATCACAAGCGCTTCCAGAACGAAGTGACGGTGCTCACCGGACTGCTCGCGCAGGAAGACCCGTGGGTGCTGGGGCAAGACCGCAGCGCCACCGACCGCATGCGCGACGTGGCCGCCCTTGGCGCGCTGACCGACCGCGTGCGCCGGCTCTATCTGGCGGAATACGTCAAGGTGTGGGAGACGCTCCTGGCGGACGTGCGGCTGATTCGCGCCACCGGACTCGAGAAGAACATCGAGGCCGCGCGCATTCTCTCGGGCGTGGGCTCGCCGCTTGCCAACTTCTTGCGCGCTGTGGTGAAGGAAACCACGCTCATTCCCGCCGACCAGCCCAAGGACGTGGTGAGCAAGGCGACCGCCACCGTCGCCAGCACGCGCAAGGGCCTCGAAGACTTGTTCGGCGGCGATCCGAACAAGGCGGTGGCCAGCGGCAAGCGCATCGAGAGCATCGTGGACGACCGCTTCGAGGCGCTGCGCCGCCTGGTCACGCCGGTTGCACCCAACCAGCCCGCGCCCATCGACGACGCGCTCAAGCTGTTCAACGAGGTGTACGTGTACCTCAACGCGGTAGACACGGCCGTGAAGGGCCGCACCTCGCCGCCGCCCGGCGACGTGGCAGGCAAGCTCAAGTCGGATGCCGGCCGCCTGCCCGAGCCGGTGCGCACGATGGTCGAAAACCTGAGCCAGTCGGGCGCGGCGCAGGCCCAGGTGGCCGAGCGCGGCAACCTGAGCCAGGACCTGCGCCCCGTGACCGAGTTCTGCAACCGCGCCATTGCGGGCCGCTACCCCTTCGTGGGCAACAGCAAGCGCGACGTGCTGCCCGAAGACTTCGGCCAGATGTTCGGTGCCGGGGGGCTGATGGACGACTTCTTCCAGAAGCGGCTGGCCGCACTGGTCGACACCAGCACCAAACCATGGCGCTACAAGCCCGTGGCCGAGCGCGGCGCCGTTACCACGCAGGCGCTGGCGCAGTTCGAGCGTGCCGCGCGCATCAAGGACATCTTCTTCCGCGGTGGCGGCCGTGGCCCGTCGATGCGGCTGGACTTCAAGCCGGTCGAGATGGATGCGGGCATCACGCAGTTCATTCTTGACGTGGACGGCCAGCTCGTGAAGTACGCGCACGGCCCCGTGGTGCCCATGGCTGTGCAATGGCCGGGGCCCAAGGGCAGCAACCAGGTGCGTATTCAGGTGAGCCCGCCCTCGACCACCGGCAGCTCCGGCTCCGCGGTCGATGGGCCGTGGGCGCTGTTCCGCGCGCTCGACGATGGGCAGCTCGAAGCCGGCGATGCGCCCGAAAAGTTTTTCATCACCTTCCAGGTCGGCCCGCGCAAGACGCGCTTCGAGGTAACGACGAACAGCGTGCAGCACCCCATCCGCCTGAAGGAACTGCGCGAGTTCTCTTGTCCGGAGGGGTTGTGACCGGCGCGGTTGCTTTTTCTGCTGCTGCATTGCCTGGATGGTTCGGCAAGTTGCCCGGCATGGGGGACTTTGCGCATCGGCGGCTGCCCGAGTCGTTTCGCTCTGAGTGGGACCACTGGCTGCAGCGCGGCCTCGCGCGGCTGAAGGACCGGCATGAAGACTGGATTGCGCACTACCTGCAGGCGCCGGTGTGGTGCTTTGCGCTGGGGCCGGGCGTGGCGGGCCAAGGTGCGTGGATCGGCGTGATGATGCCTTCGGTCGATGGAGTGGGGCGGTACTTTCCGATCACGCTGGCTGTCGAGTTCGATGCTCCGGTTGGCGATGCATTGCAGGGCGATGCGTTGCGGGGGGTGCTGCTTTGGTGGGAGCGCGGGACGCAGGCTGCTCTGGAGGGGCTTGAAGGGGATATGGATGCGCTCGGGTTCGATGCGTTGCTTGAGCGGTTGTTTGTTGCGACGCAAGGTGGTGGGGGGCGCGAGGGGGGGGTGGAGTCGCTGGCTTTGCCTGGGGCGGGGGGGTCTTTGTGGCTTGGCGATCCTGGCGCTGAAGAGGGGGCTCGGATGGTTGTTGTGGGGTTGCCGTTGGGTGGGGAGTTCGAGGCTTTGTTTGTGGGGGAGGGGGAATGAACTCCTTGCTTTGGTTTGTTGTCCGGGGCCGGGTGTCGCCCCGGCGGGCGACTCACTTTCTTTGCTTCGCCAAAGAAAGTAAGCAAAGAAAGGCGACCCCTACTGTCTGCGTCCCTGCGCTTCGCTACGGGCAACCTGCGGTGCTCGACTCCGGCGGGGGTCCGCAGAACTCGCTTCGCTCAAACAGCTGCGGCCCTGATCCCGCCTCCATCTGCGCTCCTCGGCGCATACAGAAGGGGCTGGGAGCGGGCAGCCTTCGCTCTCGCTCGGCCCCAAGTCCAACAGCCAACGCCAACCACTCCGGCGCGCAGCGCCGCGGTGGCCTGGTGGCCGAGCGAAGCAAAGGCCCGGTGGGCTGCACTCCCCTCTGTATGCGCCGAGGAGCGGAGGGTTTCGCGGATCAGGGCCGCAGCTGTTTGAGCGAAGCGAGTTCTGCGGACCCCGTGAAAACCGAGCACCGCAGGTTGCCCCGAAGCGCAGCGCAGGGGTCGCAGACAGTGGGGTCGCCTTTCTTTTGCCTACGTTTCTTTGGCGAAGCAAAGAAAAGTAGGTCGCCCGCCGGGGCGACACCCGGCCTCGGAAAGCAAGCCCCCGTCAACGTCCATACGGGAGCCATCCAATGACCGAAGCAAAACCCAACACACCGGCAGAAGACGACCGCACCCAGGTCATGTCAAGGCCCGTCCAGCAAAAAGACACCTCAGTCACAGTAATCACCGCCAGCCCCACAAGCCTGTCCAACACCCCCATCACCAGCCCAGCCACAGAAGGCAACGAAGCCGGCCTCCTCCCCGTAGGCAGCCGCCTTGCAGAATTCGAGATCACCCGTGTCGTAGGCCAGGGCGGCTTCGGCGTCGTCTACGAAGCCTGGGACCATGCCCTCGAACGCGTCGTCGCCATCAAGGAATACCTGCCGACCTCTCTCTCGACAAGGCAGCAGGACGGAACAGTAGTCCCCTTGTCCGAACGCCACAGGGAAACCTTCGACCTCGGCATGCGCAGCTTCATCAACGAAGCCCGGCTGCTGGCGCAGTTCGACCATCCCTCGCTGCTGAAGGTCTACCGCTTCTGGCAAGAGCGCGGCACCACCTACATGGTCATGCCGTTCTACCGCGGCGACACGCTGCGCCAGTCGCTGGGTTCCATTCCGGCGGGTGTGGACGAGGCCTGGCTCGTCCGCATCATGGACGGCGTGACGCAGGCGCTGGGTGTGATGCACGGCGCCAATTGCTATCACCGCGACATCGCGCCCGACAACATCATCCTGCTTGAAGGCTCGGGCCGTCCGGTGGTGCTCGACTTCGGCGCCGCGCGCCGCGTGATCACCGACAAGACGCAGGCGATCACCGTCATCCTCAAGCCCGGCTACGCACCCATCGAGCAGTACGCCGAAATGCCCGACATGTCGCAGGGTGCGTGGACCGATGTCTATGCGCTTGCGGCGGTAATGCACGTGGCCGTTTGCGGGCGCGCGCCGCCGCCTTCGGTGGCACGGCTCTTGTCCGACAGCTATGTGCCGCTTGCGGGCAACGAAATCCTTCGACAGCGCTACAGCTTGCGGCTGTTGCAGGCCATCGATGCAGGCCTGGGTGTGCGGCCCGAGTCGCGGCCGCAGTCGATGGCCGAGTTTCGGGCGGCGCTCGACCTGGAGGTGGGCCACAGCATTGCGCCGGTGCCGCGCACCAACCCGCCTCTGACTCCGGGCTCGCGCAAGGCCGGCAGCAACGCCGACGCGCCGACGGTCATCGGCCGCGGCAAGGCGCCGGTGCAGCGCACGGATGAAGAAAGCGGTGCTGGCAGCGCCGGCAAAAAAAGCAAGGCCGTGCCCGCAATCGCATCGCTGGCGGTTGCAGCCATCGTGGCCGGCGGCGGCTGGTGGTGGTACCAGGGGCGCACCGCCGGTACGGAGGCGGACGGTGGCAGCAAGCAGGCCATCGTGACGCCACCACCACCGCCCCCCGAAACCCGCGTGACCGCAACGCCGCCACCGCCGCCGCCTCCTCCTCCCCCGCCGGCACCCCACACGCCGCTCGACTCGCTGCAGTCGCTCGCCGCGGGAGCTGCTGCGGGTTTCGATGTGGCGGCCGCGCCGAAGAAGCCGGAGGTTGCAATCGGCAAGGACAAGCTCGCCTTCGAAGTGCGCAGCAAGCGCGACGGCTTTGTGTACGTGTTCTTGCTGTCCAGCGGCGGCGAGATGTTCTTGCTGTTTCCGAACCTGCTCGACAAGCACAACAAGATCACCGCCGGCAGCCCGCTCTCGCTGCCGCGCGCTTCATGGCCGATGGATGCCGGCGGCCCGGCCGGCACCAACCAGTTTGCGGTGCTCGTGAGCGAGCGCGAGCGCGACTTCAGCGCCTCGGGCATTCAGAACGACGGCGTGTTTCCGCAGTTCCCGTTACCCGTGCTGGCTGCGCTCGAAGCCACGCGCGGCACGGGGCCGTCGCCATTGCTGGGCAAGCCGGTGTGCGCGCCCAACACCCCATGCAACGACGTCTACGGCGTCGCGAATTTCAAAATCGTCGAGAAGTAATCGTCTGTAGAGCGTTGGCCCTGCGGGGCTGTCTTTTCGGACAAGGAGACTTTCATGAACACCCGGTCGCCGATTTTCAATTTTTCCGCCCTTCGCTGGGCCGCCGCTGCCGCGGCCGTGTTTGCCGCCGCAGGGTGCGTCAACACGCCGCCGGCATCGTCCACCGATGCCAATGCGGGGCCGGCGGGTTCCGCCGCAACGGCAAGCGGGGCGTCAGGAGCGACGGCAACGCGCCCGACCCCTGTCGGCGCGAGCGTGGCCGGCCAGGCGCGCACCTTCTCCACGCAACTGGCCACCTACACCTCGGTCAGCTTCGACGCCGTGCCCGGCTGGGCCCGAGACGATTTCTCCGACAGCTGGCCTGCGTTCCTGGGCAGCTGCAAGGTGCTCACCGGCCGCGGCGCCGAGTGGAAGGACGTGTGTGCGCGCGCCCTCAGGGTCGACAGCAAGAGCAGCACGGCCATTCGCGCGTTCTTCGAGCAGGAGTTCTCGGCCTACCAGATCCGCGACGACGACCGCAAGCCCGACGGCGTGGTCACCGGCTACTTCGAGCCCGAGATTCCGGGCAGCCGCCAATACGCGGCACCCTTCATCTACCCGGTGTACGGCCAGCCTGAAGACATGCTGTTTGCGGATGCACGCAAGCTGCCGGCCGGCAACGGCACGGTGGCGGCGCGGATCGAAGGCCGCAACGTGGTGGTGCAGACCGGGCTCAGCACGCGCGACATGGGCGCGCCTGGCCTCTATGCGCTCGATCTCTCGGCCATCACGCGCGACACGCTCGACCGCAAGGTGCGCCTGCGCATCGAGGGCAAGCAGCTGCTGCCGTACTACACGCGCGAAGAAATCGAAACCAAGGGCGCGCCCAACGCCAAGGTGCTCGCCTTCGTGAGCAGCGCCACCGCGCTCTACGAAATGCAGATCCAGGGCTCAGGCCGCATCAAGCTGGCCAACGGCGACATCATTCGCGTGGCCTACGCAGAGCAGAACGGCCAGCCCTTCCGTCCCACGCTGGCACAGGCGTCCAACGGCAAGCCGCGCAGCCCGGTAAAGGTGCGCGGCGCTTCCATCGAGCTGGACCTGGACGACGGCGACGACGACGAAGATGCCGGCGGCAGCTCGACCAACGCCATTCGCACGCGCGGCTTCACGCTTGCGCGGCCCACCGTCAGCGGTGCTGTCGTGGTGCCGGGGCGCCGCACGGCCGGTCCGGTCGTCGGTTCGGGCATCAAGGACCCGAGCTATGTGTTCTTCAAGGAGTCGGCGTCGCCCTCGGGTGGGCCTGTAGGTGCCTTCGGCGTGCCGCTGTCGGCCGGTCGTTCGATTGCGGTAGACCCGCGCAGCACACCGCTCGGCTATCCCGTGTTCGTTTCTACCCGCGCGCCCGGCACCGGTGCGCCGATGCAGCGGCTCACCATTGCGCAGGACACCGGCGGTGCGATCCGCGGCGCTGTGCGGGCCGACTATTTCTTCGGCAACGGCCAGCAGGCCGCGACCAATGCACGCCGCATGAAAGAGCGCGGCCAGCTATGGATCTTGTTGCCGCGCGGCCTGGCCGTAGCGTCGGCGGCGGTGTCTTCGGCAATTCGTACGCGCGGCGGTCCGGCCGGCGCCGGCTTGCCGCAATGCCTGGTGCCCACCGAGGGCGTGTGCGTGGACGACTGATGCGTCCGGCTCTTCAGCGATGGGCACGGCTGGCCTTCTCCTGGAAACACCGCGGAACCGGCTTTGCCGGGCCGCTGGTGTTGCCCCCTGCAAGGGGGAGGGAGAAGCGACACGAAGTGCGCAGAGCCTGGGGGTGGGCCGATGATTGAAACACTGTCGTCCGCGGAAAGTACGGAGCTCGTCCGCCTGTGGCGGCGTCGGCAGACGCTGTCCTCGAACGACATGGGCACCATGTACCGCATCGTGGGCGATGCGCTCGTGGCCTGCAATCCGCCGGAGCTCCAGGTGCTGGGCGAAGGCCGGCAGGAACTGGTGGCGCAGTTCATCTACGTGAAGGTGCTGCGGCTCGACGCCGACCCCGACGAGGCCGATGAACGCGCGAGCCACAGCGCACCCTCGAGCGCCTTTGCGCTGTGCGCCTATTTCAGGCGCTACCTCATCGACTGCACGCGCGCGAGCTCGTTCCGCCGCAAGCTTTCCATCGGCGACCAGGTGACCGAGGCGCAGCTTGAAGACGCGATCGGCGGCGGCGACGACCACGAGGGCTGCCTTGCGGAGCACGGCCTGAGTGCCGCCGCGGTGCAACTGGCCGCGCGCGCATTCATCGCCGAACTGCCCGAGCCCGAGCGCATCCTGCTGTGCGAAGGCTTCGGCAAGGAGGCCGAGGGCGGCCTCTCGGGCATCGCCTCGCGCCATGCCATTGCCTCGTACCACTACCGTGCGGGCCGGCTGGGCCTGGTGCACAAGCGCGAAGGGCTCACGGCCGATTACGCCAAGACCCGCCTGGGCGGCTGGCTCCAGCAGACCCTGGGCATTGCCATAGAGCCCGAGAACATGGCGGCGATCCTGCAGGTTTTCAAAATCCTCGGTGCTGAAGCGTCTTATGCCTGAAGACATAGCCATTCAGGAACAGACCGCCATGAACACCGAACTCTGGCCCCCTCTCAGCGTGATCCGAAGTGCGTTCCAGTCCGGGGGCGCCACGCCCGCGGCCCCGGACGCCCCGGGCCACATGGAAGGTACGGCCGTCGTGGCCATGCCGGGCACGGCACCCGGCGCCGCCGCCGAGCCGCCTCGCGCCGTGCTCGACCTGTTGCTGCCCCTGACCGAATTGGCCCGGCGCCGCGAGGCCGTGGCCCAGCGTGCCTTCACGGCGCGATGGGCGCCGGGCCGCCTTGTGAGCGTGGTGCACGAAGGGCGGCTGCTCGGCGTGCTGCTCGACCGCTGCATTCACGACGACCTGTGGCAAGGCTGGATGGCCGCGGGCGAGGCGGACTGGGCCAGCGCGCACGACGTGCTGCTGGAGCCCGACGACGAACCTTTCGAGCCCGCCTTCGGGTTGATCCAGGCGTGGAACGTGCTCACGCTCGAACCCAGCCCGCAGCTTTGCGCGCGCGTGCTCGGTGAGGTCTCGGCCACGCGGCTTGCTGCGATTCGCGCAGTGCACGACGAGTGGAGCGCACAGGCGCCGCTGGCCATTTCGCCGGAGCCCGGTCACATTGCATTGCGCACCGTGGGCGAGGTGTTCTCGGTGCTCTGCGGCACGCCGCTGGGCACGCAAGACCCGCGCGCCGACTACCAGGCGCTCTACCGCGATGCCGCATCGCAATTGAGCAGCGCATCGGCCGCGGCGGGCACGGCCGGCGCAGCAAGCCCGCAGCTGAAGCCCGAGGGCGGCCTGTGGGGCAGCATCAGCCGCTGGTTCACCGCCGATGGCTGGATGCGCCCTGCATTCGCAGTGCTCGCGCTGGTGCTCGTGGTGGAGAACGTGAGCCTCTTCGGCCAGCGCACCGAAGAAGACGATGTGCGGTTCCGCTCCGCACCGCCCGCCGCCGCCGTTGCACCTGCCGATCTGGTGGTGCGCTGGAAATCCGATGCGCGCGTCGAAGACACCACCCGGCTGCTGCAATCGATCTCGGCCGAAGTGGTCGGCGGCCCGGGCGCCGACGGCCGTTGGCGGCTGCGCGTGGCGGATCCCGTGCAGGGCCTTGCCGCGTTGGCGGCATCACCCCTGGTTGCATCCGCCGGCCCGGCACCGGAGCGGCCATGACCATTGCGGCGCGCCTGATGCTGTTGCTGGTGTTGCTTGCCACGGGCGGCAACGCGGCGGCAGGGCAGCGCGCGCTGCTCGTGGGGGTGTCCGAACTGGTGAACCAGCCGCAGGCCCTGTGGCTGCAGGCGCCGCGCAACGACGTGATGCTGATGCGCCAGACCCTGATGAAGCAAGGCTTTGCGCCAGCCGACGTCACGGTGCTGGCCGACGGTGTGGCGGGCGCTTCGCTGCCCGAGGCGCAGCGCATCAACGAGGCCCTGGCCAGGCTGCTCGAACAGTCGCGCGCGGGCGACTTCGTGATGCTCTACTTTTCGGGCCACGGCACGCGGCTGCGCGACAGCACCAAGCGCTACCAGGAGCCTGACGGCCTGGCAGAAAACTTTCTCGCACGCGACGCGCGCGGCTCCGATTCGTCCGGCGGCAGCTTGCCCGGCGGCCTGCGCGATGTGGACTTCGACCGCTGGATACGCGCCTTCCTGGGCAAGAACGTGTTCGTGTGGTCGGTGTTCGACACCTGCTCTGCGGCTTCGATGACGCGCAGCGCCGCGCAAGCGGTGGAAGACACAGGGCCCGCCGACGACGAGGTGCGCTTTCGCGGCGTGCGCGCCGGCCAGTTGACAGGAGGCGGGCAGCTTGCGGTTGCACAGCCAGCGGCGGCGTCAGCGGCAGCGGTGCCGCCCGAGCCCGCCAGCGTGCCCCGCGCGCGTTACGTGGCCTTCTTCGCGTCGGAGAGCCACCAGGTCACGCCCGAGCTGCGCCTGCCGCGCAAGGCGCGCAATGCGCAGCCCCAGGGCCTGCTCACCTGGGCGGTGGCCGAGGCCCTGCAACAGAAGCCCGCAACCTGGCGCGATCTTTTCAACGGCATGCTCGACCTGTATCCGCCGGTGATCGAAGAACTGGAATCGCGCTTTCCCGCGCGCGAGCTGCCTTCGCCAGTGGCCGAGGGCAACCTCGACCTGCCGATCTTCTCCAACGCCGCTGCCCCTCTGTCGACCCGGCCCGTGTGGCGTGCCGAACGCGCGGGCGGCAGCCTCACGCTGAAGGTGGGCCTGCTCGATGGGCTGGAGACGGGGCAAGAGGTTCGCATCGTTGCCACGCTGGCTGACGGCATCCAGCGCACGGCGCAGGGCAGGCTGGCGCAGGTCGACCTTGGCAGTGCGCGGCTGGCTGTTCCGGCCACGCTGGGCGATCTGGCGCAGGCCACGTCATGGAGCGTGACGCCGGTGGCAGAGCCGGCTTCTGCGGCGCTGCGGGTGCGCAGCGATTCCGCGCTGCCCGCGGGCATCAGCCTCGACTACCCCGCATCCATTCGCGCCGCGGCCGATACGCAGGCCGATGTGCGCTGGGTCGACTTGGGCGCGGCAGGCGGGCGGCTCGAAGTGCTGTCTCCCGCGCTCGCAGCCGCTGCGGAAGCGGGCGTTGCGCCAGCCGGCGCCGTGGTACGCGATGCGGCGGAAGCCCGCGCGCGGCTGCAGGCGCTGGCGCAACTCAAGTGGATGTCGCGCCTTGCCGAGCTGGCGAAGGAGGGGCGGATCGACGGATTCGACGCGGTGCTCGAAGTGCGCGATGAGAGCCGTGTGCTGCGCAGCGCCGATGTGCGCGACACCGCGGGCGGCACTTTGCTGCTCAGGCAGGGCGAGCGTGCCGAGCTCATCGTGCGCAACGGCAGCGGCCACTCGATCGACCTTGTGGTGGTGGGCATTGATGCGCAAGGCATCTTGCGGGCCGTCTATCCCGAAGACCTTGGCGAGGCCAACCGCTTCGAGCGCGGCACGCGCGAAGCACCGGCCTCCAAGCGCTTTGCGCTGCCCTGGCTCAAGCCCGGCCGTGCCGCCAGGTTGCTGGTGCTGGCCACGCCGGCGCAGGCCCGCAGCGCACCGCGGCTCTTTGGCGCCGGCATGGCCGAGCCCGCGACAAACGCCCCGGATTTGCGCGTACGCGGGCAGCTCACGCCCGAGCGCGACCGCCAGGTGTACGGCGCCATGTTGCGCTGGGCGAGCGCGGCCGCGCCCTGACCCCGTCCATTCGCACCCACATCAACCCACCGAATCACATTACCGAGAAGGAGAAGCAAATGTCCATGACTTCCAATGGAGTCCCCGATCCCGACGACGCGCTGCGCATGCTCGACCTGGCGCTGGGGGCGGCGAGCGGCTGCGACCTGGTGATGATGATCGAGAACGCGGGCAGTCCCATCGAGGGCGAGCTGGCGCGCCAGTTCGAAGACGGCAAGCCGCGTATGGAAATTGCCGGCTACTTTTGCGGCGGGCACCAGCACACGCAGTCCGGCCGCGCGGCTGCGGCGCGCACCTTGTCCAACTTCATCGTCGTGCGCCGCACCGATGCGGCCACGGCCTCCATCGCGAGCATGCTGCGGGTCAATGCGGAAGCCGGCAAGGTGATCGTCGGCATCTACAAGTCGGGCGGCGACCTCAAGTCGACCGAGGCCCAGCCCATGCTGGAGTTCACCATGGAGAAGGTGCGCGTGACCAGCCACATGATGCTCACCAACAGCGTGCTGGGCGCACCGACCGAAATCATCAGCTTCGCGTTCAGGCGCTTCACCATCAGATCGGCGCCGCAAAAGAACACCGGCGCGCGCGGTGCAGTGCGCGAGTGCGTCTTCGAGTCCGCCGAGTGATCGCAACCAACCGGGGCACCACACCATGACCGCATCCGAACTGCTGAAGGCTGCCGATCCGGCCGCCGCCCTCAAGGCGTTGAGCGACGAAGTGCGCGCGAAGCCGTCCGATAGCAAGCACCGCGTCTTCATGGCGCAGCTGCTCTGCGTGCTTGGGCAGTGGGAGCGCGCGCTCAACCAGCTCACCGTGGCCGCCGAACTCGACGCGCTGGCAGTGCCCATGAAGCAGGTGTACGGCGAAGCCGTGCGCTGCGAGGGCCTGCGCGCCGAAGTGTTTGCGGGCAAGCGCACGCCCATGGTGTTCGGCCAGCCCGACGAATGGCTAGCGCTGCTCATCGAATCGTTGCTGCGCCAGGGGAGCGGCGACCACGCCATGGCCGAAGACCTGCGCCAGCGCGCGTTCGATGCGGCGCCCGCCATCGGCGGCACCATCGACGGTGCGCCCTTCGAATGGCTGGCCGATGCCGACATGCGCCTGGGGCCGGTGCTCGAGGCCTTCGTCAATGGCAAGTACTACTGGATTCCCTATGCCCGGCTCGCGCACATCAAGATCGAGCCGCCCGAAGACCTGCGCGATTGCGTTTGGATGCCCGCGCACCTCGAGTTCGAGAACGGCGGCGAAACGCTCGCGCTGATTCCCACGCGCTACGAAGGCAGCGAGAAAAGCGAAGACGGCGAACTGCAGCTTGCGCGCAAGACCGAATGGCGAGAGCTGCGGCCCGAGGTATGGGTAGGCACCGGCCAGCGCGTGCTGGGCAGCGACGCAGGCGAGTACGCGCTGATGGATGTTCGAGAGATTCTGTTCACGCCTTCTGCCGCGGCCGCCACTGCAGAGGCCGACACGCCGTCGGAGGACGGAGCCGATGGCTGAACTCACCGCGCAGGAGCGGCTGCAGCCTTCGCTGCTCGACCGCCTCGTCGATCACGCGCCGAACGAAAAGCGCGAGAGCGACGACAAGCGCACGCTCACCAAGCAGGCGCTGCGCCAGGCCGTGCTGCGCGATCTCGGCTGGCTCTTCAACGCCACCGGCTACGGGCTCGAAATGGACGACAAGCGCTATCCCAATGCGGCGCGCTCCGTCATCAATTACGGATTGCCTATGCTGTCTGGCCAGTACACCTCCTCGGTGCAGCGTGTCAGCATGGAGCAGGCTCTGAAGAACGCAATCCTGCAGTTCGAGCCACGCATCTTGTCCCGCACTCTCGAAGTTGAACTCGTCATGGAAGGCTCGGCATTGGACTCCCACAACAGCATCGGCCTGCAGATTCGCGGCATGCTGTGGGCGCAGCCCGTGCCGCTCGAGTTCCTGATGCGCAGCCGCGTCGATCTGGAAGAAGGCCGCATAGAGATCGTGGACATGGCGCAATCCCAGAGGTAAGTCCGCCATGGACCCCAGGTTGCTGAGCCTGTATGAACAGGAACTGCGCTACTTTCGCGAGAGCTCGTCGGAGTTTGCGCGCGCCTTTCCGAAGATTGCGCACCGCCTGGGCATCGAAGGCCAGGAAGTTGCAGACCCGTACGTCGAGCGGCTGATAGAGGCCACCGCATTCCTTTCGGCACGCGTGGGGCTCAAGCTCGACGCCGAGTACCCGCGCTTCACGGGCCACCTGCTCGACATCGTCTACCCGCACTTCCTGGCGCCCACGCCGGCCATGGCCGTGGTGTCGGTGGTGCCCGATGCCGACGATGCAAAGCTGGCAACCGGCCCGACGCTCGCCCGCGGCAGCGGGCTGCGCGCACGGCAGGCAGTCGGGCAGAACACGCATTGCGAATTTCGAACGGCGGCCACGCTGCGTGTGTGGCCCGTTGAAATCTTGCGGGCCCAATACTTCACCTACGCACCGGACCTGCCGCTCAATGCGCACCCGCAGTCGCGCGCGATCCGCGGCGGCCTGCGCATATCGCTGCGCGCGACGGCCGGATTGAACTTCAGCCAGATTGCCATGGACGAACTGCTGCTGCACTTCAGCGGCGCCGAAGACGTTGCATGGCAGTTGCACGAATGCGCGCTGGGCCAACCCGTGGGTGTGCTGGTGCGGCCCATGGCGGCCGGCGGCGCAATGCAGGGTGCAATGAAGACGCTGCCCGGCAGCGCCATCAAGGCGGTGGGTTTCGAAGAAGACGAAGCGTTGCTGCCGGTCACGGCCACGGGCTTCTCGGGCTTCAGGCTGCTGCAGGAATACTTTGCGTTTCCGCAGCGCTTCCAGTTTGCGCGCATCGGCGGCCTGCAGCCGCTGCTAGCGGACATGGCCGTGACGGAGGTCGAGGTTGTGCTGCTCTTCTCGCGCGGCGACGCCGCGCTCGAAAAGCTGGTGAGCGCAGACAACGTGCAGCTGCACTGCGTGCCGGTGGTCAACCTCTTCAGCAAGAGGCTCGACCGCGTGCCGGTGTCGGAAGGCGTGAGCCAGTTCCACCTGGTGCCCGACCGCACCCGCCCGCAAGACTTTGAAGTGCACACCGTAACCGAGGTTACCGGCCACGGCGCACCCGGCGGCGCAGAAGCCGCCACCGAGCAGTCGTTTCGGCCGTTCTACTCGGCGTTTCACGGCAGCCGCCACGCGCACCCGGCCTACTACACGACCACGCGCGAGCCGCGCATGCTCTCGGTGCGGCAGCGCACCGAAGGGCACCGCAGCAGCCACATCGGCTCCGAGGTCTACATGCAGATCGTCGACCCGCAGCAGGCGCCGTACTCGACCGCGCTGCGCCAGCTGGCGGTGACGGCGCTGTGCACCAACCGCGACCTGCCCCTATTGATGCCGCTCGGCCGCGACAACGACTTCGATTGCATCGACTCCTTTCCGGCGCAGCGCGTGCGCATGGTGCGCGGGCCTTCGCGGCCGGTGTCGCCGGTGGTGAGCCAGGGGCTCGGCTGGCGCGTGGTTGACCACCTGGCGCTCAACTACCTGTCGATCTCGGACAGCACCCCCGAGCAGGGCGCGGCCGCATTGCGCGAAACCCTGATGCTCTACGCCGTGCATGCGGACGAAATGCGCCAGGGCCAGGTGCGCGGCCTGCTGTCGGTCAAGAGCAAGCCGGTGGCGCGCAGGTTGCCGCTTCCGGGGCCCATTGCTTTCGGGCGTGGGCTCGAAGTAACGCTCGAGGTCGACAAGGACGCGTTCCACGGCCACAGCGCTTTTCTTTTTGGCGCCGTCATGGCGCACTACCTCGCGCGCCATGTAGAGGTGAATCACTTCGTCGAGGCCGTGCTCCGAATTTCGGGCAAGGGCGAAATAATGCGCTGGAGGCCGCTGTGCGGAACACGCCAGATTCTGTAGCGGTGCGGGTCGACAACGCACTGCGCGAGTGGTCGGCCGAGCCGTGGGCTTTCGATTACTTTGCGGTGCTGCGCCGGCTGGAGTCGATTGCCGGCACCACGCCGCGCTGGGGCCGCGCGCTGCTGCCCAATGCAGAGCCGGTTCGCGTGGGACAAGAGCCTTCGCTTTCGTTTGCGCCCGCCAGCTTCAGCCGCTTCGAGGCGGCCACCGCCTATTCGCCACCGCGGCTGCGTCAGCACTTCTTCAGCTACATCGGTCCCAATGGTCCGCTGCCGGTGCACCTGAGCGACTTCATCCGCGAGCGCAGCATCAACCATGGCGACCCCACGTGGCTGGCCTTCCTGGACAGCTTTTCGCACCGCTTCTCGCTGCACTTCTACCGGGCGTGGGCGCAGTCGCGGCCGGCCGTGGCTCTCGACCGGCCGGGCGAAGACAGGTTCAGGCTGCAGGTTGGCGCGCTGGTCGGCATCGGCACGCCGGGGCGCATCGGGCGCGACGAGGTGCACGACGACGCCCGCCTGCATTTTTCGGGTCGGCTTGCGCGGCGCGTGCACAACGCCGAAGGTGTTCAGGCAGTGCTGTGCAGCTACTTCGGCGTGCCGTTCAGGCTGGAGCGCTGGGTCGGCCACTGGATGAGCCTGCCCACCGGCGAGCTCACGCGACTGGGCCAGGGCGAGACCTCGCGCTCGATGGGCATGGGCGCCATGCTCGGCACCCGTGCCTGGGACCGGCAGCACCGCGTGCGCTTGCACGTGGGCCCGCTCACGCTCGAGCAGTACCGCATGTTTCTTCCCATCGGCGACGCGCAGCCCGTGCTGCAGCGCTGGATGCAGCAACTGCTCGGCGACGAGCTCGAGTGGGACGCGCAGCTTGCGCTGCAAGGCGCACAGGTGCCGCCCACGCGCCTTGGCCAGGCAAAAGGCAACGCGCCTCGCCTTGGCTGGATCGCGTGGCTCGGGCAAAGGCCGCGCCCGCGCGATGCAGCCGACGTGCGCATTGCAAGCCAGCCGGCCGCTACGGGCCGGCGACCTGCCGAGCTACCACTTCAATAAACCCAGCTTCATTCGTCTTGAAGAGATACGGAGTCCTCCATGAGTGAAATCAGCCGCACCGCCCTTTTCGGCAAGCTCAACTCGCTGGCCTACAAAGCCATCGAAGGCGCCACCGTGTTCTGCAAGATGCGCGGCAATCCCTATGTGGAGCTGGAGCACTGGTTTGCGCAGCTGCTGCAGGCGCAAGACTCCGACCTGCACCGCGTGATCCAGCACTACGGGCTCGACGTGTCGGTGATTGCCAAGGACATGACGGCCGCGCTCGACCGCCTGCCGCGTGGCGCCACCGCCATCAGCGACTTTTCTCCGCATATCGAGAACGCCATCGAGCGTGCCTGGACCTACGCCACGCTCCAGTTTGGCGAGGCGCAGGTGCGCACCGGCTACATCCTGGTGGGCATGCTCAAGACGCAGAGCCTGCGCAACCCGCTCTTCGGGTTGTCGAAGCAGTTCGAGAAGATCAAGGTCGAAGACCTGGCCGACAACTTCGTGAAGATCTGCGACCCTTCGCCCGAATCGCAGATGCGCGCGCAGGACGGAACCGGCATGGGCAGCGGCGCGCCGGGCGAAGACTCCGGCGCCATGGCACCGGCGGCCATGGGCAAGGGCGATGCGCTGAAGAAATTTGCCGTCGACCTGACCGAAAAGGCCAAGAAGGGCGAGATGGACCCGGTGACCGGGCGCGACGAAGAGATTCGCCAGATCGTCGACATCCTGATGCGCCGCCGCCAGAACAACCCGCTGTTGACCGGCGAGGCCGGCGTTGGCAAGACGGCCGTGGTCGAGGGTTTTGCGCAACGCCTTGCGCGCGGCGACGTGCCGCCGCAGCTGAAAGACGTAAAGCTGCTCACGCTCGACATAGGCCTGCTGCAGGCCGGTGCGAGCATGAAGGGCGAGTTCGAGCAGCGCCTGCGCCAGGTGATCGACGAGGTGCAGAGCTCGCCGACGCCCATCATTCTTTTCATTGACGAGATCCACACGCTGGTGGGCGCCGGGGGCGCGGCCGGCACGGGCGACGCGGCCAACCTGCTGAAGCCTGCGTTGGCGCGCGGCAACCTGCGCACCATTGGCGCGACCACCTGGGCCGAGTACAAGAAATACATCGAGAAAGACCCGGCCCTTACGCGGCGCTTCCAGGTGGTGCAGGTGCCCGAGCCCGACGAGGTGAAGGCCATCCTCATGCTGCGCGGCGTGGCCAGCGTGCTCGAAAAGCATCACCGCGTGCAGTTGCTCGACGAGGCCATCGAGGCGGCCGTGAAGCTTTCGCACCGCTACATTCCGGCGCGCCAGCTGCCCGACAAGGCCGTGAGCCTGCTGGACACCGCCTGCGCCCGCGTGGCCGTGTCGCAGCACGCCACGCCGCCGGAAGTGGAAGACTGCATGCGCCGCATCGAGGGGCTCACGGTCGAGCAGGAGATCATCGGCCGCGAGGAGGCGATCGGCATCGACGTGACCAAGCGCGCGGCGCAGGTCACCGCGCTGCTGGCCGAATCGAAGGTGCAGCTCGATGCGCTGAATGCGCGCTGGCAGGAAGAGAAGGGGCTGGTCGACCGGCTGCTTGAATTGCGTGCGAAGCTGCGGGCGGGGAACAAGCCGGTGGATGCGGCTACCGCTGAGGGGGAGGCCAAGGCCGAGGTGCCCCCACCCCAGCCCTCCCCCAGCGGGGGAGGGGGAGAAAACCGGGCTGCACTGCTCGAAGAGCTGCATGCGCTGCAAGCGAAGATCCATGCGGTGCAGGGCGAGTCGCCGCTCATCCTGCCTTCGGTGGACGAGCAGGCGGTGGCTTCTGTGGTGGCCGACTGGACCGGCATTCCCGTCGGCCGCATGGTCAAGAACGAAGTCGAGGCGGTGCTCAAGCTTGCGGACACGCTCAACCAGCGCGTCATCGGACAGAAGCACGGCCTGGAAATGATTGCGCGCCGCATTCAAACGTCGCGTGCGCGGCTCGACAACCCGCAAAAGCCCATCGGCGTTTTCATGCTGTGCGGCACCTCGGGCGTGGGCAAGACCGAAACCGCGCTGGCACTGGCCGAGGCGCTCTACGGCGGCGAGCAGAACATCATCACCATCAACATGAGCGAGTTCCAGGAGGCGCACACCGTCTCCACGCTCAAGGGCGCGCCGCCCGGCTACGTGGGCTACGGCGAAGGCGGCATCCTGACCGAGGCCGTGCGCCGCAGGCCCTACAGCGTGGTGCTGCTCGACGAGGTGGAAAAGGCCCACCCCGACGTGCACGAGATCTTCTTCCAGGTGTTCGACAAGGGTTGGATGGAAGACGGCGAGGGCCGCATGATCGACTTCAAGAACACGATCATCCTGCTCACCACCAATGCCGGCAGCGAGCTGGTGATGAGCATGTGCCGCGACCCCGAGCTGCTGCCCGATTCGAATGCGCTGGCCGATGCGCTCAAGGCGCCGCTCATGAAGGTGTTTCCGCCCGCGCTGCTGGGCCGCATCGTCACCATTCCCTATTACCCGCTGTCGCCGGACATGATGAAGAAGATCGTGCGGCTGCAGCTGGGCCGCATCAAGAAGCGTGTGGAAACCAACCACGGCGTGCCGTTCGAATACAGCGACGCGGTGGTCGACCAGGTGGTGGCGCGCTGCCAGGACCCGGAGTCCGGCGGCCGCGTGATCGACGCGATCCTGACCAACACCGTGCTGCCGACGATTTCGGTCGAGTACCTGCAACGCCTGGCTTCGGGCGGCGAGATCCGCCGCGTGGCGCTGGACGTGAAGGACGCCGACTTTACCTACGCCTTCGACTAGCGCCTTGCACGCCCGACGCCACGCCTGAAGAGAACAACACATGTCGCATGATTTCCGCATCGAGAGCGAGTCGCCCGCCAAGGACGACCTCATGTTCTGGTCCATTGCAGGGCACGAGGCCCTGGCAAGGGCCTCGACCTACGAGCTCACGGTGCTTTCGGAGAATGCCTTTGTCGACGCCAAGGACATCCTGGGCCATGCCTTCGATGTGGTGATCGAGTTCTCGGATGCGGATGGCGGGAAGCACGAGCGGCATTGCCAGGGGCATGCGGTGCGCTTTACCCGCGGGCGGCAGGTGGGGCGCTACTTTCGCTACCAGATACGGCTGCGTTCATGGTTCTGGCTGCTCACCAAGCGGGCCAACTCGCGCATCCTGCAGGACAAGCCGGTGCTCGGCATCCTGGACGCGGTGTTCGAGGACAGCCCGATCAAGCGCTTCAAGAAGACGCGCACCGACAACGTGGTGGGCACGCACCCGGCCCGGCGCTATTGCGTGCAGTTCCAGGAGAGCGACTACAACTACCTGTCGCGCCTGCTGGAGGCCGAGGGCATCTACTACTGGTTCGATGCGCACGACGCGCCGGGCACCATGCACCTTTCGGACGCGAGCGGCATTGCCCACGAGAAGCTCGCGGTTGAGGCCAAGCTGCGCTTTGCATCGCCCGATGTGAGCGAGGCACGCTTCAACGAGATCAGCGAATGGATCGATGTGCGCCGCTTCGACAGCGGCAAATACGCCTCGCGCGACGTCGACTACAAGGCAATCAAGAAGCCGCTGAGCGTGGAAGTGGACGTGCAGGAAAAGCACGAGCTCTCCGACCTCGAAGTGTTCGAATACCCGGGCAACTATTTCACCGGCGAAGAAGTGGACGCGGCGGTGAAGGTGCACCTGGAAGAGTTCGACGGGCGCCGCGAGCGCCACTGGGGCCTCACCCCCTGGCCCGACGTGGCGGCCGGCCGCAGCTTCGACTTCGAGGGCGACCGCGGCGGCCTGCGCGACGGCGAGTACGTCATCGGCGGCTGCGTGTTCGTGGCCAGCCATCGGGGCTATGAAGGCGCCGATGAAGACGGCGAATCGCAATCGGCCGCGGCGGTGCTGGCCGAAGCGATTCTCGACGACGCGGTGAATGCCGACGTGCTGACCGCCTTCACCGAGGTGGTCGAGCGGCATCCGTCGCTGCGCACCGGCGCGCGGGGCGCGAGCGCCTTCCTGATTACCGCGCTGCCGGTGGAGCGCACGTTCCGTCCGCCGCTGCTGACGCCCCGTGTGACGATGCCCGGCCCGCAGAGTGCCATCGTGTGCGGCCCCGAAGGCGAAGAGCTCCACGTGGACGAGGGCCGCGTGATGGTGCACTTTCACTGGGACCGCTACAACGACGGCGACGGCAAGGCCACCTGCTGGATACGCTGCTCGCAACCCTGGGCAGGCAAGGGCTGGGGCGGCTACTTCACGCCGCGCATCGGGCAAGAGGTGATCGTCGAGTTCATGAACGGCGACCCGGACCGGCCCATCATTACGGGCCGCGTCTACAACGACGACCAGCCCATTCCGTACAAGTCGCCCACGCAGAGCGGCTTCAAGACGCGCTCCACGCCGGGCGGCGGGCCCGCCAACTACAACGAGATCATGTTCGAGGACAAGAAGGGGCACGAGCTCCTGAACATCCACGCCGAAAAGAACATGGCCACCACGGTGGAGAACGACGACTCCGGCCACGTGATGCGCGACCAGAGCCTGACCGTCGACCGCCACCGCACGATCATGGTGAAGGGCAAGGAAGAACACACGGTCATGAAGACGCAGATGAACCATGTGGTTCTGGCGCAGACCAACAAGTTCGACGCGGACACCTTCACCACCACGCTGGGCAACCAGACCGTCGGCACCAAGGGCAAGCAGGACACGGTGGTGAACGGCCCCGTGACGTCGCACACCAACAGCACCTACACACTTACCACCGTGGGTGCGTTCTCGCAGACCTCTGCGTCGATGACGGTCAATGCGGTGGGCGCGGTTGCGCTGACCTCGGGCGCAAACATCGCGATAAGTTCTGTGGGCGAGCTGAAGCTGGCCACCAATGCAGACCGCGTGGATGCGAGCGTCGGTTCGCACAGCATCTTCGCCAATTCGATCAAGGCGGTGTCCAACTCGAACCTCGAGATGTTCGCCGTGGGCAACATCAACGCCACCTCGAACGGCTCCAATACCACCGTGCTGGGCCCGAACTCCAGCGGCTACATCGGCGTCAACAGCGAAGCCAACATGGGCATGGCGCGCTCGACTTTCATGGGCCTGTCGATCGACACGATGATGGGCCTGAGCATGGCTTCGTGCCTGGCGCTGCAAATGGAAACGGCGGCGGCGCTCAAGCTCGGCTTTGCGGGTGTGGACCTGAGCATTTCGCCTGTGGACGTGGAGCAGCGGCAAGCCAAAGTCATCATGCCCGGCGGCGGTGCGGGCGGGGGCGCCGGGGGGGCGTTTGCCATGGGCGCGTCCATTGGCGCCGCAATCGGCGCGGTCGCGTATTCGATTGCGGCTGCGTACACCGACATCAAGGCCACCAACCAGCAGTACACGGATGCGGCGGCTGCGCTGCAGGAAGCCGCGACGCAGGCAAAAGCCCTCGGGCTGCACGGCATGGCGTCGCGCCTGGCCACTGCCAAGGGCATTGCCGAAGCCCGCAGGGACAACGGCTGGGCCAACCCAGACAACATTCGCCTGCATTCGGCACCGGCCGACAAGGCCGCGCAATACACGGACGACAAGCAGCTGGGCGCACCGCCCGATGCCGTTGTCGGCGACGGATCGAAGATTGCCGCAGGCTCGTCGAAGATGCCAACCGAAGCGCCCCAGCCGGCCGCCTCCAAGGGGCTGCCCACGCCGCCGGCGTCGGCCGATTGAGCGCCGCCCGCACAGCCGCGCGCACGACATCACCCGTTTCTCATGCAGATACTCAAGCCCCATGTCGCCGCGCTGAGCTTTCGGCCGATCGAGTACCGGTCCAAGGCCGGGCTGTGCGTGAGCACCATGCTCTTCGCGCCGATGTCGCCCGACGTGGGAGGCCTGCTGCGCGAGCAGTCGATGTGGAACTGCATCTCCAAGCTCATGGCGATGCCGCTGGTCGACGAAGGCATTGCCAAGCTCACGCCCGAATACCTGGTGGTCGGCCGCGTGCATGCGAGCGAAGCCGGTTCGCGCGGGGCTGTTGCGCGCGTGCGGCTGGGCAATGCCGGCAAGGCCGTCATGGCCTTCTCGCCGCGCTACTGGGACGGCGCGCGCGTGGTGCAGTCGGAGGTCTATCAGCCGGTGCCGCTCGATTGGGCCAATGCCTACGGCGGGCCGACGGTGGCCGACAACCCGCTGGGCATGGGCGCCGCAGCGGCAGGCGGCGTGCACTGGCTGCCGCCGCTCGAGCTGCCCGGCTCGCGCATCACCGCGCCTGGCGACGTGGTGCAGCCCGCAGGTTTTGGCGCGCTCGATGTGATGCACCCGCAGCGCGCCGCATTGCGCGGCTCCTACGACGAGAACTACCTCAAGCAGCATGCGCCCGGCTTTCCGCCTGACGTGGATTGGCGCCACTTCAACATGGCGCCGAAAGACCAGTGGCTGGATGCACCCCTGCGCGGCGACGAGGCCTTTGCGCTCGAGCACCTGCACCCCACCAAGCCGCTGCTGCAGGGCAACCTGCCGGGGCTGCGGGCGCGCGTGTTCGCCAACTACCGGTTGCCGCCGGAGCAGGTGGCACCGGGCGGCGAATCGCACAAGTTCAAGGAAGTGCCGATGCGGCTCACCACCGTGTGGTTCTTTCCTGAAGTGGAGCGCATGCTGCTCATCTGGCACGGCCTGGCCGAAGTGGCGGAGTACGACGGCAGCGACATCGACCACCTGATGACGGCGGTCGAGCGCCTGGGCCAGCCACGCGGCGATGCCCACTATGCCGGCGTGCTTGCCCGACGCACAGACCCCGTGCATGGCGGCATCGAAAGCCTGAACGATGCCGACCTGGTGCCCGACGACATCGACACCGCCGACCCCGACTTCGAAAAGGCGTCCGAGATCTACAAGATGGACGGCCTTCAGGCCGACGCGCAGTTCCGCCGCGCGGAGATCGACGTGGCCCTTGCGCGCGAGAAGGCCGTGGCCTTTGGCAAAGACCCGGACGCACTGGGCCTGAAGCCGCCGGTGCGCGAGAAGCCACCGACCCTGGCCGAGCTGCCCGCCTACGTCAAGGCCAGCCAGAAGGAGGCCGAGGCGCAGCAGCTCGCGGTAGCGCAAGACATGCTGGAGCAGCTCGAAAAGCTGCTCGCGCTGAGCGGTGAAGACAGAAAACGCATGGCCGAGCTGGCGCACCGCGGCCCGCCGCCCTACACCGCCGAGAAGCACCTGGCCGAGCTCAAGGCTCAGTTCGGCAAGCTGCCGATGCCGGAGGCGCAACTGCTGCAAAAGCTGCGTGACCGCCAGGGTGCGGAGCGGCTGGGCTATTTGCAATCGGCCCACATGCAGCCACCGGCCTTTGCGCTGAAAGGAGAAGAAGGCGCCCAACGCCGGCAAGAAGTGCAATGGCTGGCCGGGCAAGGCCACCGCACGCTGCCTTGGATCGATCTCACCGGTGTCGACCTGTCGGGCCTCGACCTGCACGGCTTCGATTTTTCGGGTGCGTGGCTGGAGAGCGCGAACCTTCGCAAGGCCAACATATCGGGCTGCAAGTTTGCCGGCGCGGTGCTCGCGCATGCCGACATGCAGGACTGCATGGCCATAGAGGCCGACTTCACCGGCGCCAACCTGGGCCGCGCGAAAGTTGCCGGTGCGGTGTTCGACCGATCCAATCTCGGCGGTGCCATGCTCATGCACACGGCGCTTGCCGGCACGCAGATGCGGCGCGCCAACCTGGCCGGCGCCAACCTGCTCGAAACGGAGTGGGGCGTTGCCGACTGGAGCGGCGCGCAACTGGCGGGCAACGTGTTCTACAAGCTCGTGCTGCAGGGCCTCGACCTGCGCGAGGCCGACCTGAGCGGCGCCAACTTCATCGAGTGCGATCTGCGCGGCGTCGATCTTTCAGGCGCACTGCTGCAGTCCACCACCTTCGTTACCTGCCAGCTGCAGGGCGCACGCATGATTGCCGCGCGTGCCAAGGGCGTGGTGTTCGTGAAGAACACCGTGCTCGACGGCGTGGATGCGAGCGGCGCCGATTTTTCGAACGCGAACCTCGGCGAATGCAGCGCCATCGGCATGCGCGCGCCCAAGGCGCTGTTCGACGGCGCCAACCTGGGCATGGCCGACCTGCAAGGTGCCGACCTGCGGCTGGCTTCTGCCAAAGGCGCGCTCCTTCGCAAGACCCGCTTCGGCCGTGCACGCCTGGCAGGCGCCAATTTTCATGATGCCGTCTTCAGCTACGCCAACCTGATCGGTGCGGACCTGCGGCGCGCCAATCTCTTCGGCACCGACCTCACACGTGTGGCACTGAGCGGCGACACGCAGTTCGACGGCGCATTGCTCACGCGCAGCCGCACATGGCCGCGACTGAACGCAGAACAGCAGGCCGTTGCCGCGGCGCGAGATGCGGCCAGCAATTCCGAAGGAGGTGCGGCATGAGGGTGAGCGCCGAACTTCTTTCGCTGGGTGCCGGCCTGGGCGAAACCTTCGAAGGGCAGGACTTCAGCGGCGGCCACTACGCCAAGACCTTTTTGGGTGGTGGCATCTTCACGCAGTGCCGCTGGAGCGGCGCGGACCTGCGCGAAGCCGACGTTCGCGAGGCGGTGTTCGACCAGTGCGACATGGGCGGCGCGCTGTTTGCGGGCGCCAACCTGCGCCATGCGGTGTTCAACCGCTGCAAGCTCGACCACGCGGATTTTCGCGGGGCCAACCTGCACACGGCCACCTTCAACGAGTGCGACCTCACGCATGCGCAGTTCGGCGAGGCGTCGATGGCCATGGCCAGGTTTCATGCCAGCGCGCTCGACCATGCGGGCATGCAGGGCGCCAACCTCGAATCGGCGGTGTTCTCGCAATCGAAACTCGTCGACGTCAACGCCGACCACTCGCGGTGGATGCACACGGTGGTGACAGGTTGCGACCTGAGTCTCATGACCTGGGTGGGCGCGCCGATGACGCGCGTGGTCTTCTCGAAACTCAGCCTGCAGAACATGCGGTTCGATGGCGGCAACTACGAGTCGTGCCAGTTTGCCGATGCAGACCTGAGCGGCAGCAGTTTTGCAGGCGCAAAGCTGCGGCAATGCAACTTTCAGGGCAGCACCCTCAACGGCTGCGACTTCAGCAACGCACAGGCGCCGCAAGCCATCTTCTGCGCCACCAAGGGGGAGGGCGTGCGGTTTACCAAGGCGCAGCTGCGCCAGTCGCTTTTTACCGAGGCCGCGCTGCCGGGCGCCCACTTCGGCGCTGCGCAACTGCACCAGTGCCACTTTGCGCAGGCCAGGCTGGCACGCGCGGTGTTCGCAGGTGCCGATTGCACCTACGCCGATTTCCGGTATGCCGACCTGCAGGGCGCAGACCTGCGCGATGCCGGGTTGTTTCGCGCCGTCTTCCATCGCGCGCAGCTGAAGGACGCGCAAGCCACCGACCGGAGCCGCGCACTCGGCACCGACCCTGAACTGGCACGCGCCGAACAGTGGGCTGCCGCCTGAAGCGCCGAGCGACGAACGCCATTCACCTACGAGGCCATCCATGACCGCTACCGTTACCGAACGCCGCACCAGGGCTCCACACAAGCCCGGCAAGCCGGGCAAGCAACCCGACGCGCCCGCTGCGGCGCAAGCCGGCTGGCATCGTGCCGTCGTGCTTGCCGCGTCCGGCACGGGACAAATTCGGCTGCGCATCGACAACGAAGCCGCGCACGAGGTCGGCGCGCGGCAGGCCTTCAGTTGCCTGGTGGCGGTGCAGGCGGGCGACGTTGTCGCGTGCCTGCTCGACGACCAGCGCCAATGCTGGGTAATGGCGGTGCTGGAGCGCAGCGGCGCACAGGACGTCGTGCTGCAAAGCCAGGGCAAGCTCGAACTGAGCGCACCCACCGTCAGCGCCAACGCGCAAGAGCTTCTGCAGCTGGCCGCACCCCAGGTGCGCCTGAGCTGCGAGCAGGCCGACGCAATGGGCGAGCGCCTCAACCTGGTGGGCGGCACGGTCAAGGCGATTGGCGCCGCGCTGTCCACGTTGTTCGACCGGGTGCACCACCACAGCAAGCAATACATGCGCAGCACCGACGGCCTGGACCGCACCCAGGCCGGACACATGGAGCTGCAGGCGCGCCAGCTGCTGCAGATCCATGGCGAGCACACGCTGGTGGAAGGCGAGCAGCTGGTCAAGGCGCGCGGCGCGCAGATCCACTTCGGCTGACGGGAGCCGCCATGTTTGCCAACTGCCAGATGATGGGCACCGACATGGGCTTTCCCGACGTGTGCCTGACGCCCACGCCGGCGGGCCCGGTGCCCATTCCGTACCCCAACATCGCCATGGGGCCGATGGCCGTTCCGAACTGCCCGACGATTCTTTTCATGTGCATGCCCGCGCACAACCTGGCAACCACCATTCCCATGACCAACGGGGACAACACGGGCGTGAACATGGGCGTGGCCTCGGGCACCGTCATGGGACCGTCGCGGCATGTGACCGGTGCGTTCACCGTGCTGCTCAACGGCATGCCGGCCACGCGAATGACCAGCATGTCGCTGCAAAACAGCACCAATTGCCCGGGCGTGCGGCTTGTGCCGAGCCAGGCGCTTGTGCTGCTGCTGTCGCCTTAGGCGCAGAGCCCGCCGGAACAGCGGCGGCGAGGTTCGGGAGGGAGGGAGAACGTAAAAAGGGATGGGAAGCATGACCGATCACACGTTCAGCATCCAGGGCGACTCGCCCGTCGTCGACAAGCTCATGTTCTGGCGCATCGTGGGACACGAGGTGCTGGCGCGCCCGTCGGCCTACGAGCTCACCGTGCTCACCGACAACGAAAGCATCGAGCCTGCCGACGTGCTGGGCCGCTCTTTCGACGTGGCCATCGAGTTTGCCGATGCCGATGGCGGCGCCCACAAGCGGCACTGCCAGGGGCATGCGGTGCGCTTTACGCGCGTGGGACGCAGCGGCCGCTTCGTCGAATACCGCATCAGCCTGCGCTCGTGGTTCTGGCTGCTGAGCAAGCGCGTCAACGCGCGCATCCTGCAGAACAAGCCGGTGCTGGAAGTGATCGACGCGGTGCTGGACGACAGCCCCGTCGGGAGCCTGAAGAAGATCAAGTCGGGCGGCGTGGTCGGCCCGCATGCGCCCCACGGCTACTGCGTGCAATACCGGGAGAGCGACTACCAGTTCCTGTCGCGCGTCCTGGAAGAAGAAGGCATCTACTACTGGTTCGACGCGCACGATGCGCCCGGCACGCTGCATCTTTCGGACACCAGCACGCTGGCACACGAGAAGCTGCCCGTTGCCGACACGCTGCACCATGTGGAGCGCGACGCATCGGAAGGGCGCTTCAACGAGATCACGCGGTGGATCAGCTCGCGGCAGTTCGAGTCGGGCAAGTTCGCATCGCGCGACCGCGACTTCAAGGTCATCAGCAAGCAGCTGTTCGCGGACAAGGGAGACCCCGACACGCATGAACTGTCCGACCTGGAGGTGTTCGAGTTCCCGGGCGGCTACGCCTCGGGCGACGACACCGACAACCTGGCCCAACTGCGGCTGGACGAACTCATAGGCCGCCGGCAGCGCCACTGGGCACTGACCGGCTGGCCCGACGTGACGGCCGGGCGCAGCTTTGCCTTCAAGGGCGACCCCGAGGGCAAGCACGACGGCGACTACCTGATTGCGGCCTGCACCTTCGTTGCAAGCCATCCGGGCTACGAAGGCGCGGACATTTTGGAGAGCCCGCGCCCGATCGACGCCGTGCTGCACGATGCGCTGGCCGACGACCCGGTCAACGCCGGGCTGCACGAACTGGTGGCTGACCTGATTGCCGAGACACCTGCGCTGCGCAGCGGCCAGCGCGCGAGCAGCAGCTTTCTGCTGACGCTGGTGCCGCTGAACACCCCGTGGCGCCCGCCGCGCCTGACACCGCGCGTCACCATGCCGGGGCCGCAGAGCGCCATCGTCACGGGCCGCAGCGGCGAGCAGATATGGACCGAGGAGCACGGCCGCGTGAAGGTGCAGTTTCACTGGGACCGCTACGGCAAGAACGACGAGAACAGCTCATGCTGGGTGCGCGTGTCGCATCCCTGGGCCGGCAAGGGCTGGGGCGCGGTCAGCATTCCGCGCATCGGCCAGGAGGTGGTGGTCGACTTTCTGGACGGCGACCCCGATCAGCCCATCATCGTCGGGCGCTTCTACAACGGCGAATCGATGGCGCCCTTCGGCCTGCCGGGCGGCGCCGTGGTGAGCGGCATCAAGTCGAACACGCACAAGGGCAAGGGCTACAACGAACTGTCGATGGACGACACCGCGGGCAAGGAGAAGGTGACCATCCACGGCCAGTACGACATGAACACCACGGTGGAGCACGACCAGACCACCACCGTGCACAACAACCGCACCGACGCCGTAGATGTCGACGACACGGAAACCGTGGGCAGCAATCAGAAGCAGAGCATCGGCGCCAACCAGAGCATTTCAGTCGGCTCGAACCGCGAGGAGAAGGTGGGCGGCACCGAGACCATCACCATTGGCGGCCACCGCACCGAAACCGTGAACAGCGGCGAAACCGTGACGATCAACGGCGGGCGCAGCCACACCGTGAACGGCGTGCAGACCACCACCATTTCCATCGCCGAGGCGCATACCGTGGGCGCGGGGCGCATGCACAGTGTGGGTGCCGGCGAGGCCATCAACGTGGGCGGTGTGCAGACTGTGAGCGTGGGCGGCGCACAGATGGTGAGCGTCGGCGGACTGCAGAAGGTGAGCGTGGGTGCGTTGCAGTCCATCACCGTCGGCGGGCCGCACAAGCTGTCGGCGGCGGTGATTTCCGAAACATCGAAGGGGCCGATAAAGATCAAGGCGGGAGCCATCTGCATGGTCGAGGCACCCACCATCATGCTCAAGGCGGGCGGCAGCAAGATCGTCATGAACGCCAGCGGCATCACCATCAAGGGCGCCAAGATCACCATCAAGGCCGACGGCACCGCATCGTTCAAGGCCGGAGGCTCGATCAAGATCAAGGGCTCCAACCTGGGGGAGGACTGAGCCGTGGAAGACCACACCGATCTCCAGAGCGCACGCAGCCTGCTGCACAGCGTGGCCGCCTGGTCGAAGCTGTCGGGCCAGGGCGTGGCGCTGGCCACCTTTGCCGGCTTCGATGCGGAGGGGCACTTTCTTGTCACGCTGGGCGAAGGCATGGCGCCGGTCCAGGCGCTGTCGACGGTAGGCCTGGCGCCCGGCGATGTCGGCGTGGCCGTTGTCGTGGCCTTCGAACAGGGCGAGGTGCGGCACCCCGTTGTCGTGGGGCGCGTTCAGCCGCCGCATGCCAAGGCACCGCCGGCGGCCGAAGCTGTGCAAGTGCAGGCCAGCGCGGACGGCGAGCGCGTGCTGCTCCAGGCGCGCGAGCGCATCGAGCTGCGCTGCGGCGACGCAAGCATCGTGCTCACGCGCGCGGGCAAGGTGCTGATCAACGGCAACTACGTGCTTTCGCGTTCGCGCGGCGCCAACCGCGTCAAAGGTGCCTACGTGGGCATCAACTGAAAAGGCATGCGCCATGTGGCAGCTGGACAACCGCACGCCCTACGCCGCCGAACGCACCTGGGTGCGCGACCGCGACGGCGCGGAGATCTGGCTCGTGGCCGTTAAATGCAGCTTCGACATTTCGCCCGACGGCGAGACCAGCGTCGCGGCCGAGCAGCCGCCGGTTGCGCAGGCGCCCATCTTTGTCGACGAGCCCGCGCCCCAGCCGAGCCTGCTCTACGAGATGGACCTGGTGCGCACCAAGCAGACCACGGACGTGGTGCTGATCGGCCATGCGCACTCGCCCGGCGGCGTGCCGGTTACGCAGCTCGACGTGGGCCTGCGCGTAGGCCCCATCGCCAAGCGCCTGCGCGTGACCGGCGATCGCGTGTGGCTCGGCGGTTCGCCGTCGGAGCCCGAGCCCTTCAGCACCATGCCGCTGGTGTGGGAGCGCGCATATGGTGGCATCGACCCATGGACACGCGATGCGCCGCTGCCGCAGTTCGACGTGCGCAACCCGGTGGGCACCGGCTTTGTGACGGAGGCCGCGCATGCGGAAGGCGTGCGGCTGCCGAACATCGAATACCCCGACCAATGCGTGCGCTCGTGCAGCGACCGGCCCGAGCCCGCGGCGTTCGGGCCACTGTGCAACCACTGGCAGCCGCGCGCGGGGTTTGCCGGGACGTATGACGAGGCATGGAAGCGCGATCGGTTGCCGTTGCTGCCGACGGACTTCGATGACCGGCACTACCAGTGCGCGCCTGTGGACCAGCAGGCGCCGCAGTTTCTCATTGGCGACGAGCCGGTGCTACTGGTGCATCTGGCGCCGCAGCCAGAGATACGCTTCACGTTGCCACGCGTGCCGCTGGGCCTTGAAACCTTTTTCTCCGACAACACGCAGGTGCTGCATGAGCGGCCGAAGCTGCACACGGTGATTCTCGAACCAGCGGCAATGCGTGTTTCGCTGGTCTGGCACAGCGCGCTGCCTTGCCACCCCAAGGTTCACAAGCTGCTGAAGACACGCATCGTCGAAAAGCGGCTGCTGCGCCTGGGCGAGACCGAGTCCGGGCAGATGGCGGAGGCCTGAGCATGGCCGACACCGCGTTGCAGATACTCGGGCTCGGTGCCAGCACGCCTATAGGCCGCGACGCATGGGCCAGCGCTGCCGCGGCGCGGGCCGGCGTGTGCGGCTTTTCCGAGCATCCGTACATGGTCGATACGGCCGGCGAGCCGATGCGTATCGCGCGGGCACCCTGGCTCGACGTTGGCCTTGACGGAGCCGCGCGGTTGGGTGCGCTGCTGCTGCCGGCCATCGAGGAGGCGCTGGCACCTTTGGCGAAGCTTGGCGGAGCGGTGTCTCCGCGCATCGGCCTTGCACTGGCGTTGCCGCCGCCCCGCCCCGGGCAACCCGATGGTCTGATCGACGATGTGCTGGCCGCCATTCGCGAGCGCATGGGCGACCGATTCGTCCGCATCGCGCGCTTCGAGGTCGGCCATGCAGCGGGCCACATGGCCATGGCGGCCGCCGAGGCCGGTTGCGCGCGCGATGCCTTCGATGCGTGCGTGGTGGCAGGCACCGATTCGTACCTTGCACCCGAGACGCTCGAATGGATCGAAGCCTGCGATCAACTCCATGGCGGCGGCCCGCTCAACAATGCCTGGGGCTTCATCCCAGGCGAGGCAGCGGGCGCAGTGCTGCTTGGCACGCCCCGTCTGGCGCAGCTGTGCGGCATTGCGCCGCTGGGCGAGCTGGTGTCGGTCGGCATCGGCATGGAGTCCAGGCTCATCAAGACCGACGAGGTGTGCATCGGTGAAGGCCTGACCCAAGCCTTCCGTGCCGCGCTGCAGGCCCTGGCGTCCGGCGAACAGGTGCACAACGTGTTCTGCGATCTCAACGGCGAGCCCTACCGCGCCGACGAGTTCGGTTTTGCCGCGCTGCGCACCGGCGAGCACTTTCGCGCAGCGTCCGACTTTGTCGCGCCAGCCGATTGCTGGGGCGACGTGGGTGCGGCGGGTTCACTGCTGCACGTGGCATTGGCCGTCATCGCAAGCCGCAAGCGCTATGCCAACGGACCGCTGTCGATGGTGTGGGGCAGTTCCGAGTCGGGCGAGCGCGGGGCGGTGCTGGTGCGCGGCGCCGAACCGCTGAGAGGCTGAGCCATGCCGCTCACCATCAGGGTCAACGGCACCAGTCTCACGCTGGTGCACAAGTTCAGCATCGGCATCAGCACCGCGACCATCCCCGACGTTTGCAAGACGCCGAGCCCTGGCGGTCCCGTGCCGGTTCCCTACCCGAACATCGCCAACTCGATCACGCTGTCGAGCGGCACCACCACCGTCAAGGGCGACAAGGCGATGGCTGCGAACAAGGGTTCGAAGTTCGCCATTTCCAACGGCGACAACGCGGGCGTGGCCGGCGGGGTGAAGTCCAGCACTTTCATGAAGGAGGCCACCTGGATTCTTTATTCCTTCGACGTGAAGATGGACGGCAAGAGCGCGGCCCGGCTTACGGACAAGATGTTCCACAACTCGGAAAACGCGGCCAATCTGGGCGGAGTGGCGCAGCAGCCGTTGATCGACGAAGTCGGCCAGACCATGGCGGACAAGCTCTGCGATGCGGCCTGCAAGGCGATGGAAAAGAAGAAAAAGAAAGATGCCAAAGCCAAGAGCAAGGCCAAAAAGAGCAAAAAGAAGCAGAAGCCGTCGACAAGAAAATTCCAGAACGAGATGCGCAATGTCCTGGACCCCAAGAAGGGCGGGCAACGGGGAAGTCAACCGGGGCTGATCACCGAGGCTTCGCAGGATCTCGTAGGGGGAGACTTCATCGGCAAGTGGGGTGCGGCAACCGGCACGGGAGCGGGATGCGCCAGATGGGACATCGTGCTGCTCGGTGTCAAGAAGGTATCGAAGAAGCTGGTGGAAAAAGGAAAGGTGGTCCTGAAGGACGTATTCAAGATCATCGAGGTCAAGTTTCCGGGAGACAGCCCGACAGACAA
The DNA here is from genome assembly GCF_031456585.1 of Variovorax sp. 3319. Classification (NCBI taxonomy): domain Bacteria; kingdom Pseudomonadati; phylum Pseudomonadota; class Betaproteobacteria; order Burkholderiales; family Comamonadaceae; genus Variovorax; species Variovorax sp. 3319. Next base: position 371,403 of record NZ_JAVDUZ010000004.1, read on the forward strand.
TCAAACGAAGATGCTGAAGATGTCACCCAAGACAAAGAAGAAGGTCTTTGAGTTGAGGCCTGCGGACCACTGCATTTGTTCCTGAAAGGTCGAGAACCATGGAATGGCACCGATTCACTCTCGCGAAGGACGGCCAGGTACTGGCCATGCCATGCGTCGACATCGTCGCATTTGTCAATGGCGTGCCGGACAACGGTGGCGCAGGTTTCGCGAGGTTCCTGAATGACTTCGCCCACAACTTCGGAGGGCAGCTGCGCTTCTATCGCACCGGAGACATGAAGCGCTTTCGCGCCTTTGACGCGCAAGCGCTTGAGGGGCCGGCGCATTGGTTCACCGACCCGCGCCTGCTGGCCGCCAACATGCTCAGTTTTCGTGCGCACAGCGGCGGAACCGCTCGCGATGTGTGTCCGCCGGCCGTGGACATGACGCTCGCAGGCGTCTTCGAGCCGCCGCGCTTCATACTTCGAATGATCTTGCCCGTCGAATGGGGGGACGAGCCGGAGCAACTGGTCAGCTTGGCGCAGACCGCCTTGGCAGAACTGCAGCTTGGCAGCGGCTACTGCGGATACTCCCTCGTCTGGGAAGAGACCGATACGGCGCTTGAGGAAAAGGTTCTCGCCTGGGCGGGCCCGTTGCATCGTCGTCATCCGGGCCTTGGCTATGGCGACGCGGTCTGCTTGTCGAATGCGGTCGATCGAGGTGTGGTTGCGGTCAACTGGCTCACGTTCCTCGGTGCTGAGCTGGTGGCTGCCCTGGGCGGAAGCGATGCGTTGGCGAGCAGCGCCGCTGCAGAGGTATCGGTGCTTCCGCTTGGCCAGGGTGGGGTGATTCTTCGCGCGGGTGAAGCACCGAAACTGGGTGACGTGAACCGCAAGGATTTGTTGCCGGCCTACCATGCCGTGGGTCGGCTCGTCGGACCCGTGCGAGCGACCGACGAAGCTCTGGATGAGCTGCTGATCGATGCGATGTCCGAAGAGGATGCGTATGACTGGCTTCGACGTTTCTTCGTCTGAGCGTTACAGCGGCCAGCTTCTGCTGCAGGCCGCGCTGGAGCACGGCCCCGAAGGATCGGCCGCGCTCGTCGAGCGGCGCATTCGCGTCTTTCTTGATGCGATCGACGCCGGGTTTTTCTTTCCAGGGAGGCGACTCTCCTCTGCCCCGGTCGAGCTTCGTGCCGTTGGTGCGTCTGTGCAGGCGCGGCTGCAAGTCGAGGATCTTCCCGTTACCGCCCTGGATGTGCTGGGTGGCATGCTCGCGGATTGCCGCCAACACGAGGTCTTTATTCGTGCGGCGCGTGCCATGCTGGGCCAGCGCGAGCTTGACTTGCTCCGCGAGAGAGGCGTGCGTCCGGCCGCTCCGGAAGAGCCGCCCTTCGAAGTCGAGTTTCCAGAGGACATGGGCGGCAACTACGCGTTGTTGGTCGAGATCGAATTTTCGCAGCCGGTGCCGCCCGAACTCCGGCAGGGCCTGCTCGAAACCCTTGCGCTGTGGGACGCGTTGTCGCTTGCCTACCCCAATGATCCCGACGAGGCAGTGGAAGTCAGCGGCGCGCAGGCGATGTTCAACGATCCGCGCACGATCCACTATCACGAATGGATCTGGGACAAGGCCGACGCCGAAGCGTGGGATCTCATCGTCAATCTGTGCTGCGCCTGGCACCAGAAGCTGCCCATCGTGCGATTGCATTTCGAGTAAGGAGCCTTTTCCGTGGACGCTGAAACGCTGCCTCTCATCGTCGCCGAACACGCAGACGAAGCCTCCTTCCTCTGGCTGCAGCGCGCAAGCGCGGTTCACGCGCCCAACTATTCGCCCCAGCAGTTTGCCGACCTGGACGAACGGCTTGCCGCCCACATCGACGGCTTGCGCGTTGCCGGCGAAGAAGGCTGGCAGCATGCACTCGCATTGACCGACAACGAAGGCCCCGAAGACTTCTTCGTCGCCGCAGTGCTCGCCATCGAAGCAGTCGATAGCCGCTTCGACGACCTGGTCGAGCGCGCCAAGGACCTGCCCGAAGTCGTGCCCGGTTTGATGTCCGCCGTCGGCTGGGTCGAGCCCGAGCAGCTCGGCGGGCGCGTCAAGGCGTTGCTCGAAGACGCCTCGCCGCTCGCGCGAAAACTTGGCGTTGCCGCCTGCGCATTGCATCGGCGCGACCCGGGGGCGCCCTTCGGTCAATTGCTCATGGATGCGCCCGACAGCGTGCGCGTCCGCGTGCTGCGTGCGGCCGGCGAACTGGGCCGCGCCGACCTGTTGCCCCAGGCCCTGGCGCTGCTCGGCGAGGCCAAGCCCGAGTTGCGCTTCTGGGCTGCATGGGCGGCAGTGCTGCTTGGCGACCGGGCGCAGGCGCTGGACGCGCTTGCGGCTTTTGCGCTGAAGAGCGGGCCGCGCCAGCCGCGCGCCTTCCAGCTGGCGCTGCAGGCGGTCGAGGTCGTGTCGGGCCACGAACTCCTCCTCGAGAGCGGCAGCCTGCCCGAAGTGCAGCGCCTTCGCATCATCGGCTCGGGCTTCATCGGCGACGCGCGGTATGTGCCCTGGCTCATCGAGCAGATGACGCAGCCGGCCGTCGCGCGCATTGCGGCCGAAGCGTTTGTCACCATCACGGGCGTCGACTTCAACCTGGAGCAGATGGAAACCATGCCGCCCGACGGTTTCGAGGACGGCCCCACCGACGACCCCGACGACGAGAACGTCGAGCTCCCCGAAGACATTGCGCTGCCCTGGCCCGACGTAGAAAAGGTTCGCGCCTGGTGGGCGAAGAATGGTGCGCGCTTCGCACCCGGCGTGCGGCTCTTCATGGGGCAACCGGTCTCGCTCGACGGTTGCACGAAGGTGCTGCGCGAAGGTTTCCAGCGGCAGCGCGTGGCGGCTGCGCTGCACCTGTGCCTGCTGGAGCCGCGCGCGCCGTTGTTTGCCACCAGCGCGCCCGCGTGGCGGCAGCGGCGCTGGCTCGACAGCGTGGCCTGAAGCGCCGCTGCAACAAAGGCATACCTCTTAAGGCGAGATTGCCAAGCGGCCCCCCGGAATGAATACTCCTTCTGAGTTTTTGGGCTCGTGCTTGCGCGAGCCATGTTCGGGCGCAGCCCCGGGGGCCGATTCATGATTCATATCGCTGTCATCACCCGGCAAGGCGCCCCGGCGGGGCAGGCCATTGCCGCCGATTTCGGCCCCAACGGGGGCACCATCGGACGTGCGGACACCAACACGCTGGTGCTCGACGACCCCGACCGCACCGTGTCGCGCGTGCATGCGCAGGTGCTGTGCCGCGACGGCCAGTACTTCGTGATCGACAGGGGCAGCAATCCGATGCAGTGCAACGGCGTGCCGCTGGGCTCGGGCAAGGAAGCACCGCTCACCGATGGAACGCAACTGGTGGTGGGCAGCTTCGAGCTTCGCGTGCGCGCGATGGCCGGCGCTGCCGCGCCTTCGCTGGCGGTGCCGAACACGGTGATGAAAGCCCCCGTAGCGGCATCCGTGGCATCAACGTCGAGCGACGATCCTTTTGCCGACTTGCTGGCGGGCCTTGCGCCGCCGGCAGCACCGGCACCCGCGGCCAAGGCATCGCCCTCGGCTTCGCCGGCGCCTGCCGATTCGCTGTTGTTCGCCGATCCGATGCAAGACGGCTCGCGCAATGCGCAGGCTGCGCAGATCGATCCGTTCGCCAACCTGCTGGGGCCCACGCCTTCTTCGCCGGCACCTGCGGGCGGGCTTGGTGCGCTCGACGATTTTTCCGATCTTGGCGCACCGCCCGCGGGCGGCAAGGCGGCCGGCATCGACGAGCTGTTCGGCGGCATGGGAGGCGGTGGCGGCATCGGCGGCGATCCGCTCGCGCTTTCTCCGCTGGCGGATCCGCTCCTGCAGCCCAACACGGCGTCCGATGCCGATCCGCTGGCGGCGCTGCAGCGTGCGGCGCCTGCCTCGCCGGTACCGCGTGCCGATCACCTGCCCATCGACCAGTTCGGCTTTACGCCGCCCCGGGCAATCGAAGCGCCGCGGCCCAAGCCGGAGCTGCCGCAGTTCGACGACATCACGGGCCAGCCGATCCGTATCAGCGGGCCCGAGGTTTCGCTGCTCGACGATCCGATCGAACCGCTGGTGCCGCCTTTGCCGGCCTCACCGCAAGTTGCCCGGGCGCAACCCGCGCCGGCACCGGTCGCCAAAGCTGCGGCGCCCGCGGCGCCCGCCGTGCAGCGCAGCGCCTCCGACGACGAATTGCTCGCAGCCTTCCTGCGCGGCCTGGCCAGCACCCACCAGCCGCCGGAGATGCTCACGCCCGGCCTCATGGAGCGCATCGGCACCATTCTTCGCAGTGCCACCGAAGGCACTCTGCAGCTGCTCCTCACGCGCCAGGAGTTCAAGCGCGAGGTGCGGGCAGAGGTGACGATGATCGCCTCTCAGGCCAACAACCCGCTCAAGTTCTCGCCCACGGTGGAGGTGGCGCTTGCGCACCTGCTGGGGCCCGGTGTGCGCGGCTTCATGCCGCCGGAGGCCGCAATGCGCGATGCCTTCAACGACCTGCGCGCGCACCAGTTCGGCGTGATGGTGGGCATGCGCGCGGCGCTGGCGCACGTCATTGCGCGGTTCGAGCCCGACGAGCTCGAGAAGAAGATCAGCGCCAGGTCGGCGCTGGACGCACTCTTCAGCGCCAACCGCAAGGCCAAGCTCTGGGACCAGTTCGTGGCGCTCTACGGCGGCATTGCGAGCGAGGCCGAGGACGATTTCCACAACCTCTTCGGCAAGGCCTTCCTGGAGGCCTACGAAGAACAGATGGCGCGCCTGAAGTCCGACGCGCCGTCCGGCAGCTAGCCGAACCCCCGACACAAAGCAAAAGGCACCGCGCTTGGAAATCGAAATTGTCACGCTGTCCCGCCAGGGCGGCCGCAACTACAACGAAGACGTGCACGGCCACTGGCACGACGAGCGCTACGTCGCCTGCCTGGTGGCCGACGGTGCGGGCGGCCACGGCGGCGGAGACGTGGCCGCCGCCACTGCGCGCAGCAGCATGCTGGGCGGCTTTTCGGCCGCACCCGGCCTGGACGAAGCCACCCTGCGTGCGCTGGTCGAGCAGGCCAACCTGGACGTGGTTGCGCGCCAGTCCGAAGGCGGCAAGCTGGCCGGCATGCGCTCTACGGTGGTGTTTGCCGCCATCGACCTGGAGACGCAGGCGCTCGCCTGGGTGCACAGCGGCGACAGCCGGGCCTACCTGTTTCGCGGCGGCGCCGTGGTGGCGCGCACCACCGATCACAGCCTGGTGCAGCAGATGGTGGCAGGCGGCATGCTCGACGAGGAGGGCGCGCGCCTGCATCCGCAGCGCAACATGCTGCTGTCGGCGCTCGGCTCGGTGGAAGAGGCGCCCGACATTACCGTGTCGGACCGCATGCGCCTGGTGGCCGGCGACGTGCTGCTGCTGTGCAGTGACGGGGTGTGGGAGCCGCTGGGCGACGAGTGCCTGATCGACACGCTGCATGCATCGCGAACCCCCAGCCAGTGGACCGAGCTGCTCGATGCGCAGATCAGGGCGCACGCCAAGCCAGGCCACGACAACTACACGGCGCTCACGCTATGGGTGATCGATGAAGACGCCGACGCGACGCGGCTCCTGGAGCCGGGGCCCGAATCGCCCGTGGGCGAATAACGCGCGGCCGAGGCGGCCGCTGTCAGAACGAAGGCCAGCCGCCCGGCGGCATCACCAGCGAAGTGCCGCGTGGAGGAACCAAGGTGGGCACGATGTCGTCGTGCGGCGAAAAAAGCGAGAACACTGCCTTGACGTTGTGAGGCTTCACAACGATGCCCTGGAAATCGGAGTTCCCGTTCACGGTCTGGAAAACGCCATTGACCGGTTCGCTCACAACGATCAGGTGGTGGGCCAGGGTGCCGAAAAGTCCGCACACATCGCCCGGACGCGGCGCAATCACCTGCAACTTCTTTGTCTTCGGGTCCAGCTGGCCGGAGCGCGCCACGTCGATGCGGCCCGCCTCGCCGGAGATGTTGAACTTGACGGTGCCCGTCGGGTTCCACATGACGTTGAGCCCGACACGGCGCCACACCCAGGTGGTGAAGATGCCGCACCAGTCGGTGCCGCCCGTGGTGGTGCCCTGGTCGTTGGGCATGCCGTCGTTCGGGTCGCCGAGCGCCTTGGGAACCTTGTGCTGCTTGCCCCACACACCGCGAAAGTTGCGCGGAATGGTCCAGTTGGGAGCCGGCGTGGTCGCATCGTCGAAAAACGACTGCAGGTTGCGCCAGCCGCGCCGCACCTGCGCGGGCGAGGTGGCGCCTTCGGGCAGCGGAAGCCGGGTTTCGCTGAATTGGTCAGACACGCTGCCCACCATCGAATGCGCCATGGCCACGATGGCTGCGCGCACGGGGCTCATGCCCGCAATCACGGGCACTGCGCCCGGCGTGATGCCCAGGCTCTTCAGCAACTGCTCGATGGCCTTGAGCGTGGCGCCCATGGGGTCGATGCGGCCGTCGACCACCGGCACGGCCGCAGTCTTCTGGAACTGGCGGATCGCACCGATGGTGAACGGCCCGCAAAGGCCGTCGCATTCCAGGAGAGGCATCGGGCCGCCGCGCGGCCCGGGAACCAGGTTGAGCAGGTCCTGGATGCACCTGACGTCCTGCTGGAGGTTGGCGCCCCCGAAGCCGACTGAGCGGGCAATGGAAAGCACCATCTCTTTTCTTCTCAGCGGGTTTCGGTGCTGCGGGTGTCCCAGCCGAACTTGATGTCGCCTCCCATGCTGCCGTCGGGCTTCTGCGGCTTGTAGGCAAATTCGATGTCGCCGTACGAGATGGACACGTTCTCGTGCACGTCGCCGCCTTGCGATGCGCTGATGTTCACGTCGGAGATGTACACCTCCTTCAGCTTGACGGTCATGAAGGTCTGCTGGCCTTCGCCCGACTTGGCCATGGTGAGCGTGGCGGTGTCGAAGTGCTTGCCGTTGGCGCAGAACTTGGCCAGCGTGGGCGAGGCGCTGTCGTACTTCTTCGAGCAGCTCAGCATGCCCGGGGTGCCCTTGCCGACGGCCGAGCCGCCGCCCACGGTGCACGACGCGTTGTGCACGCCCCAGCTCCAGTTGAACAGCGGGATCTCGTCCTTGTGGTCCTTGTGGGCGGATTCGCCCTTCACGCCGTCCAGCTTCAAATGGCAATCGATGCTCATGTCGGTTCTCCTTGGTGGCCAGTTTGATGAGATGGCCGGGTTGATGAAAATCTGCTTCGAGGCGGGGCCTCGATTCATGCCGGTAGGAGTTGCGGTGAGGCTCCTGGCCGGCTGCTTCTAGAACGAAAAAGGTGCGCGGGTTTCAAAGAAGCCGGCGCAGGTCTTTTCAAAAAAACTCGGGCCTTACTTCGCGCCCTTGGCGGACGGCAGCTTGGACACCAGCCGCAGCGACACGGTGAGGCCTTCGAGCTGGTAGTGCGGGCGCAGGAAGAACTTGGAGGTGTAGTAGCCGGGGTTGCCCTCGACCTCTTCCACCACCACCTCGGCGGCCGCCAGCGGCTTCTGGGCCTTGGTGGTTTCCGACGAGTTGACGGGGTCGCCGTCCACGTAGTTCATGATCCACTTGTTGAGCCAGCGCTGCATTTCCTCGCGCTCCTTGAAGCTGCCGATCTTGTCGCGCACGATGCACTTGAGGTAGTGCGCAAAGCGGTTGCAGGCAAAGAGATAGGGCAGGCGTGCGGCCAGGTTGGCGTTGGCCGTGGCGTCGGGGTCGTCGTACTCGGCCGGCTTGTGCAGCGACTGCGCGCCGATGAAGGCTGCAAAGTCGGAGTTCTTGCGGTGGATGAGCGAGAGCAGCCCGGCCTTGGAAAGCTCGGCTTCGCGCCGGTCGCTGATGGCGATTTCGGTGGGGCACTTCTGGTCCACGCCGCCGTCGTCGCTCGGGAAGGTGTGCAGCGGCAGGTTTTCCACCGCGCCGCCCGACTCGATGCCGCGAATGCGCGAACCCCAGCCGTAGAGCTTGTACGAGCGGTTGATGTTGGTCGCCATTGCATAGGCCGCGTTGGCCCACGAATACTTGCTGTGGTCGGCGCCGGCCACGTCTTCCTCGAAATCGAACTCCTCCACCGGGTTGGTGTTGGCGCCGTAGGGCGTGCGCGCCAGGAAGCGCGGCATGCACAGGCCCAGGTACTTGGCGTCGTCGGATTCGCGCAGGGAGCGCCAGGCGGCGTATTCGGGCGTCTGGAAGATCTTGGTCAGGTCGCGCGGGTTGGCGAGCTCTTGCCACGATTCCATCTGCATCAGGTTGGAGCTGGCGCCGGTAATGAAGGGCGCATGCGCCGAGGCGGCGATCTTGGCCATTTCGCCGAGCAGCTCGACGTCTGGCGGGCTCTGGTCGAAGTGGTAGTCGCCCACCAGCGCGCCGAAGGGCTCGCCGCCGAACTGGCCGTATTCCTGCTCGTAGATTTTCTTGAACATCGGGCTCTGGTCCCAGGCCGCGCCCTTGAACTTCTTGAGCGTCTTGCTCAGGTCCTTCTTGGAGATGTCCATCACGCGGATCTTCAGGTGCTCGTCCGACTCGGTGTTGTTCACCATGTAGTGCAGGCCGCGCCATGCGCTTTCGAGCTTCTGGAAGTCTTCGTTGTGCAGGATCGCGTTGACCTGGTCGGTGAGCTTCTTGTCGATGGCCGCGATCATGGCCTGGATCGACTTGGTCACGTCCTTGCCGATGATTGCGCTGTTGCTCAGCGCCTGCTGCGCCAGCGTGAGCACGGCGGCTTCGACGGCACTCTTGGCCTCGTCGCTGCGGGGCTTGAACTCCTTTTGCAGGAGCGAAGAAAAGTCGCTCCCTTCGTAGGCAACGTCCTTGAGTGCGCTCTGCTGTTCGAGTGCTTCTGCCATGGTGTTTCTCCTCGTGGTCCGGTAGGTGGTCAGGCGGCCGGCGTGGCGCCGTCCTCGGGCTTCTTGCTCGCGGCAAGCGTCGCCAGCAGGGCCGGGTCTTCCAGCACCTTGGCCAGCAGGTCTTCAGCGCCGCCCTTGCCGTCCATGTAGGTGACCAGGTTCGACAGCTGGGTGCGGGCTTCGAGCAGCTTGTTGAGCGCATCGACCTTGCGCGCCACCGCGGCGGGAGAAAAGTCGTCCATGCTCTCGAAGGTGATGTCGACCTTCAGGTCGCCTTCGCCGGTAAGGGTGTTGGGCACCGCGAAGGCGGCGCGCGGCTTCATGGCCTTCATGCGCGAGTCGAAGTTGTCGGTGTCGATCTCCAGGAACTTGCGGTCGCCCACGGGTGCGAGCGGATCGGCCGGCTTGCCCGACAGGTCGGCCAGCACGCCCATCACGAAGGGCAGCTGCACCTTCTTCTCCGCGCCATACAGCTCCACGTCGTACTCGATCTGGACCCGGGGCGCCCGGTTTCTGGCGATGAATTTCTGACTGCTCTTGGCCATGGGAATGCTCCTTGCGGGTGTGAATGTGGCGGGTCGATGAAAAAGGAAGAAAGCAAAAAGAGAGAGACGAAGCGGCTTATTCGGACGGGCGCTTGCCTGTCACGGTCTCGATGGTGTCCATGGCGTTGGGCGCGAGGTTGGCCATGATTTCGAGAAAGCTCACGCCAATGAGCTTCTTTGCGCGGTCGATCAAGAGCGGCGCCGGGTTGCCGGGCTCCGCCTGTTCGAGATAGCGGATCACGCGGTCAAGCATTTGCACGGCGTCCTGCCGGCTCTGGATTTCGCCGCGCGCGGCAGCGGGACGCGGCGCGTCGCCCGCTGCTTGCGAAGCCGGTGCGGCCTCGGCGGCATCGCCGGTGTCCGCGTCTGCAGGTGCGCCCACGGCAACACTGCACGCCTTTTGCAGCATGCGCGCAATGCCGCGCAGCGCACCAAGGTCTACTGCATCGGCGCGGCCGGTGCGTTCGGTCAGCAGGGCCTGCAGCTGCTCCACCAGGCGGGTTGCGCCCATGGCGGCCTGCAATAGCTCGGGGTGCGAAGCCTGCACCGCGGCAAGGCCGCCCTGGATCTGCGCCATCGAATAGGTGGGCTCGCCGCCCACCGCGGTGAGCGTGTTGCTTGCAATGGCAATGTCGCGCACGCGGATCGGACCGACGCCGGGGGCCATGCCCACCTGCGCGTCGTACAGGTCGCGCAGCACCATGTTCTCGTCCCACAGCGGTGCGAGTGCGTTGAGGCGCATGGTGGGGTCGTTGCCGTCGTCTGCATCGAGCGTTGGATGTATGCCGTCCCAGAAGCGGTCGAAGAGGCCGATCAGCAGTTGAAGGCCTGCAACGAAGCCCGGCATGCCTTGCATCCGCGTGGAAGCGCGCAGCAGCAGCACGGCGGCCCGCACGTCCTTGCTGCGGCGGAGGATGGCCTCGGCCTGCTCGGCCACGTCGCGCCACTCCGGCTCCACCGCGGGAATGACGGTGTCGCCGAACTGCTGCTCGGGCTTGCGCTCCGAAGACGCTGCGAGCGCGGTAAAGGCGGCGTCGTACTCCAGGTCGTCACCGCACGGCGATGCCTCGCCGATGGGCGTGAGCAGGGCTTCGACAAGTTCGTTGGTCAGCATGTTGCCTGTTCGAGTTGGCTGGTGATAATCAAAGATGCAGCAGAACCGGTCAATGCAACGAAGGGAATAGCATGCGCACGCTGGGTACACACCATTCGTCCTATGGACGCTCTCCTGCTGCGGTCTCGCGGCGCCTTGCACTGGCCTCGGGGCTTGTGTTGACCGGCATGCTGGTTGCGGGCTGCGCACCCAAACCTGTGGTCACCACGGTGTCGATCACGCTGGTTGCGGGCGCCGATGCCAACCCCGATGCGCGCGGCCGCGCTTCGCCGCTCACGGTGCGCGTGTATGCACTCAAGTCGCCAGGCCCTTTCGAAGGTGCCGACTTCTTCTCGCTGTTCGAAAAAGACCAGGCCACGCTCGGCGCCGAACTGGTGCAGCGCGAAGAAATGCTGCTCAGGCCCGGCGAAACCCGCAAGGTCGATCTCACGCTGCCGCCCGATGCCAAGGCCATTGGCGTGATGGCTGCTTTCCGCGACCTGGACCGCGCGCGCTGGCGCGAAGTGCGCCCTGTGCAGACGGGCAAGGCGCAGGCCATGACGGTGACCTTCGGGGCCCGCCAGATCCGCGTCGAAAGCAAGTAGGCCGGGCAAGTGCTTCACTGCGAGCCCGGGTTCGACGGGCGGCCCGGCCGCACCAGTGGTTGATCGGCGGGCAGGAAGCGCCCGAACAGGTCTGCAGTGAACGCGCCGCCGGCCGTATCGGATGCGGCGGCCGTGAAGTAGAGGCCGCGCCACCGAAGCCCGCGCGAACCGCGGCCATGGCTTTCGAACAAGGCCTCGGCAACCTCGCGCAGCCCGGGTTGCAGCGCACGCAATGCCTCGATGAACTCATGGATTGCGAGCCGGCGCGATGCACCCGGCTGCTCTCGCAGCAGCGCCATGCGAAGCGCATGCAGCCGCTCTGCCATGGGGTCGAACAGGGCGTCGAGCCGCGCGGAGGCTGGGCCATTGGCGGCAAAGGGCTCTGCAAGCCGATGGCCGATGGCTTGCGTGAGCACTTCGGGCGGTAGTGCGCCGCGCAGCGTGGCATAGCCCGCGAGCTGCTCGAGGCCGGTTGCGACAAGGTAGACCGGCAACTGCAGGCGCAAGGTGTCGCTGGCCTCATCGAGCAAACGCCGCATTCTTGCCGCCAGCGGCTTTGGGCTTTCGCGGTCCGCATGCAGCAGTTCGCTTGCTGCAATGCACACCACCAGCCCATTGAGCGGAAAGCGCTCGCGTCGCTCGGCCAGCGCCATGAGCGCCTGCAGCCAGAGGCCGCGCGTGTGGGGCTCGGTGGCCTTTTCGCTCACGGCGGCCGGGTGGAGTTCGATGGCGGCTATCGAGCCCGTGAGCCACCAGCGCCAGTAGGGTTCGCCGAAGGGCGCGTTGTCCGGCGGCGCAAGCCGTTCGGCGCCACCTGCCGCCAGCAGCCCGGGCAGGTTGGCCGCCGCGTCGCCCAGAAAGAGAAACCACGGCACCGGCGCGTCGCGTTGCCGCGGCGGCTGGCGCAGGGCCTGCCGGGCCCGCGACATGGCTTCGCGCATGGCGGGCACGGTGGCTTCGTCGGCCTCTGCGGCCCACGGGCCGATTGCGTCGATGCGCCGCTGCAGCGCACGGCGGCGAGCGCCGCGGCCCGCGTCGCGAACGGTGGCGTACAAGAGCGCAAAGCCGACGAGGCACAAGGCGAGCAAGAACCAGAACAGATGCAGGGGCGAGAGCACGGCGGTCATGGCGATGGCTCGGCAGCTTTTTTCAGCGTGCGACGGTTTCGAGAAACACGAAGTCGGCAATCAGCCGTTCGCTTCCCTTGCCTGCCGCAAGCGCTTCGCGCAGCCGCAGTAGGTAGGCCGATGCAAGCTCGAAGGGGGGGCGGTCGGCAAGCGCGCCGAGCGGAACGGGCGACGAGACCGCCGTGACGAGCACGCGGCCGAACGGCGGGCCCACGAGCCAGCTCGACGGAATGTCGCGGCCGAGCTCGAGCTTTTCGCCCGCGCGCAGCCGCGTGGCCGACTGGCCGGTGTTGAGGTGCATGACCGAACCGTCGGCGGTGTAGTAGTCGATCCACAGGTAGCTGTCGTGGGTGGGCGCGGACACCTGCACGCGCACGTTGTCGCCTTCTCGAAGCTCGTCGTTGCTGGCGCTGGGAACGTCCAGTGCAAGGCCTTGCGTCTTTTCGCGATTGCGCAGCTGGTAGGGCTTGAGAATTGCGAACACCTCGCAGTGCGGCCACCGTCGCAACTCGACGTCGAAGGTGGGCGTTCCGGCGCCGGGTATAGCGGCCACCTCGCGCTCGACCCGGTCGAGGTCTTCGGGCAGCGAGACGAAGCCGCTCACGCGCAGGTTGCCGTCCTTGCCGGCGGCGGCCGCAAGGTCGGCGCACGCATAGGCTTGCAGTTGCTGTTCGACGCGGGCGGCCAGTTCGGGCTCGGCGCTTGGCGGGCCTGAGAGCCACTGCCACCACAGAAGGTAGAGCAGGGGCAGAAGCAGCGTGAGCGACGCCGTGGCGCGCAGCATGGCGCGGTCGCGGCGCCGTGCATCGTGCGGACCCGGCGGGTCGGCCACGCGGTAGGGCTGCGGCGTGATGCGGTCTTGCACGAGGCTTGCCGGCGTGAGCGGCTGGAGCCGCAATTGCCGGCTGTGCAGTTCCTTCAGCTTGCCCAGCTCGCCCTGGTCGCCGCTCTCGAAGTAGTACTGTCCCTTGAAGCCGTGCACCAGCGCATGCCAGTAGACCTCGCGCACTTCGTCGTCCTCTGCGGTGAGCGCTGACAGGTGGTGAAAGAACTCGCTGGCGGCGTTGTTCGAATTGAAGAGCTGCACCTGGAGCGGCGCCGCGCCGCTGTGTGCGCCAGGGTGGCGAGCCAGTATTTCGTCGATCCACGCCACCATCGCGAAGGCGGCCGATTCGACCTGCGCCGCGGGAGTGCCGGCCGCACTGGCAGCGGCACGCGCCGCATCGAGCAGGTAGCGAGCCTGTTGCTGTGCAGCATCATGCGACAGGGTGGTGCGGCCGCCGGCAATCGATACATCGAGGGCAAGGCCGAATGAAACGAATGCCGAAAAACTGTCGAGCAGGCGGGCCATGAACCGTGCCCGCTCACTGCGCCTGCATGGTGAAGGATGCCTCGCACCGGCGTCTGCAGCAATGGCGCATGCCTATGTCCCCGGTTCCTTCGAATGGGCATTCATTCTTTCAAACGAGGCGCGGCGGGCGCCATATCGCTTGGGGTCTATGCCGTTCGTGGGTCAACGCGGTATTGCTGTGCGGGGCAATCGCCGGTATCTTCGGCTTCCGCTGAATCAATGCACGCTGGGACACTGGGACATGCCATGAAAATCCTGATCGCCGACGACCACCGGCTCGTCATCGAGGCGGTCAAAGCCAAGTTGTCGGAGCTCGAGCCCGGCATTGAGTTCGTCCTGGCCATGAGCGTCGACGAACTGCTTGCCGGCGCGACCGACGAGCTCGATTTGGCCCTGATCGATCTCAACATGCCCGGCGCGGACGGCCAGGCCCACATCGACGAGATCCGCCGCAGGCACCCGGCGGTGCCTGTGATCGTGCTTTCCGGCTACGAAGACCCGGCCATCATGCGCAGCGCGCTCGAGCGCGGGGTGCTCGGTTTCATTCCCAAGGCCTATTCGCCGGAAGTCATGTTGTCGGCGGTGCGGCTGGTGCTGGCGGGCGGCGTGTATGTGCCGCCGATGATGCTGACGGCGCTGCCGCCGGGAATCGTGGCCGGCGTGGCCCCTACGCAGAACGGCGATGCGCGCTCAGCCGCTGGATCGTCGGCAACTCTGGAGCACCTGCGCAGCGTGCTCACCGAGCGCCAGGTCGAGGTGCTGCAGCTGTTGTCGCAAGGCAAGCCCAACAAGCTCATCGGCCGCAGCCTGGGCATCAGCGAAGGCACGGTCAAGATTCACCTTGCAGCGATCTTTCGCGCGCTGAACGTGCGCAACCGAACCGAAGCGGTGGTGGCCGCGCAGGCCCTGACAGAAGCGCAAGCCTGAGGCTTGCCAGCTGCCGCGTCTTTCCGGGAACGCTCAGGAGCAGCTGAGCTTCATAGCCTCGATCCGTCCGCCAAAGCCCAGCTTGCGTGTCAGGCCGCCTTCGCGGCTGTTGGCCGGAAAGTTGACGGTGCGGTCCCTGAACATTGCGTGCTCGTACACCTGCAGCGTTGCGCGCGGGCCGACGCTCACGCTGTCGATGTCGCGCTTCAGCTGCCTTGCGGTTCCGCGGTCCATGCTCTGGACTTCGGCGGGGCCCACCAGCGTAAGCATGTCGCCCTGGAAGTTGCGCCCCGTATAGAACTGCGCCCAGCAGCCTGAAGCCAGCGCAGGGTCTTCGATGCGCACCGGCACCAGCAGGATGGTGGGGTCGGGCTTGTTCTGGGCGGCGGCGGTCGACTGCGGTGCCGAGGTGTTGGTATTGGCACAGGCGCCGAGCGCAACGGCGCCAGCAATCATCAGGTAGCGAAGGTTCTTCATGGATGGTTTTCCAGGTGGAGAGCGAAAAACGCGAGGCTACCTGCGCCATACGGCTATCGCGTAGGAGCAGGCCCCAAGCGCCCGTCGCCCTGTCTTGTCTCCGAGCCTCTACGAGGTAGCCCACCCAGTAGCCCACCCAGAGCGCAATCTTCGCGAATGACTGCGCCCCGTATGCGCGCCTTTCCTACGCACAGGCCCGCCGTGGCTGTCCAGTCTGGACGAAAGGGCCACGTAGCCCATCTCGTTCATCAACGTTTTTCATGAAGTGAAGGAAGCCATGGCCACGAGCAGCATTCTGGGAGGCGACTACGCACCGGCGGAACCGAAGGGAACCGACGTCGACAGCCTTGGCCCCAGCGACACGAGCGACAGCGGAAGCGACGTGCGCACATCGCGCGAGCGCTCTGCCATTCCTGAAGATGCCGCCGAGGGCGCCATTCCGGTGGCGCATGAAAGCAGCAGCGACGCCGAAGGCACTGGCGAGCGTGCATCTGCCGATGCGCCGCCCGTGGAGCCCGATGCGGACATCCTGCCGGACCGCGTGGGCATTGTTCCCGCAAGCGCGGCCGACGTGGCCGCATCCGGCGACCTGGAAGATATAGCCATGCCGGACGAACTGGCCGATGAGCCAGCCGATCCGGAGGACGATGAAGACAGTCTGGCTTGACCCCGGTTCGTTTGCTGGAGACAGCCATGACCATGCATCGCCAACTCGACTCCGCGCTCCAGGGGCTACAGCAGCTCGCCTACGCGCGCATTGCGCGAGAGTTCGCCCGCGCCTGGCATGCGCGGGCCGAAGAGTCGGAAGAGGCCCAGGCGGTCATCGGCGAGGCGCATCGCCGGGTGCTGCACTGCGAGCAGGCGCTGGCAGAACTGCGCTTCGTGATCGAAGACCCGCGGCAGATTGCCGAGATCAAGGTTGCGCGCGCTTTGTACCTTCGCATGCTGCTGGAGAGCGCCCCCACGCGGCTGCAGTCGTGGAGCGACTGCGAGAGCCTGGACGCAATGCCGAAGTCGCACCTGTTCGAGTGGATTTCGTATGACTTCGAGCAACTCGAACTTTCGGAGCTCGAAGGCTCCATGACCGAGGAAGAAGCTGCTTGGTACACACAGGCCATCGACACGGCAGCCAAGGTGCGCGATTGAGCAAGAGGGGGCGTCATCCCCGCCCAAGCACGATCGCACCCTCTTCGATGTAGCGGTCGAATTCGATCTTCGGTATGGCCGCGGTCAGCGACTGGCCGCCCTCCGTCCAGGTGAGAACGACGCTGTCGTCGGCCATCAGGACCTGGCAGTTTCCTTCCGGAATCTTGAGTTGCGGGCCGTCTCCTGCGCGAAATTCGACGGGGCCTGCAATACGGGCATCGATCTGCGTGGTGGAAGTCATGGTTGGCTCGGTGTTCGTTTATTGAGGCGCGGGCTGCGCGTGGCGCTTGTTGCTGCCGCGCTGCTCCTTGGATGGGTCGCCATCGCGCGTGGGTGCAATGCCACCGGGGTTGCCGCTCGAGGGCGGGCGCGAGGTTTGCCTGCGTGCACCGGCGGGCCCCTTGTCGGCGCCCAGCTTGCCTTGGTCGATGTCGCCGCGGGGCTGCTCTGCCGGGCGCGCGCCTTGGGGCTCGGCCGAATCGCTGATGGGCGGCGGGCGCGTTCCCTTGGGGTTGCCGGTGGGCTGCGCGGCCACTGCTGCTGCGGCAAGCAGCAATGCGGCAGCGAAGCCGTACATCGTGAAAAGACGCGTGTCGAAGCGCCTTGCGTAGCTGTGGTTGTGGCTGTGTTTGGCGTGGGCCATGAATGGATTCCTCGAAAGCTGAAGCCTTCTTTCTCTCGCGCAACGGTGCCCGGTTCTTGTAGGCAAGCGCACCGTCCTTGCGCCGGTTGCGTGCCTGCCTGGCCGGTTGCCGCGTGCTTGCGCCGCAAACGCGACGCTTTCCTACGCACAGGCCTCTCGGCGCGGCGCACGGTGAAGTTTTAGAAATACAGAAAGGACACTGCGTGACCACACCTACGACCACGGCCAGGCCCGCCGCGCCCGACGATGCAGCTGGTTCGGCCGCATACAGCAAGCCGACACCCGCCGAGAAAAGCATGAAGCGCGAGGCCAGGACGCCCGCAGAAAACGGCGAGCCCGTGGGGCCCAACAACGGCCCTGCAATCACAGGCGAGCGCAAGCCACCGACGCCGGGCGATGCAGGCGTGGGCGAAACCGACAACCAGGGCAGCTCGCCCTACAGCCAACCGGGCCGGCCAGAAAAACCGTTTCGCGAGGAATGAACCGGAGCGGCATCGACGCCCCGAAGAACCCCTACAGGGGACGTCGGGCGAAGCCGACATGGATCCCGATCCGCGCGAACACCATTTGTCCTGGGACCAGCGCAATGCGGCCGCCTCCGGGCACGCATGCGCGGCAATTTTCAACCCGCCTCTTCAGGAGGCTAACGAAGGAGTCATTCCATGGCCAACTACACGAACACTGCTGAAACCGCGAACAGCGAAGACGTCGTCGAGGTGCTGAACGATCTGCTCGAGAACACGCGAGACGGTGAATACGGTTTCCGCGCCTGCGCGGAGGAAGTGGAGTCTCCGCAACTCAAGCAGGTGTTCCAGAACCGTTCAGCCGAATGCGCCAAGGCGGCGGCTGAGCTGGTTCAGCTGGTAAGGCGTTTCGGCGGCTCGCCGGACGATGGCGGCACCGTGAGCGGTGCCATGCATCGCGGCTGGGTGCATGTGAAGGGCTCGGTGGGCGCGAACAGCGCGCTCTCGATGCTGGAGGAGTGCGAGCGCGGCGAAGACGCTGCGGTGGCGCGCTATCGCAAGGCGTTGAAGAACGACCTGCCCGCCGACGTGCGCGCAATCATCCAGCAGCAGGCCGACGGCGCCCAGCGCAACCACGACCAGATCAAGCAGTTGCGCGACCAGATGCGCGCCAGCAAGTAAGCAAGCGAAGTAGGGCGCCTGCGCCGGGCTTTTTCAGAAGCGCCAGAGCAGGTCGGCCTTCACGCTGTTGTTGCGGGTGCCGTCACCGCGTTGCCCGGCATAGGACAGCCCGAGCGTCAGTTCGGGCTGCAGCTTTACTTCGACGCCGGCCTCTGCCACGAGCGCGTTTCGCGCGACGGGCACGCCGGCTGCCGTGAATGCGGGGCCGGCGGCAAAGGCCATTCTTGCCGTCGGAGTCACATCGCCGAAAGCGCGTTGCCAACCCAGCATGCCGCGTGCAGTCACTTGCACTCCGCCTACTTCGAAGCTGCTGCCTGCACGCAGGCCCAGCGTCGAGAAGGTGGTGTTCGAGTTTTCGCTTTGGCCCAGCAGTGCTGCTGCGCCGCTGCGTTCCGCGAAGTGGCCATTGCGAAGGCGCACGTGCGCCAGCCCCATGAACGGCTCCAGATCGACGCCCCCGGCCTGCAGTTGCCAGCCCAGTTCGCCGAAGGCTTGCACCGTGTCGGCGTGGTAGTCGGCGCGCGTGGAATCGGCAAAACCTGTGAACGCGATGCTGCGCTGCGTTTCGATGTCGTGGCGCGCATAGCCAAGGCCCGTGCGCAGCGCGAGTGCGCCCCACCGGGTTCCGCCGTACAGGCCCAGGTGGTAGCTGTCGACGGAAGCGCTCGCGTTTCGTTCGGCGGTCTGGGTGCGGTTGCGGCTCGCACCGCCCATCAGGCCCACGCGCCAGTCGCCGACGCGGCGATCGGACCCCACGAGCACGCCGCTCGCGCTGCGTTTTGCGCGGGCGGCGTTGCCATCGCCGGCAGCGTGGCCGTTGCTGTCGTACGCGCGGACCCACACGCCGTCGCCAGCCTCGTTTTCGCGAACGCGCAGGCCGCTGGCTGCAGAGGCCGAGCCGCCGTCTTTCTGCAGCCGCGCAAGCCCCGCGTCGCGCAGGAAGCGGCTGTCTTCCGTAAGGCTGGAACGCAACGTTGCGTGAATCTCACCCGAGAGGCTGTCGAACGCGTTGCGCGCGGTGATTGCATCGGCTTTGAGTACCGCGCCGTACACGGGGCCCGCGCCCAGTTGCTCGACAGCCTGCCCCACGCTGCGCTGGTTGGCGGATATGCCGACCTGCGGAAAGCCGACATCGTTGCGCTCGAGCATGAGCGTGACCTGCTGCGTGTCGTAGCTGAGCGACGGTGTCAGGAAGGCGAAGTTCGACGACAGCGCGCCGAATGTGCCGAGGATGCCGCCCTCGGCGCGCAAGATGGTGTAGCGGGTAACCGGCGCCCAGTTGCCGTTGGCCGCGAGCACTGTGGCGGAAGCGCCGCCCAGCGTGGCGCTGCCCGTTACGTCGATGCGGTCGCTGTGCCCTGCAGCATCGAGCTCGACGTGGTAGGCCGACCCGGGCTGGAACACCAGGTCGCCGTTGACGCGCAGGGTACCAATGGAGTTGCCCGGCGCCGCTGTTGCGCCGGCAGCCAGCGTGGTGCTGCCCACATTGCCTGTGCCCTTGAGCATCGCGCCGCTGCCGACGACCATCCGCCCACCCAGCGTTCCGTTGACCGAGAAGGCGCCGCTGTCCACCGTGAAGGTGCCGGTGTAGGCTGAACCGTCGCCGGTGTAAGTCACCAGGCCCGCGCCGGTCTTTGTTGCGCTGCCGTTGCCGGAGAGCGCGTTGCTGAACACGGCGTCCGACGTCTCGTCGATGACCAGCGCACCACGATTCACGATTGCGCCGCTGCCGAAGCTTCGGGTGCTGCCGACCAGCGTGCCTGCATCGATGGTGGTTCCGCCGCCATAGGTGTTGGCCGCCGAAAGGCGCAGCGTGCCGGTGCCGGTCTTCGTCAGGCTGCCGCTGCCGGAAACGCTGTTGGCGAACACCGCGTCGCTGGCCTGGTCGATCGCCAATGCCGCCTGGTTGGCGATGGCGCCACTGCCAAAGCTGTTTGCACCGCCGACCAGCGTGCCGGCTTCGATGGTGGTGCCGCCCGCATAGGTGTGCGTGCCTGTCAGCGTCAGCGTGCCGCTGCCCGCCTTGCGGAGCGATCCGTTGCCGCTCAGTGTTCCGGCAAAGCTGCCAGCCGTGTCCTGCACAAAGGCGACCGTGGAGTTGTTGGCGACGATGTCGCCGCGCAGGCTGGTGGTGGTGCCCTGCAGGGTGCCGCCGCTTACCAGGGTGCCGCCGGTGTAGCTGTTGGCGCCGCTCAGCACCAGGGTGCCCGCATCGGTCTTCTCCAGCCGCGCAGAGCCGGTGAGGTTGTTGGCAATGGTGGCGGTGTAGCCGGCGCTCGCTGCGCTGCCGTCGCCCACGCGGACGATGGCGTTCGCGCCGCTCAGCGCGATTGCGTCGCCCTCGAGCCGGTAGCCGTCGCTCGCAAACTGCATTCCGGTGACGGCGAGCGGGCCCTGGGCATCGCTCACGGCGACAGTACCGGGCGCGGCCTGGAAGATGGCGAACCCGGGCGTGGGCGTGATGCTGGCGTTGAGGCTGCCGCCGGCCGTGGTCCAGTTGGCGGAGGTGGCCGTCCAGGTGCCGCTGCCGCCGTTGACCACGTTGTTGTTGGCGGTGCCTGCCGCATCGCCGTCCCAGAAGACCAGAGCCTGCCCGGCAACGTTCACGAGGTTGACTTGTCCGGCAACGGCGGTCTGCAGGCCCAGCACGCCGTTTGCAGGCGCGCTGCCAATCTCGAGCCCGTGGTCGGTCAGAGGGCCGGTGTAGTCGAAGAGCCGGTACACGCCCGCGCCGAAGCCTCCGATGTCGTGCACGTCGAGCGTGCCGTCCAGCGTCAATGCACCGGTATTGAAGAGGCTGGCCGCGGCGGGCGCGCCCAGCGTCACGTCCACGGTGGCGCCGCTGTCGAGGGTGAGCGCAACCATGGTCAGCGTAGAGCCCGCGGTGCCGCTCAGCGTGCCGCCGGAAGCCACGTTGACGGCGCCTGAAATGGCGCCGGTGCCCGTAAGCGCGGCGCCGTTGCCCACCTGCACCGCACTTGTCGTGACTTCGTGCGCCACGCGCAGCGTGCCTGCATCGATGGCGACCGTGCCAGCCGTAAGAGCCTGGGTGGTGGAGGCCGTGCCATTGACATTGAGCGTAAGCCCCTTGGTCACGGTGACCGCGCCGAGCGTCAGGTCGCGGCTGTTGCGTACCCGGGCGGTTGTGCCGATGAGGGATACAGCACCCTGAAAGTCGTTGCCGGCGTCTGAAAGCGTGATCGCACCCGCGCCGGCGTTGATCGAGGCATTGCCTGCGACGGTGATCGAACCTGCCTGGCTGACGTCGCTTCCGTTGCTGACGGCCGTCAGCTTGCCGTTGACGACGCCGCTGCCCAGGCTCAATGCGCCCTTGCTCGTAACGGTGAGATCGCCCGTGGCCACTGTTCCGAGTGCCAGCGCGTTGCTGTCGCTGATCTGTGTGGAACCTCCGCTCAAGGAGACGGTGCCGCCGAAGTCGTTGCCCGCATTGGTCAGCGCGACCGGAGAGCTGGAACTGTCGAAGATGCTCTTGCCGTTGACGGTGAGCGCTTTGCTTTGGGTGATTGCGCCGGCGGTGCTTGCATTCAGGCCGCCGGACACCGTGCCTTGCAAGCTGAGCGCGCCGCTGCTGGTCAGGGCCACGTTGGCGGCATTGACGGTGACGGCACCGCCGAAGGTGTTTGCGGCATTCGTGAGCGTCAGGTCATGGCCGCTCATTTCGAAGTTGCTGGTGCCACCCACCGACAGCGTGCCTGTCTGGGTCAGCGGGACCGCATTGTGCAGGTCCAGATTGCCCGACACGTCCAGTTGCCCCAGCGTGCGGATCTCGTTGCTGCTGCTTGAAAAGGTCGCGTCGCCGGAAATGGCACCCGCCAACATGCCGGCAGTGTATTTACCGCTCTGCTCGACGTTGCTGTCGACATTGAGCGCGACGCTGCCGTTTTTGCCCGCATTGACGCTTCCGCTGCCCGACACGGCGAACTTGCTGGCCCCGACGGCAGTGAAGAAGACCACGCCGTCATTGCCATCGGCAGATGAGGCGTCGATGACGCCATCGTTTCTGATCAGATTGCCATATATGCCCGGTGCCGCACGTGCCTGCAGCGTGATCTGGCCGCCCGGCGCGTACAGCGTGCCGGTGTTTTTAACGGCCTCGTAGCTGAGTTGCGATTGCAATGCGCCGGTTGCGAGAACGCTGAACCCGTTTCCTTCCTGGAAGAGCATGGCCTTGTCGGCGGCCATGAGCTCGATGCTGTATGGGGCGACGATCGTACCGCTGTTGTAAACGCCGGCGCCCAGCAGGGCTACCGAGCCCGAAGACGCATTGATGAAGCCGTGGTTCGCAACCATTCCCGACGATCCGCTGGCCTTTTCCAGCGTATAGCCGCCGCCCATGAAATTGCTGGGCGTCATGATCAGTGAGGTGGCCAACAGCCCGCCGACATCGACACTCGCCGCACCGGTAAAGAAGAGCCCCATCCGGTTCTGCAGAAAAACCTGGCCGTTGGATGTCAACATACCCCCGAGCTGGCTTGCAGTGGTCGAGTTGATGTTGTTGAGTACGGTTGCTTGAGGGCTCAACTGGCTGAAGATGATCTCGGAGTCAGGGTTTGGTCCCAGATCGAACGTTCCCCAATCGATTGCCATCCGGCTCGTCGTCGCATCGACCAACACCATCGTTGCGTCCAGCGGATCGATTGTTCCGCTGCCCCCCATGATGACGCCGCCCCCTGGCACCTGCGCGCTCGCGGCTTGCGCCAGCGCCAAGCCCACAGCCGCGACCAGCGTGCGCAGGGGCCATGCCATTCGGCTTCGGCTCGCGTCGCCGAACGAGGCAGTTCTTTGGCGCCCGTGCGCTGTTTCACTGACGGCCTGCCACATGCCTGTGCAGCAGTTGAAGACGACGCGGTAGATCCGGTTCATCGGCGGGTTCCTCTCCAGCAGGCGCGCGAGTGCCTCATGAGGCTGCGCGTAAGTTGAACTGTTGCCCCGCTGATCAGGGGGCGGTGTCCAGCCAGAGCAGAACGCCAGTTGGGTGAACGGCCGATATGTTACCTTTTATGAATTGTGAAACTTTATGCTTCGTGGTCGGAGCGGCAGCCGGACCCGAGTGCCCCGGGGCTCGGTAAAGTGGTGGTCAGTTCTCCAGCTCTTACCTCTCCGTTTTGAACTCTATCGGCCTCGACCTCACCCGCTTCGACGCAGCCATCGTCGATCTCGATGGCACCATGGTCGACACGCTCGGCGACTTCGCGGTGTCGCTCAACCAAATGCTCGCTGACCTTTCGCTGCCGCCGGTGCCGCCGGCCGCCGTCGAAAAAATGGTGGGAAAAGGGTCGGAGCACCTGATTCTTTCGGCGCTCGCGCACGTGATGGCTTCTGGCGGCGATGCGGCTTCGGCTGCCGGCGCGAAGGCGCTGCACGAGCGGGCGGAGGCTCTTTTCGATCGCGCGTGGGAGCGCTACCAGCACCATTACCTGGCCATCAACGGACAGCATTCGGCGGTGTATCCCGGCGTGGCCGAGGGCTTGCAGGCACTGCGCGCCCGAGGGCTGCGCCTGGCCTGCCTCACCAACAAGCCAACCTCGTTCGCCAAGCCGTTGCTGGCGTCGAAAGGGCTCGACGGATTCTTCGAATTCGCGTTCGGCGGCGATGTCTTTGCGCGCAAGAAGCCCGACCCGCTCCCCCTGCTGAAAACCTGCGAGGCGCTGGGCACCGTTCCCGCGCGCACGCTGATGATCGGAGACTCGAGCAACGATGCCAAGGCCGCGCGCGCCGCCGGTTGCCCGGTGGTGCTGGTGACCTACGGCTACAACCATGGCGAGCCGGTGCGCGGGGTCGATGCCGACGGATTCGTGGATTCATTGGCCGAGCTTGCCGGCCTGCGAGGTCTGTGAGGGCCGGGCTACGGCTTTCCGAGCAACGCGTCCTTGAGCTTCCAGTCGGCCGGCACCGGGCCGAGCCATATGCGCAGCAGCGCATTGAAAAACGCCTGTTCCTTGATCGGATCGGGCTGAGGCACGCCGCGCACGGTAATGAGCGTGCCGGTGCCGGGCAGCCAGTCGATGGTGAAGGTGTCGCCGGCCTTGAGCTGCTTCTGGTCGGCGAACATCTGGCCCATGCGCAGCAGGCCCGGAATGAGGTTGACCATCTCGGTCTTGGGTGAGTTTTCTTCCACGCCCTTGGTAAAGAGCTTGCCGAGTTCATTGGCCTCGATGTCGCGCAGCATGGTGATGGCAACGCGCTTGGGGCCCGGTGCCGCCAGCGCCTCTTCGGGTGTGGAGACTTTCTTTCCAACGTAGAAGCCGGCGGTGTACACCTTGAACACCGCCTTGTAGCGCACACCGGCGCCGTTGAGCTGCAGGGTGCTGCCGCGCAGGTCGAGGGTGTCGTTCAATTTGACGCCAGCTACGTCTACCTGTGCGGCCGATGCACCAAGCGCGGTGGCCGCGACGCAGGCCAGCACGGCAAGGCGGGAGAACAGGGGCGGGACCGAAAGAAAAGGCACGTTGATCTCCTCGATTTGCGAACGATCGTTCGAATGTATCTTTTCGTTTTACTCCCGCCCCTCGGGGGAACCCTGAAGGCCGCGGCTGCACGCGGCGGCGTTTTCGTGGGCTAAACTCCACGCTCCATGTTCGTTCATCACATCATTCAAACAGGTCAAGGCAGCCGGGGAGCCTGGCCCTGGCGTAGCCATACATCGCTGACTGTTTGATTGCACGGCGCACGCCGTGCGCCCGCGGTACCGGATCGCTGCAGACTCCGGACCACCCGTGAATGACCTTGCCGCCGGCCAAGAAGCGCCGCGAGGCAACTGGAGAACGAATCCGTGATCACCGAACTTGAATTCAAGAGCCTCAGCGCCCAGGGCTACAACCGTATTCCGCTGATGGCCGAGGCTTTTGCAGACCTCGAGACGCCTCTTTCGCTCTATCTCAAGCTGGCCCACTCCCAGGGCGGCGGCAAGCACAGCTTCCTGCTCGAATCCGTGGTGGGCGGCGAGCGCTTCGGGCGCTACAGCTTCATTGGCCTGCCTGCACGCACGCTGCTGCGCGCCAGCGGTTTCGGCGCCGATGCCGTGACCGAGGTGGTCACCGATGGGCAGGTCGTCGAAACCGCGCCGGGCAATCCGCTGGACTTCATTGCCGAATACCAGAAGCGCTTCAAGGTGGCGTTGCGTCCGGGGCTTCCGCGTTTTTGTGGCGGCCTTGCGGGCTACTTTGGCTACGACACGGTGCGCCACATCGAACGCAAGCTTGAAAAAAGCTGCCCGCCCGATGCGCTGGGCTGCCCCGACATCCTGCTGCTGCAGTGCGAGGAACTGGCCGTCATCGACAACCTCTCGGGCAAGCTGTATTTGATCGTCTATGCCGATCCGAAGCAGCCTGAGGCCTATGCGACAGGCAAGCGCCGCCTGCGCGAGCTGAAAGAAAAACTCAAGTACTCGGTGAGCGCGCCCATCGTCAAGCCGACGCAGCCGCACCCGCCCGAGCGCAGCTTTGCCAAGGCCGACTACCTTGCGTCCGTGGAGCGGGCCAAGGACATGATTGCCGCCGGCGACTTCATGCAGGTGCAGGTGGGGCAGCGCATCAGCAAGCGCTACACCGAATCGCCCCTGTCGCTGTACCGCGCGCTGCGCTCGCTCAATCCGTCGCCCTACATGTATTACTACCACCTGGGTGACTTCCACGTGGTGGGCGCTTCGCCCGAGATCCTGGTGCGCCAGGAAAACACGGGCGAAGGCGAACAGAAGATCACCATCCGCCCGCTGGCCGGCACGCGTCCGCGCGGTGCTTCGCCAGAGCTCGACAAGGCCGCCGAGGAAGAACTCATCAACGATCCGAAGGAGCGCGCCGAGCACGTGATGCTGATCGACCTTGCGCGCAACGACATCGGCCGCATTGCCAAGACCGGCACCGTGAAGGTGACCGAGGCCTTCGCGGTAGAGCGCTACAGCCACGTGATGCACATCGTGAGCAATGTCGAGGGCACGCTCAAAGACGGCATGACCGCCATCGACGTGCTCAAGGCCACCTTCCCGGCCGGCACGTTGACCGGCGCGCCCAAGGTGCATGCAATGGAACTCATCGACCAGCTGGAGCCCACCAAGCGCGGCCTCTATGGCGGCGCCTGCGGCTACATCAGCTATGCGGGCGACATGGACGTGGCCATTGCCATTCGCACCGGGATCGTGAAGGACCAGATGCTCCACGTGCAGGCCGCGGCCGGCGTGGTGGCCGATTCGGTGCCCGAGCTGGAGTGGAAAGAAACAGAAGCCAAGGCGCGCGCATTGCTGCGCGCCGCCGAACTGGTCGAGGAGGGGCTGGAATGAGCAACGTGCCTGATATTCAAAACGATTTTTCGCACGAGATCATCGGCGCCGCGGTCGAGGTGCAGCGCGTGCTGGGCACCGGCCTTAACGAGGATGCCTACGCCGCCGCGCTGGCCATCGAACTTGCCGAGCGCGAGATCGGCTTTGCGCAGGGCGTGGCGCTTTCGGCCAGCTACAAGGGCCGCTCGCTGGGCGAGGTGTACCGCGCGGGCTTCGTGGTGGAGCAGTCGGTCATCGTCGAGCTCAAGGCAGTCGACGTGCTGACCGACCTGCACCGCGCGCAGGTGCTTGCCGCGCTGCGTCTCTCGGGCCTCAAGCTGGGCCTCCTGATCAACTTCAACGTGTTCCCCGTGGTCAAGGGCGTGCACCGGATTGTGAGCAAGCCATGAAACTGCTGATGATCGACAACTACGATTCGTTCACCTACAACATCGTCCAGTATTTTGGCGAGCTGGGCGCGGATGTTCAGGTGCACCGCAACGACGAGATCACCGTTGCGCAGATCGGCGAACTCATCGCTTCGGGCGTGACCCGCCTGGTGGTGTCGCCGGGGCCGTGCTCGCCGGCAGAGGCGGGCGTGTCGGTGGCGGCCATCGAGGCCTTTGCGGGCAAGCTGCCGATTCTTGGCGTGTGCCTGGGCCACCAGGCCATTGGCGCGGCCTTTGGCGGCAAGATCATTCGTGCGCAGCAACTGATGCACGGCAAGACCAGCGAGATCACAACCACGCAAGAAGGCGTGTTTGCGGGGCTGCCCGAGAAGTTCATCGTCAACCGGTATCACTCGCTTTCGATCGAGCGCGAGAGCTGCCCGAAGGAATTGGCGATTACCGCATGGACCGACGACGGCGAGATCATGGGCGTGCGGCACACCGGCTTTGCGCATGATGTGCGCATCGAAGGCGTGCAGTTCCATCCTGAATCGATCCTCACCGAGCACGGGCACGCCATGCTCAAGAACTTTCTGGACTGACCGACATGACCGACCGCTCCTCCATCGTCGACCTGCGCAGCGACACCGTCACACAACCCACCCCGGGGATGCGCGAGGCCATGATGGCGGCGCCGCTCGGAGACGACGTTTTCGGCACCGATCCGACCGTGAATGCGCTGCAGGAAAAGATCGCGGCGCTGCTGGGTTTCGAGGCGGCGCTGTTCGTGCCGACCGGCACGCAAAGCAACCTGTGCGCCATTCTTTCGCACTGCGGACGTGGCGACGAGTACATCGTCGGCCAGCAGGCGCACTGCTATCGGTGGGAGGGCGGCGGCGCGGCGGTGTTCGGCAGCGTGCAGCCGCAGCCGCTCGACCATGCGCCCGACGGCACGCTGCCGCTGGCGCAGATCGAATCGGCCATCAAGCCTGATGACGCCCACTTTGCGCGCACGAAGCTGCTTGCGCTGGAAAACACGCTGGGGGGCAAGCTGCTGCCCTTCGAATACGTGCAGGCTGCGACGGAACTTGCGAAGACGAAGGGGCTGCAGCGTCACCTGGATGGCGCGCGGCTCTTCAATGCGGCAACGGCGCAGGCTGCGTTGAACAAGCGCAGCGACGTCCGTGCCGAAGCCCGGCGCATTGCGCAGTGCTTCGACAGCGTATCGGTCTGCTTCAGCAAGGGCCTGGGTGCACCGGTCGGTTCGGCGCTGGTCGGGTCGCGCGAGTTCATCGCGCGTGCGCACCGCATTCGCAAGATGGCAGGCGGCGGCATGCGGCAGGCGGGGCTGCTCGCCGCGGCGGCATCGCACGCACTCGACCACCATGTCGATCGCCTCGCCCAGGACCATGCGCTGGCGCAGCGCCTGGCACAGGGGCTTGAAGGCATCGATGGCTTGAAGGTCGAGGCGCCGCACACCAACATCGTGTTTGCCGACCTCACGGGCGCGGCGCAGGCGCGTTCGGCGGAACTGATCGCAAGCCTCAACAACCAGGGCATCCTGGCAACGGGGCTGTATCGCCTTCGCTTCGTGACGCACCTCGATGTGAACGAGGCGGGCGTCGATCGCGCCGTGGCCGCGATCCGCGGTTTCTTCAAATCCTGACGCCGGCGAGGACGCGATGCCCGATCTTCCCCATCTGCTCGCCTTCATCGCCGCCGGCTGGCTGCTGAACCTCACGCCGGGGCCCGACGTGCTTTATATCGTGACGAACTCGCTGCGCTCCGGTGTGCGTGCCGGCATTGTTGCGGGGCTTGGCATCACGGCGGGTTGTTTTGTACACATCTTCGCGGCGGCGGTTGGTGTCGGCACCCTGATGGCCACGTCTGCGGCCGCGTTCACGGTACTCAAATACGTCGGTGCGGCCTATCTGCTCTACCTTGGGGTGCGCATGGTGCTGTCTCGCGCGGCGCCGTCGGCCGACCTGGGCAAGGTTGCTGCGGCGGCGAGCGGGGAACGCACCCTCAAGGCGATTTTTCTCGGCGGTTTCTGGACGAACGTGCTCAACCCCAAGGTGGCGCTGTTCTTCCTGGCTTTCGTGCCGCAGTTCATTGCGCCCGGCGCCGACAACAAGGCTTGGTACTTCGTGCTGCTGGGCGTGTTGTTCAACCTCAACGCGATTCCCGTCAACGTGGGGTGGGCCGTGGCCGCGGGCTGGATGGCGCGCCGCGGCGCGGTGCAGAAGGGCATGCATTGGCTCGACCGCGTGGCCGGCGTGCTGTTCATCGGCTTCGGCCTCAAGCTTGCGTTCACCGACGCGCCGGCCGTTCGCATCGGCCACTGACAACATCTACCGAGGAGACTCACCATGATCACCCCCCAGGAAGCGCTGCAGCGCACCATCGAGCACCGCGAGGTTTTTCACGACGAAATGCTGCACATCGTCCGGCTCATCATGAGCGGCGAGTGCTCGCCGGTGATGATGGCGGCGCTGATTACCGGCCTGCGCGTGAAGAAGGAAACCATCGGCGAGATCACGGCGGCGGCGCAGGTGATGCGCGAGGTTTCCACCAAGGTGCCGGTGAAGGACACCAAGCACCTGGTCGACATTGTCGGCACCGGTGGCGACGGCTCGCACACCTTCAACATCTCGACCTGCTCGATGTTCGTTGCGGCCGCCGCGGGGGCCAAGGTCAGCAAGCATGGCGGGCGCAGCGTGTCGAGCAAGTCCGGCAGCGCAGACGTGCTGGAATCTCTCGGCGTCAACATCAACCTGCAGCCGGAGCAGATTGCCCGCTCCATCGAACAGGTGGGCATTGGCTTCATGTTTGCGCCGAATCACCATCCGGCCATGAAGAACGTGGCGCCGGTGCGCAAGGAGCTCGGCATCAAGACGATCTTCAACATCCTGGGCCCGCTGACCAACCCGGCGGGCGCGCCGAACATACTGATGGGCGTGTTCCACCCCGACCTCGTGGGCATCCAGGTGCGTGCGCTGCAGCGGTTGGGCACCGAGCATGCCCTGGTTGTTTACGGCCGGGACGGCATGGACGAAATCTCACTAGGGGCGGCCACGATGGTCGGCGAGCTCAAGGACGGCGAGATCCGCGAATACGAACTGCACCCGGAAGACTTCGGTTTTGCCATGTCGAGCAACCGCACGCTGCGCGTGGAAACGCCCGAGCAGTCGAAGGCCATGTTGCTGGGGGTGCTCGACAATCATGCCGGTCCGGCGCTCGACATCGTGCTGCTGAACGCAGGCGCAGCCCTGTATGCCGCCAATGTGGCCGATTCGATGGCGGCCGGCATCGAGCTCGCGCGCGAAGCCGTGGCATCGGGCGCGGCGCGGGCCAAGCTGGCCGAACTGGTCAAGGCTTCCACAACGGTCTGAAGAACCGCCAAAAAGAATCACTAAAGACAGACAGACAGGCAGGAAAACAGAACATGTCCGACATCCTCGACAAGATCATTGCAGTCAAGCGGCAGGAAATTGCTACGGCGCAGAAAAAGAGCCCGCTCGAAGCCGTGCGGTTCGACGCCGAGAGCCGCGTGCTGACGCGCGATTTCGAAGGCGCCCTGCGTGCCAAGATTGCTTCCGGCCACGCTGCGGTGATCGCCGAGGTCAAGAAGGCCAGCCCGAGCAAGGGCGTGCTGCGCGAAGACTTCATTCCGGCCGACATTGCACAGAGCTATGCGGAGGGTGATGGCGAAATCAGCGCCGCCTGTCTTTCGGTGCTGACCGACAAGCAGTTTTTCCAGGGCGGCGTCGACTATCTCAAGCAGGCGCGCGCCTCATGCGACCTGCCTGTGCTGCGCAAGGATTTCATCGTCGATCCATACCAGGTGTACGAATCGCGTGCGATGGGAGCGGACGCCATTCTCTTGATCGCGGCCTGCCTCGACGACGCGCAAATGAAGGACTACGAAGCCATTGCACGCAGCCTGGGCATGGCGGTGCTGGTCGAAGTGCACGACTCGGCCGAGCTCGACCGTGCACTCAAGCTCAAGACGCCGCTCATCGGCGTGAACAACCGCAATCTGCGCAACTTCGAGGTGTCGATCCAGGCCACCATCGACCTGCTGCCCCGGTTGCCTGCCGATAGGCTGGCGGTTACCGAATCGGGCATTGCGACGCGCGAAGACGTGGCCACCTTGCGTGCGGCAGGCGTCCATGCCTTTCTGGTTGGCGAGGCGTTCATGCGCGCCAAGGAGCCGGGCGAGGCGCTCGCCGCATTGTTCAAATGAGCCGGCCCGATCAGCTGTCGAGCAGCGACCCTGCCGACTGGCCCGTGGCGCCGGGCTGGCAGCCGCTGGTCGATGGGTTCTTCGGCAGCATCGTCGGGCAGAAGCTGCTGGGCTTTCTGCGTGAGCGCCTGGATGCCGGGGCCGTGATTTTCCCGCCCCGGCCGTTGCGGGCGCTGGAGCTGACTCCGCCGGAAGACGTGCGCGTGGTCATCCTTGGCCAAGACCCGTACCACGGGCGTGGCCAGGCGGAGGGGCTGGCTTTTTCGGTGGCGTCCGGTGTGGCGCTGCCGCCGTCGCTGCGAAACATCTTCAAAGAGCTTCAGCGCGACCTGGGAACGCCTCCGCCACCTTTTCCGAACCCGGGCGGCAGCCTGGTGAAGTGGGCAACCCATGGAGTGCTGCTGCTCAATACCTGCCTCACGGTGGAAGAGGGGCAGCCAGCCAGCCACTCGGGGCGCGGCTGGGAAGTGCTGACCGACGCAGTCATCCGGCATGTATCAGACGGTGCAAAACCTGTTGTTTTTATGCTGTGGGGCTCGCACGCGCAAAGCAAGCGCGCGTTGATCGACGTCAACCGCCACAAGGTGCTGATGTCGAACCACCCCTCGCCGCTTTCCGCGATGCGCCCGCCGGTGCCCTTCATCGGCTGCGGGCACTTCGGCGAAGCGCGTGCCTGGCGGGAGGCGCACCAGCAGGGCGATTGATTTCGCGGATAATTCCCGCCAGTTCGCCTCGTGCAGTTCCTGCGTCTTATTGGTGCTGGAGGTTCTGTGAAGTCACAAAACCGTGCTATATTTCGAGGTTCGCCGGAGAGGTGGCCGAGTGGTTAATGGCAGCAGACTGTAAATCTGCCCTCTTACGAGTACGCTGGTTCGAATCCAGCCCTCTCCACCAGCGATGAATTTGGTTTCTAAGAGCGATTGGATCTAGCGCTTTGGGTGCCTTTGAGTGCCCCCGATGCGGGAGTAGTTCAATGGTAGAACCCCAGCCTTCCAAGCTGATGACGCGGGTTCGATTCCCGTCTCCCGCTCCAGAGACCCGGTTCGACGCCGGAAGCGATTGGTTAGACAAAGCCCTTTTGGCTCAGTGGTAGAGCACTCCCTTGGTAAGGGAGAGGTCGCGGGTCCGATTCCCGCAAAGGGCACCAGTTTTTGGGGGTTGCAACGGCAGCTTTGCAACCCATCTGCATACGTTGAAATCGTTTTTTTCGGAGTCGAAAAATGGCAAAAGGTAAATTCACCCGCACCAAGCCGCACGTGAACGTGGGCACGATCGGTCACGTTGACCACGGCAAGACCACGCTGACGGCG